>CAZKIB010000101.1:0-3876 GCA_964552425.1 uncultured Anaerolineaceae bacterium | reverse complement strand
TCCGAGCCGCGCTTACCCGGTGCTGGCGAACGCGCCGCGCTACAGCGTGTTCCCGCTGCTGGGTCGCACGGCCAACAACGCCTGGGTACAGGTCAATTTTGAAGGCACACTCGGCTGGATCGCCACGCAGTATGTGGTCATTCAGAACAACGCCAGCATTATCGAACTGCCCATTGATGGCATCGTCGCCGATCAATCGCCGCTTTCCGACGCGACGGCGCAGGATTACGAAGCGACTCTGCGTTTCCTGCTGGATCGTGTGGACCTGGCGCAGCCTTCGCTGGATGCCATTCGCGGAATCTGGACGGGCGTGGCGCTCGGCGAGCGGGTGGCCTGCGGGCCGTTCCCGGCGCGTCCCACCGATTACAACATTCCGAACCCGCTGTATGCGGCCTACTTCCCGACTCTGGACCCCATCCAGAAGCTGTTCAATGACGCGATGGCGAACGTCCGGCTGTCGATTGAGTTATGGCTGGAAGCCTGTGGACGCCCGCAGCCGCCCAACAGCGCGGTGGTCGGCCAGCCTTCGGTGACAGCGGCGCTGCAAGCCGTCAATCTGGCGGACCAGCAGTTTGCCGAACTGCGCCAGCGCATCAACGAACTGCTGCCCCCGGCGCTGGAACTCGGCCCGAATCAATGTCTGTTCACCTATCAGGGAGCCAGCGATGTGCTGCCGGTCATCCCGCTTGGGCAGGTGGTGCGCACCACTTTTGATCCCGCCACACCGGTGGTCGGCTTCTGTTTCGACGCCAACGCCGGGCAGTCGCTGCGCTTCGAGTTTCTGGAAGTGGCCGGGAATGCCACGCCGCGCATTTCCGTGACTCTGTTCGATAACAACGGCGTTTATCGCTAACGGGCTGGCCGTGACCGGCGAGAATTATCTCAGCGTCGGGCCGGTTATCACCAATGTCACCGGGCGGCATCTGCTGATTGTCAGCCACAGCGACGACTTTCTCAATGAACCGCTGACCAGTGATTTCGCCGTGCTGATCTCGGATGTGACCGGCGCGCAGTTGACCGGGCCGACCCTGGCGCTCAACCCTGAAACCGGCCAGCCAGAACAGCGCGCTCCCACCGTCAACCCGATTGTCACGCCGCTGCCCGGTGTGCCCACGCCTGTAGTGGTCTGTCCGTCGCTGACGCTGACCTGCGATTTCCTGGTGACGTGCGAGTTCGCGCAGGCGTGTCTGGCAGCCGGCAATACCTCGCTCGACCCGGATGGCAACGGCATCCCCTGCGCCAATCTGTGCGCGGGCGGCTAAATCCATTCACAACCCCCGGCCCCTTCCTCAGTATTCTGATAGAGGGGGCCGGGCTGGAATCATTCCCAGGTGTAAAAAAGTAAATCCTGCGCGATGGTTTCGCCGCCAAGCTGGTGGATCAGCGCCAGTGTCTGAGCGCGGTGGTCCGTGCCATGATTGAGGATTTGCATGAGCATCAGCCAGAGCGGGGTGTGACGGGTCTGATTACCAGCGATGCTGGTGTAGGTCATCACCCGTTCAAGGTCGGCATCGGTCAGGCCGTTCACAAAGGCGCGCCATTCGTCTGTCAGCGCATCCCAGTCCGCCCGCAGCGCTGCCCGGTCCGGCACCTCTTCGGCTTTTGGCAGCCCTGTAGCGGGGATACCCTTGGAACGCTGAAGCCAGAGGCGTTCCGCGCCAAAGGTATGCACAAGCTGTTCATGCACAGAGCCAATCGAATAATCGCACGGCTGGCGATACTGCGCTTCATCCAGGCGCATCACACAGTCCCACACGCGGCGGTGCGCCCAGGTGTTGTATTCGAACAATGTGCGGAAGTGATCGACATTCATGGCCTGATCGTCCTAACTTTGCGCGGCGTCGAGATCACGTTCAATGGTGTCCAGTTCTGTCAGAATGGCTTCGAGTGTGGTCAACGGGACTGCTGCCTGATCGGCTGGCAGGCTGGTGTTCCCGGCGGCGCAGGTTTGCAGATAGGGTGATTTGGCCGTGACCAACTGTACCAGTTGGGCGTTCAGCCGGGCCGCGATGTCCGTCAGCGCGGGCTGGTCGCCGAGCGTGTTGAAATCATAGGCGATGGGGTTCTCGAAACTGGCCTGACAATCCAGCGTATCCGGTGTGTTGTACTGCGCCTGTAAGGTCAGCGCGTCGGCACGGATCGCCGCCAGCATGGTACTGAGCGCAGCGGCTGGCGATTCACTCTCCGACTGCGGCAGCGAGCCGCCGGCTTCGGCCTCGGCTTCCACACCCAGCAGGCTGGCGATCTGGTTGCCATACTGCGGCCATACGAAAAAATTAAATGCGACAATCACCGCCAACGAAACCACCAGCGCGACGATAATCCGTGAAACACAGCCCATCGGCACGGGCACGCGCCGCCCCATTCTGCCGCGCAGCGCGATGTCTTCCAGCCGGTCATAGACCGCGTCGCTGTTAGGGCCGTTCATGCCCTCCTCCAGCGCCCGGAACATGCCCAGCGAATAGGCAGCGGCCTGGCGCACCCCGGCGTCCGGGTCTTCTTCATAAATCTGTTTCAGGCGGGTGATGGCGCTCGGTTCGCCGGCCTCGCCCAGCCAGGTCGCCGCTTTGCGCCGCGTTTTGGCGTCCGAAGACGATAACAGCTTGATATTCTGCTGCACCTGGACCATAAAAGCGTCAAGATCAGACATGCAATTTGCTCCGCAAAGAGATCAATTACCCTCATCATGCCAGTTGTGATACGGACGTAACATGGAGTTATCAGTCGTCAGTTTACAAACTAAGTACAGACGAAAAAATTCTTCAGGTTTGCGGGGGCGCATTGCGCTGCGCCCGGCCACAGACCCTTATTTGTCCGTACTTAATCGTCGAAAGCGCCGCCTTTTGAATCCACCGCTCGATCAATCGGAGTGCGCGTGTGGAGTAAGCGCCTTTTCTGACAACTGATCACTCCTTCCATCTACCATAGTACAACCGCACGCGCGCTGAAGCAATTCAGCTTATGGCGTAGGGGAAAAGGCGGTTTTCATCCAATAAAATGTGGTAATCTCGTCAAACCAATTTGGTACTAAGTGGTATAATGTAAGAACCGCAGGCATTAGAATAACTCAACAAAAGCTTCCAGGAGCCAATTGTTTATCATGAACCAGATTAATCTTAGCATCCCGTTGGATCGTGACGGCGAAGAACCCATCTATCGCCAGCTCATCCGTCACATCCGTATGCAGATTGAGAGCGGCAGTTTGCCCGCCGGGGTGCGCCTGCCAGCCAGCCGTGACCTGGCCCGGCAGCTTAATATCAGCCGTATCAGCGTGGTTAACGCCTATGCGGAACTGCGGTCACAGGGGTTCCTGAGCGCTCATGCCGGACGCGGCACATTCGTGGCGGGGGATACTGGCAACGGGACCGCGACCACCAATGGACATCATCAGACCGTCGTGGATGAGACCCCCACCACGCCGGATCGTTCCATCCGCGAAATGATGCGTCTGGGCCGCAAGCCGGGGGTCATCAGTTTCAGTCATGGCACGCTGTCACCTGAATTTTTCCCCGTCCATCACCTGCGGGACGCCATCAACACCGTGCTGGACCGCGATGGCGCGAAGGCATTGGGCTATGAGCCACCCGAAGGCTACGGCCCGCTGCGGGCTGCGGTGCGTGATTACGTCAGCGCGCTGGGTATCCGTTGCAGCAGTGACCAGGTGCTGATTACCGGCGGCGCGCAGCAGGGTATTGATCTGATTATTCAGGCCATCCTGTCCGAAGGCGAGGTGGTCATCACCGAAAACCCGACTTATCTGGGCATTATCGACATTGCCCGCACCCGCCGCGTTCAACTGCACGGCATTGATGTGGACGCGGACGGTATCCGGCTCGATCATCTGGAAAATTACATTATCGATAACAGCCCCAAGCT
>CAZKIB010000100.1:16440-21938 GCA_964552425.1 uncultured Anaerolineaceae bacterium | reverse complement strand
TGGAACACAGATTCGCGCCCTGTTTGATCTGCATCAGCTTGGCGACCAGCGGTTTATCGGCCACCAGCCAGCCTACCCGCAGACCCGGCGACAGCACTTTGGAAAAGGACCCGGCGTAAATGACATGCCCGCCAATGCCGCCGCTGCCATGCTGTTCAGCATCCAGTTCCAGCAGCGTGGGGATACGTTCGCCTTCAAAGCGCAGTTCGCCGTAAGGGTTATCTTCCAGCACTGGCACATGATATTTACCAACAGCATCAACCAGCGCCCGGCGGCGTTCAATACTGAGCATGTCGCCGGTGGGGTTTTCAAAGTCCGCAACAAAATAAAACATCTTGGGACGCGGCTGCATCACAGCATCCAGATCATCGGTAATCCCGCCGCTGAACACCGGCTGCCAGTTCAGGCGATAGGCTTTCCAGGCGTTGAGCGAACCGATATAGGTTGGGTTGCGCACCAGCACCTTGTCACCGTCGTTGAACAGCACCCGCCCCACCAGATCAAGCCCCTGCTGTGAACCGCTGGTGATGATGACATTATCGGGGTCAACCTGCATGAACGGTGTGGACATGCGCGCCGCCAGAAACTCGCGCAGTTCCGTGATTCCCTGCCCATTGCCATAATTGAGGGCTTCGCCACCCCGCTCGGCCAGCACCGTATCCGTCGCCTCACGAATGCGCTCCACTGGCAAAAACGCCGGGTCAGGCACGCCGCCGGCCAGCGAGATGATGTCTGCGCTGCGGCCCATCTGAAAAATGGCGCTCAGACGGGAAGGTTCCAGACGATTCACACGATCAGAAAACAGGTTGTCCCAGTCCATAGAGCGTCAGCACCTTTAATTTAGCCGGACGGAAACTAACTTACGGGTTGGGTGACGGCATCTTTCAGCAAGTCGCCCAGGCGTCGAATACCGGCCTCAATCATATCCGGTTTCGCATTGGAAAAGTTGAGCCGGAATGTGTTCTGACCGCCGCCATCAATATGGAAATCAGCGCCCGGCACAAAGGCCACCTTGCGTTTGACTGCCTCGGCCAGCAGCAGCGTCGTATCCACCTGGGGCGGCGCAGTCACGAGCAGGAATAACCCGCCGTCGGGCTTCGACCATGTGACATTCGGCGGGAAATACCGTTCCATCGCTGCCAGCATGATGTCCCGACGTTCGCGGTAGACCTCGCATAAATGCGCCACATGCCGCTCAAGGAAGCCTTCGCGGGCCACTTCATAGGCGATAAACTGATCCAGCGTGCTGGTGTGCAAATCCGCCGACTGTTTGGCCTGCACCAGCTTGTCAATCACCGGGGCGGAAGCAACCACAAAGCCCAGACGCAAACCGGGCGATAATATCTTGGAGAATGTACCGACGTAAATCACGTGTCCATCAGGTGTCTGAATGCCCAGGTTGGCAGCGTCCAGGCTCAGAATCGAGGGCTTCGGCGTACCGGTAAAACACAGCTCCCCATAGGGATTATCTTCCACCAGCGGCACTTCGTAGCGCGCCAGAAGCTGCACCAGCCGTTCGCGCCGTTCCAGACTCAGCGTAAAACCACCGGGGTTCTGGTAATTCGGAACAACATACACCAGTTTCGGGTTCTGGCGCAGCAGCGGTTCCAGAGCCTCAACATCCAGCCCATCGGCGTCGGTGGGGACCGCGTTGTAACGCGGGGCATTCGGTTTCCATGCCATCAACATGCCCAGGTAAGTGGGGTTCTCGACAATGACCTGATCGCCCTCATCCAGCAGCACCCGCCCGACCAGATCAAGCCCCTGCTGAGAGCCAGTGGTAATCAGAATATTGTCCGGGTTAACCGTGATCCGCGCATCGGACAGCCGTTCGGCGATCAGCGCGCGCAGTTCAGGCATCCCCTCGGTGGTACTGTATTGCAGGGCCACCTGTCCCCGTTCAGACAGGGCCAGATCAACGGCCTCTTTGACACGCTCAACCGGGAAGAATTCGGGCGCAGGCAGGCCGCCTGCGAACGAAATCACATCCGGCTGGGCAGTGAGTTTCAGAATTTCACGAATCGTGGAGCGTTTCATGTGGGCGGTGCGGGCCGCGAAACGATGATCCCATTCCATACCGGTGTTCCATTAAATTCAGGGTAGCAGAATAGTTCTGTTCTACCCCACATTGCTTTTTCTCGCTATATCCGCGAATACCAATATCGCCTCACGGGTTTCCGGCCATCCGGGAGCCAGCAGATCGGGCAGATCGTGATCGCCCTGCACCTCAAGATACCGCACCGAGGGTGGCAGATGTCCGACCAATTGGCGGGTGATGCGCGGCAGCACCAGTTCATCCTGCAAACCCTGAATGACCAGTTTGGGGACGCGCAGGTTCGGGACAGCCGCATAGCCCGCCACCCCGGCCCGGCGGATTTCGTCAAACATGCGGGTCGGCAGCCGAAAGTCGCGGATCGCCTGCTGCACTTTGGGATCATCGACATCGGCATCCGGCACAAACTTCAGGATTCCAGCGCGGATTTCGGGGTCGTTAAAATTGGGCCTGATAACCTTAAAGATTGGAAATGAAGGTAAAACGCACCGCACCAATGGAACGGCGTACCACAACGCATGATCCAGTTTCCAGAAGGGAGCCAGCAGAATCAGCGCGGACGGCGGTTCGACAGCCGCCACATGCAGCGATAACGCACCGCCCAGCGAAAAACCCAGCAGCAGCACCGTTTCGTACTGCTGTTTTAATGCGACCAGCGCCTTGTGAACCGCCGCCTGCCAGTCCTCACAGCCGTAGTCACCAAAGCGCGTAATCTGGGGACCGAAGCCGGGCAGCAGCAGTCCCTGAACCGTCCAGCCGGCCTCGTGCAGGGCTTCACCCACCGGGCGCAGGTCCGCCGGTGTCCCCGGAAAACCATGCACCAGCAGGGCCGCGGCGCTGGAACCTTCAGCCCGCCAGAAGAATGGCTCGTGTTCTGGTCCCTGAAAAGCCTGATCAAAAATCTGCACGTTCAGTTATCCGGCACAAGCAGCGCGTGGATCACGTCAAAGATGAATAACAGCATACCCTGAATGGCAATTCCCTGCCCTACCCCGCGCCACCGGGCATCATTCCGTCCGCGTGTACCTGCCAGCCGCAGACCACCCAACATGTACAGCACATCCAGCCCGGCATTGATCCACAGGATGCGGCGCAGGCTGCTGGCCTCCTGCTTCGTGGTTGCAGGCGCATCCGGCTGTGGGAGTTGAGCCAAGCGTCGCTCCGCAAAATAACGCCCGCCCACCGCGATGGCAATGTTAATCAATCCCCAGCCGATATTCTGACTGCCCAGACCGCGCCAGTAACGCCCGAATGGCAGCAGCGCGACTCCCACCACAATATTGACCACATTCCACGCCAGCAGCCGCCGCGAAACAGTTTCGTTAAACTGCCAGATCGACATGGTTCTTTTCCGCCCCGCCAGAACGCGAACGCAGGCGCTGTACCAGCGCACGGAAGCGCGCGTGACTCTCCTCCGCCAGCACCAGTGTCGTCCCAAATGTCACCAGAATATTGGTCATGAGGAAGAAGATAAACTCCTCCAGCGGCAGCACACCCGCCAGTTTGGGGACTGCCAGCGACTGGGCCGGGTCAATCGTCCATGTGCCAGAGCTTATCGCCAGGTAATCCGCTGTCGCCAGATAAAGTGTGGATGTGGCAATCACCGCAAAAACCACGCGCCGGTGACGCCACAGAATATCACCCCCAAAAGCCAGTTGCAGCATCACCGGGGGCAGCGCCCAGACCAGAATCAGGCCCAGGTAGGTTCCGGGCTGCCATTGACTGATGAGCATGACAGCCGACGCCAGCCATAGAATCGCTGGCCCGACCAGCAGGATTGGACGAACACGGCTGTTCAAAGGCTGTTCATTGAGTGCTGTGTAACGAAAAACCGTGACCAGCAGCAGACCGGTCATAATCGGTTGCAGCACGAAAAAAACATACTCTTCAAGCGGAACCCAGCCCAGCGTGATCCCTGTGACCAGGGCAGGGTCGTACCACCACACCCCGCTGGCGACCAGATAATTGTCCCAGGGTGTCGTATAGATCAGCGCGACCAGACTGTGCCCCAGCAGCGCGACCCACACCGGCCAACCCCGCAGCCCGGACGGCAAATGCCGGCTGCGGCGGGCATCCAGCACCGCCCACACGAACAGAATGGCTATCGGAATCCCCACAAAGCGAAGCAGAAAACCAGCGTATGTCATCACTTTACCTCTGCCAGAAACGCCGTTCCCGGCGCGAAAAATCGTGCAAGATCACGGAGGCGGCATTGCGCCCCGCTGCGCCCATAATGCCACCGCCGGGGTGAGTGCTTGCCCCGGTAAAATACAGATGTTTTACGGGACCACGATAATTGCTCATGGTCAGCGCCGGACGCAGCATAAACATCTGGTCCAGCGACATTTCCAGGTGCATCACATTCCCGCGCAGCAGCCCCAATGTGCGTTCCAGATATAACGGTGTTTCGATCAGCTTATCCACCACCGCGCCTTTGACATTCGGGGCATACTGTGCCAGGGTATCCAGCATATGGCCGGCGGTCTCATCAGCAAGATCATCCCACGAAGCGCCAGACGCCAGTTCATAAGGATAATACTGCCCCCACAAAAACAGGGTGTGTTTTCCGGGTGGGGCCAGGGTTGCATCCGCCGCTGAAAACGTCATGGCGATCAAAGCCGGTTCACGCGAGGGCACGCCACCGAGATAGTCGCCGTATGCCCGGTCCAGATAATGCAGGGACGGGCAGATCAATTGCAGCGCGGTATGCTGAGGCCCCGGTGTGCCAGGCAGCGCGCTGTAATCCGGCAGTTCATTCATGGCGTAGCGCACGATCATGCCAAAACCGTTGCCGATGCGGGCGCGCTCCAGCAAGCCCTGCGCCGCCGGTGGCAAACTCTCGCCGAGCATACGGGCGGTAGTCTGGATGTGCGCCCCGGAAATCACCGCGCGCGCGCTGAAAGTTGTACCGTCTTCGGTTTCAACACCCACTGCGCGGCCTGCATCCACCAGAATACGTTTTACGGGCGCGTTGGTGATAATCTTGCCGCCGTGATCCTCAATCATGCGGGCCAGGGCCTGCGTCAACATGCCAGAACCACCGCGAGGCCGTTTCATCCCACTGACATGATACATCGGATGCCACAGCGCGAACGGCGCGGACAGCGGTTCAGTCGGTGGCGGGCCAGACTGCGCCGCCATCCAGGCGATCAGTGCGCGTACCTGTTCACTCTTGAACGCTTCGCGCAGCACCTGCCCATATCCACGCAGAATGTCCGTTAGCTGGTCGAAACGCTGGTCGCGCCCGATGCCGCTGCCAAACACCATGTACCTTGCCACGTTCAGCGGGGTGGGTGGATGCAGAAATGCCTCCACCATGCTGGCCGCCACCGGCTGCCATTTGTCGATAAACCGGCGGTAAGCGTCGGCGTCTTCCGGGCAGACCTGCGCAATACTCTCGCAGGTTTTATCGACATCTTTCCAGATGGTGATATGACTGCCATCC
>CAZKIB010000100.1:16158-16430 GCA_964552425.1 uncultured Anaerolineaceae bacterium | reverse complement strand
AACGGCGCGAAAAACAACGGGTCCAGATCAATATAATCCAGCCCGTAACGCGCCAGTTGCAGGTCTTCCACAATTGGCGTGTGGTTGATCAGGATGTGAGCCGACCCGCCCAGATCAAAGCGGTAGCCGGGGACAATTTCTTCTGTCACCACCGCGCCGCCAACCACCTGCCGCCGTTCCAGCACACCGACACTGAAGCCAGCCTGCGCCAGATACCCGGCACACACCAGCGCGTTGTGCCCCGCGCCCACCACCAGAAAATCAAAGTCAAA
>CAZKIB010000100.1:0-16132 GCA_964552425.1 uncultured Anaerolineaceae bacterium | reverse complement strand
CGCGCGCCACCAGATGGAGGGTAAACGCCTGAGTTTGCCGGGTTTGCTTACTGCTGCCCGCCGGCTGAACACGTCATAATCATGCGCTTCGATGTCTTCCAGAATGGCCCGGTAAAGCTCGGCAGCCGCGCCAATCGCAAAACGTCCCTCGCTGTTGAGCATCGCAATCCCGGCCATCGATTCATCGTACAGCGCCCGATTGCGCTCAATCTGAAACGCCAGAAACGCCCGCCAGCGATCATCCACTATTCCAGCGTCAATATCGGCGGCGGACAGACCAAATTCGGCCAGTTCGTCCTGCGGCAGATACAGGCGGCCATTGCGCCAGTCTTCTGCCACATCGCGCAGGATGTTCGTCAACTGCAAAGCCACCCCCAGTTTGACCGCGTAGGGCAGCGCCTCTTCACTGCGGAACCCGATAATGTGCATCGCCATCAGGCCCACTGTGGATGCCACACCGTAGGAATATTCCGCGAGATCAGCGAACGTCGCATAACGTCGCTGGTCCAGATCGCGCGCCACACCGTCGATGAGCTGTTCAATGTAACCACGCGGAATACGGTAACGGCGCACGGTATCCGCCCACGCCAGCGCCACCGGCATCCCGATGGGCGGGTGTGGGTTCAGAACCGCCTGACGCCAGTGTGCCAACTGCGTCTGGGCAACATGGGGGTCGATGTTGTCGTCCACAATATTGTCCGTAATGCGGCAGAAGGCATACAGAGCGCGCACAGCCTGGCGTTTCTCCGGTGGGAGCAAACCTGATGCCAAAAAAAAGGTTCGACTGTGAAAGCGGGTGATATTGTTACAGTAAGCATACGCCGATTGCAGCGAATGCTGGTTGGTTGTCAGCGTCGTATGCGGCATGTGACTTTCCAACGCCTCATACGCCCAGGCCAACAACTGGTTCTCCCAGGTCTGAACTTGTACAGTCATAAAAGCTGTTCCCCCAGCTTGTGTTGTTGTAACAGTTCGATTGAACCGTCATAGAGAGGATTATAAACAGGTAAATGAATGAACCCGCAGTGCAAGATTAACGCACTCTAAGTGATGGGTTATGAAGCAAAGCGCGCTGCCGTTCGAACCGTCTCAAAGTGAATGTCCACAATGTCCTCCACATTCGGCGCATAGCCCCCCGCCATCACCACCGCTGTGGGCAAACCGGAGCGCGCGCACGTATCAAAGACCAGGCAGTCACGTTCCGCGAGACCCGCCTTGCTCACCCCCATGCGCCCCAGACGATCCCCTACAAACGGGTCCGCGCCGGCCAGGTAAATGACAAGGTCCGCGTCAGCGTCAGGAACCGCCCGCCGCAGTCCCTGCTCCAGCGCTTCAAGATACATCGTATCATCTGCGCCATCATCCAGGGCCACATCAAGATCGCTGGTCTCCTTGTGAAACGGGAAATTTTTGGCTCCGTGAATGGAAAACGTATACACGTCAGGATCATCCGCGAAAATTGCGGCGGTTCCATTGCCCTGATGCACGTCACAATCAATCATCAGCACACGCCGCGCCAGCCCTGCCGCCTGCATCGCTCTGGCCGCCACCGCCGCGTCATTAAACACACAGTACCCCTCGCCATGACCGGCATAGGCATGGTGGGTCCCACCGGCCAGATTCACCCCCACGCCGTCTGTCAGGGCGCTGCGGCACGCCCCAATGGTTCCACCTACCGAGCGCCGTGAACGTTCCACCATCTGCAAGGACCAGGGAAAACCGATGCGCCGCGCTTCCTTGCTGCTCAACTCACCCGTCGTAATTTTTTCCAGGTATTCCGGGCTGTGACAGCGCAGGAGGTCCTCATCCGTCGCCGGCAGCGGTTCGAGCAGCCGATTCGGCGGGACAAGCTGTGCCGCGACTCGTTCGCGCAGCAAACGATATTTTGCCATCGGGAAACGATGTTCGGGCGGCAGCGGCAGCACAAAATGATCGCAGTAGTAGATGTCCAAATTGCGCTTCCTGAAATCAGAACTCTCTGCATGACCATGATCGAGTCACATGGTATCAGTCATCAGTTGTCAGAAAAAGCTGAAAAGCCAGCCAGAGCGTATGTATTCTGGAAGAGACCTCTGATTTAGCTGACAACCGAAAACGGTAATTCTAGGCTGTGTTGACATTTTCCACCGCAGGCTGAAAGCCTACGGCTAAGCCTTTAGGGAAGGACGCTGAAGCGCCCTTTTGAGAGTCCCCTTGAGGGGACTTTTGACGGCTGGCAGCCGGATGCTTTGAGCGTCCGGCGATAAAATAAGCGAAACGTCAACAGAACCTAGCCTTTTTCCGGTTCAATCGCCCGGTACATCGCGATGGTGCGTTCACGCGCCAGGTGATGATCAACCAGAGGCGGCGGATAACGGACGGGCGGCGTGTCCAGTTTCCAGGGTTCATGAATGTACACAGCCGGCACACCGGCCAGTTCGGGAACCCACCGGCGGATATAGTCGCCATCCGGGTCGAATTTCCTGGACTGCATCACCGGGTTAAATATGCGAAAATAGGGCTGTGCATCTGTGCCGGTTCCCGCTGTCCACTGCCAGCCACCATTGTTCGCAGCCGGGTCGCCATCAATCAGCCAGTTCATGAAATAACGTTCGCCTTTGCGCCAGTCGATCAAAAGGTCTTTGGTCAGAAAGCTGGCGACGATCATGCGCGCCCGGTTAGGCATCCAGCCGATGGTCCTGAGCTGCCGCATCGCCGCATCCACTACAGGGTAGCCGGTCATCCCATGCTGCCACGCGGCAAATTCTTCCGGCGCTTCTCGCCATTCCAGACCATCGTACTGACGCCGAAAACTGCCTCTGTCCACGTGCGGAAAGTGATACAGAATGTGGACATAAAATTCGCGCCACACCAGTTCGTTAATCCACACTTCCACCGAACGCCGTTCATCACTGTAATGTGCCCGGTCATAAACACTGCGCGCAGCCCAGTAAAGCTGGCGCGGCGAAAGCAGGCCAAAGCGCAGGTATGGGGACAGGCAGGACGTATCCATAACCTCAAACGGGTCCGGTGTCAGGCGGTTGCGGCTTTCCTCGTACTGGTAAATCGGGCCATCCAGAAACGCCGTAAGGCGCGCATGGGCGGCAGTTTCGCTCGCATCAGGCAGGCTGCCTTCCCAGTGGCGTACTTCGGGCCAGTCTGAAGCGCTCAACCTGAAGAATGTCCCCGGCGGGCCGTGAATGATGGCAGGCTTGTGCAGCGTCTTCCACTGTTTCATAAACGGCGTATACACCGTGTACGGATCACCGTCCGCCTTCATCACACTGCCCGGCGGGAGCAAAATCACATCATCAAAGTCATGAACCGGGATCGAAAGACCACCTGCAATCGCGGCGTCCCGCCGGCGCGCATAAGGGGTGTAGTCACGGTTATAGTACAGGGCACTCGCGCCGGTTTGTTCAATTACCTCGCGCAGCACGACAGCGGGTTCACCCTGCCGGACCAGCAGGCGGCTGCCGCGCTGCTGCAAACCAGCATCCAGAGATCGCAGCGCCCGCCACATAAAGGCCATGCGCGGCGCGCCATAACTTGGGCTTTCCAGAACAGCCGGGTCAAAAATGAACAACGGAATGACCGGCGCTCCCGTGTTGAGTGCGGATTGCAGCGCGGCGTTATCGGTCAGACGCAGGTCGCGCCGAAACCAGTGAATGACAGGCGGCACGCTCATGGGCGCAGTGTCTCCGAAACCGGGTAAATCTGAGAGCGGGCCAGCGGCAGTCGGCGCAGCACATCACCCACAACGCGGATCGCGCCCAACGAAACGCCGGCGGTGGATTGGCCGGGAAAGATCGAATCGCCCACCAGCCGCAGGTTTGCGATTCCCGTGCGTGGACCGCGCACTTGAAACAACGAGGTGATGGGGAAGCCCCCGACCATGCCCAGATGCCGGCCGGTATAAAACTGATACGTCAGGGGTGAGCCGGGCAGCGTGAGCAGGATACTGTTTCGGAATCCGGGCAGCGCATGTTCGATCTCCCGCAGAAGGGTTTCGGTATAATCGACCTTGCGCGCTTCATAAGCAGCCGGGTCCTGCGCGAACGCATCCCACCAGGGCTGCACAGCAGTATGCGTCGTCACCGTCACGGCACGGCAGCCTTCGGGTGCGCGGGAGTGATCCCACACCGGCGACATTGACATGAAAATACTGCGTCCCTCCCCCAGCGGCCCATCCACTGAGGTGATTATCTGGTGATGATCGGGCCAGTCCGCCGGCAGTTGATCCGTCTGAACACCCAGATGCAGCACAAACGCGCCCCACCCTGGCGCACGGTGCGCGGCTTCGCGCCGCAGGGCCTGTGGGCTGTGTTCTCCCAGAAGTTCATCAAGCGACCAGGGCGTCAGATTGGCGATCACGAAATCAGCAGGGAGAAAGTCTTCTTTGGAGGTTCGCCGCCCCTTGCGCACGTACACGCCCGCAACCCGGTCCGCGCTGACTTCCAGCCGTGTCACCTGCTGGCGAAAAAGCACTTCGCCCCCCAACACGCGGATTTTCTCAACCAGCATCACTGCCAGCGACCCGATGCCACCTTCCACGTGATAGACCCCCTGACGCGCCAGATCAAGCGCCGTCGCCCCCCATAGCGCATTGACTCTCTCACTGGTGGTCTGTGCCGAAATCAGTAGTTGGGCGTCCAGAAAGCGGCGAAACACAGGATCAAGGGATAATCCGCCGCGACCAGGCCACCCCGCGACAGTCTGGAAGGCATACGGCAGCATTTTCAGGTCAGCAGGAAAGTGAGCCAGACCGACACGGGCAAGCTGTGCCAGTTCATGAATGTCGCCCGGCGGCCAGGGCATCCCCTGCGCGGACATCCGCCAGCCCAGGTCCGCCAGTATTTGCTGTTCATGCCAGAATGATTCAGTCTCCGGGAATTTTGCCAGGACATCGTCGTTCGATTGGGTCAGAGCCACCGCGCGATCCGGCAGATGGACGACCCAGGCAGGGTCGTGTCTGCGCACCGGCCAATCTATATCCAGCAGTCTGCCGACCACCGTATGCGGGCCAGTCTCATGGAACCCGCCGGCGACGGTTGCGCCCGCGTCAAATCGGTAGCCCTGATGATAGAATGTCCCGGCGCAGCCACCGGCATAGGTCTGGGCTTCCAGCACCGTAACTGAACAACCGGCCTGAGCCAGCAGCGCCGCCGCAGTCAGCCCGCCAATACCCGCGCCAATGACAACCACCGTCGGTCTGTTGGTATGCCCCATATTCCCCCGTCAGAGTTCACAGCATACGGAATATTGCAAATCTAACAAAGGAACATAAATGGCAACTTAAACCTGGGGAAGTGCCCGATTACTGCCGCAGCGCCAGCCGGGTGCGCAGGTGACGGTAAACAAACAGCATCTTCAGTGGCAAACCGTCGAATATCAGCCGCGTGACCAGACCTGCCAGACCTGGTTTATGCGCCAGCGTCACATGATCGACAAGCTGCACACCCCCGCCGACGTTCTCGAAGATATGCTGGTGTTCCCAGTAGGCCATCGGCCCCTGAATCATCCGGTCAATGAACGAAGTGGATGTGGGACCGGGTTCATGCCGCGCCAGCCAGCGCACCGGGAACGGCCCAAACCAGAGCCGAAACTCCAGCTCGCCTGCTGTGAGCGAGGTGCGTTCATCGCGCAGCACCTGCATAAACATCAGGGGGGGTGGCGGCGTGAGTCGACTCAACGCCTTCGGGTCATTGTGAAAAGCGATCATCTGCTCCATCGTCGTGGCAATAACCGAACGATGTTCAAACACTTTCGTTCGCGCAGTTACATGTGTACCAATCATCGTGTGGTTCACTCCCAATCCGGGTGATGGGACCAGCATAACCGGCGCGCATTAATGGGACTTTAGCTCCGGTTGAGCAAGCGCTAGCAGTCGGTCCCGCGCATACGACGCCGCGCCAATCAGGCACACATCGTCCCCCAGTTCCGCCAGCCGGATCAGATTATCGTGATAAAACATGGGGTCAACCACATAATCAACCAGAATACGTCGGACAGGGTCCAGAATCAGATCAGCCAGCCGCGTCACCACACTGCCGCCCAGAACCACCGCTTCCGGGTTCAGCATATGCACCACATTAATCAGCCCCAGACCGAGCCACCAGCCGGCCTCTTCGATAACCGTCCGCGCCAGCGCATCACCGGCCAGTGCCGCTTCGCCCACCGCTTTTCCGGTTAATTCAGCCATATTCCGCAGCACGGAAGGCTCACGGCTGTCCGCCAGTTTCAACCGCGCCAGTCGGGCAATACCCGGACCGGCGGCGAAATCCTGCAAGCTGTAGATTTTTCCATCAGGTCCGCGATATTTGGTGTGGCCCGGTTCGATTGCCAGCCCGTTTCTGCCTGTAAACAACTGGCCGTTGATGACCAGCCCGCCGCCAATGCCCGTGCTGATCGTCATATAGACTGCCGGGTTTGCACCCTGCGCCGCACCCCGGTGATATTCGGCCAGTGCGCCCAGGTTAGCGTCGTTCTCCATGAAAACCGGCACGCCGCCAAATGTTTCACTGACGATGGCTGCCAGCGGAATGTCGTGCCAGTGAGGAAGCACTGCCGCATGGCTGATCGTTCCGGTAAACGCATTCGGGCACGGCGCGGAAATACCGATGGCTGTAATCAGATCATCTTCAGGCCAGACCTGCCGCGTCAGGTCAAAAATTCGCTGGATCACCGCTTCAGGGGGTTCATGCGCGCGTGTCGTGGTTTCCACACGCGCCTGCATGTGGAGGTCAGAGTCAAAACGCGCGGCTCTCAGCCGGGTTCCACCAAAATCAATTGCGACGAATGCCATAAAAAAGCCCCTGAGTATATAAATGGCTCAAGGGCAAGATAAGACAAACGCCATTGCAGGCGCATTACAAATCAATCAGCCGTACAGCAGTTCCAGAATTTCACGATCCACTGGCGCAGTAATGCCCGGTTTGAGGACTTCCAGATAATCGAGCGCATCTTCGACACTGTAAACCAGCGTTTCAGGGTTGAGGGTCCTGGTGTATGGACGCATCGCATCGGCATACATCACCTCAGCCATTTTCTGCCCATAGGATACCGCCGCCCCCCAGCATGTATGATGCGTCAGTTCTGCCAGTTGGCACAGAGCATCAGCGCCATGAACACCCCCGCGACTCTGATCGCTGAGGATGTACTGCCGGGTGCGGGTGCTGTCCAGCAGGGTTTCCAGTTCATACAGATACATGTCTTCAGACTCAGGCGTGGGCCTGCAAAACCAACGGACAAACACGAGTTCAGCGGAGAGCCAAAAAATTTCAAAGTCCATGTCCCAAACCTCGCGCTGCGATGTAATTTTCAATGAACATCTGTAATACAGCATAACTCCTTACGCTCTTCAGATGTCTTAATTTCTTCCGAAAATTGTGTGAAGAAAAGTCCTGTATCTCTATGTCCTGAAAATGCAACTTTTAGCGAACCGTCTCCGTATTAAGAGCAGAATGGAAGTTTGGTCAGGGGGTTTTGAGATGACAGGCAACATCAACAATCGGAATGCAATGGGTATCGGGTTAATCGGCCTGGGTGTGCTGTTTCTCTTCGCGCAGATTACCGGCTTCAGCTTTTTTGGGCTGCTGTGGCCGCTGTTCGTGGTGCTGCCGGGCGCGGCCATGCTGTACGCCGCGTTCAATGGGGATCGCAATGCGTCCGGTCTGGCCGTCCCCGGCGCGATCATCACCGGAACCGGCGCGATTTTGTTCTACCAGAACTTCACTGGGCACTGGTCAAGCTGGGCTTACATCTGGGCGCTCTACCCGGCCTTTGTGGGCGCAGCGCTGGTGTTCATCGGCCGGCGGCAGGGCAGCGAGAGTACCGAACGCGCCGGCGATGGCATGGTCAAGTGGGGCCTGATCGCGTTTGTCGGTCTGTGGGCACTTTTCGAGTTGTTCATCTTCGGCGGCAACAGCTGGCTGGTGTCGACCATCCTGCCCCTGGCGCTGATCGGCGCGGGCATCTACCTGCTCATGCGCAACAACGCGAAGGACAAATACAAAGTAGCCTATTCTCGCAATGGCAACGGCCATCGCAAGAACGGTGACAACTTGCAGGAGAAGATTGACGCCGCCCTCGCGGAAGACGATGACCAGATCATCTGATCCCACAACGATATACGCTGCACATGCCGGTCTGCCACAGCGCGGGCCGGTTTTGTTTTCCCCTGTTCGCACGGCTGAGTATAATTTCAGCAGTTAACTCTGTTGTGAGGTTTATTGTATGAGGTCATCATGCGTATTCGTGTCTGGCTGATTCTGCTTGCTCTCCTCTTATTGGTATCCCCGCTCAGATCGCAAGCCCCAAAACCAATGCAGCTTCCTGTAAACGTGCCCGCCGGGCCATCCACATGGCTGCTCGGCCAGCCCTATGGCAACACCACCGGCGCATTCAATAACGGGCAGGCATGGTACAGCGCCGGTCAGGGCCTGCACTTTGGCATTGATCTGTCTATGCCCTGTGGCACGGAACTGGTCGCAGTGGCCGATGGTGAGGTCGCTTTTGTGGATGATATGGGCTTCGGGTCTGCCCCGCACAACCTGATTTTGCGCCATCCCGCACTCGGTCTGACGACTCTGTACGGCCATCTGCTGGACACGCCCCGGTTAGCGCCCGGCCAGTTTGTCCAGAAAGGTCAGATCGTCGCGCTCTCCGGTGACCCGGACATCACCTGCGATTCACGCCCGCATCTGCACCTCGAAATTCGCTCGGCAGATTACCGTACCGCCCTGAACCCGGTGGATTATATCGACGCGCCCTGGCACACCCTCACCACCATCGGTTCATTTGGTTCCACCCTGTTCCAGCAGGATATGTTCAATGCCCGCCAGTGGATGCGCATCGACAACCAGCCTAACGTGGCCTTTGGTGGCCGCATCCTCAACGCCTACACCAGCACATGGCCTCCCGCGCGCGGTCAGGACGCCCCGCCCAACCCACCCCTGCGCCGGGAACCCGCCCCGCTGCCTGAGAATGTCTCGTTCACACTGCGCAAGTTTGCCTTCGATGGCTGCTGTTACAACGCCTGGTGGCATCCTACGGACTCCAACCGTCTCTACGCAGTCGATGGCACACCCGGCAGCGCGGCCAGCATTTTTGAATGGTCGGTAACTGATGCCAGCCCCACGAACCTGCTGGGGCCGGCGCCAAAGCCGCTGCACTCGCCAGATGGAACCCACGAGATTCGCCTGCTGGCCGGCCAGATCATGATCCATCGCCTCAGTGACGGGGCCGAATGGAACGTGCCGACTCAGGGTATGATCCCGGCCATCAGTACGGATAACAGCCGCCTGCTGTGGGAAGTGCGTGCCCAGAGTGTCCTTCCCGGCCAGCCCGACAGCATCACCGAATTCTGGGTCAGCGACCTGCTCGGTCAGGATGCCCGCCGGGTGCTGGCGCAGCCGGGTGGTTCGGCCCGCTGGCTGGATGAAAGCCGCCTGCTCATCAGCACCCCGCTGGAAGACCGCATCACCCTGCTGTCGGTGTTCGATACCCGCGACGACACCAGCTACACACTCGGCAGTTGGCCCTGGATGCGCGGCCTGGACATCAGCCCCGGTGGCGAACGCCTGATGTTTTATCTCACCCGCAACCCCGACGCGGCTTTGAATGGTGTCTATACCATCGAAACACAGCCCGAAGCGCAGGCCCGCCAGCTAAACTGGTTCGGCGGCTGGCGCTGGCGGGATGCCCACCGCGTCTATGTGATTCCCTTTGACCCCACCACAGATCGTCAATCGCTGATTTATTATGACCTGCTCACGGATGAAAGCCGCCTGCTGATTGACCGTGAAGCGACGACCTTCACCGTCACAGGTGGCGACTGGTCTGTCTCTGCCGATGGCCGCCGTGTGGTCTATCTCAGCGCGCCGGATAACACCCTCTGGCTGTTCGAGCAAAACCCCTAATCATAGGGCTACTGACCCTTTTGTGGCGGTCATCACGCAACGCGACGGCTGAAGTGGCGTATACTGGAATCAGCGCATAGCGATCACTGAAGGAGTAATTCAAGTGAGAAAGCCTTATCTTATTATGGGACTGCTGCTTATTCTGCTCATGCTCATCACCGGTCCTGCCATACTCGCGCAGGAAATCCCCGTGTTCTGCGGTGAACTCGCAGAGGCCGACTGCCAGATTCTCAAGGACTCGCAAACCGCAGCAATGGGCTTGCAGTCCGCCTCAATGGATATGGATATGACCCTATCCATCGGCAACATCCCTGACGCCCCCTTTGAAAACCTGAATTTCCGCCTGACCGGGAACGGCGCTTATGCCGTTGACCCGGCCCTGATGGAAAGCCTGATGGCTTACCAGGACAACCCGGCGGCCATGTTTGCCGACCCGGACGGGTTGTCCCAGTGGTTCGCGGACCTGCTCACGGGTATGTCTGCCAACCTGAGCCTGACTCTGGAACTGCCAGCCGAAGTCACGGGCATGATGTCCACCCCGGAACAAACCATCCCTGAAACCCTTTCAGTGGATGTGGTTCTTGTGGATGGCTTCGGCTACATCAACCTTGAAGACGTCGCCGCCGTGATGCCGGATGCGGAGATTCCCCCCGGCTGGATGGGCGCTGATCTGGCAGGTTTCATGCAGACCGCCATCGAACAGTCCGGTGGTTTCGGCGACATGAGTGCGATGGATCCGTCCGTGTTCGAAAACTACATGAACAGCTTCCAGGACCCCGCCTTCATGGGCGAATTCATGAGTGTCGAGCGGGTGGAGGACACCGACGTGATGGGCCAGCAGGCCGCCGTGTTCCTGTTCACTTTTGACTATGCGGCTCTGTTCCAGAGTGAAACCTTCCAGCAGATGATGCTGGCGCAGATGGAAGCCATGAGTGAAGTGACCGGCGAGGAAATGGAAGCCGCGATGGGCATGATGGGGCCAATGTTCGAGGGTATCACGCTCGAAATGCGTCAGGTCGTGGGCCTGGACGACAAATATACCCACAGCACCGAAATGCACATGGACTGGGATATGTCCGGCATGATGGCGATGATGGGTGAAGAAGCCGAAGGCCCCGCGCCGACCTTCACCTTTGATATTGTCGTCAATGTCATGGACTTCAACGCCGCGCCGGAAATCGTCGCCCCTGAAGATGCCATGATTATCCCTCTGGACTCCATGATCCCGTCAAACGACATGTAATCGCGCCCGCTGCGGCAGCGCACACGACAGGCATTTACCTTCGGGTAGATGCCTGTTTTTATACGTGGTGCTTGCGAATATTAAGGACGCCTGCGCTATAATAGATTGTGCGCACAATAGAAAGGTTTTGCCATGTTACATGCACAGGCAGTCGCCCCTGATGGGCAGTTATTGAATGAAGAAACGATTCGCAGCACCCTCGAACAAGGGCTGCGCGGCCGCTTTGCCAATGCCCGTGTCCTCGCGCTGATCCCGGACCACACCCGCACGATCCCCCTGCCCCGGCTTTTCCCCATGCTGGTCGAAACCCTCAGCGATGTCAAAAAGCTGGATTTTATGGTGGCGCTCGGCACGCACCCGGCGCTCAGCGAGGAATCGCGCTGCCGATTGGTCGGCATCACGCTCGAAGAATGGCGCACAAAATACGCCCATGTGGGCATTCTTAATCATGAATGGGATAACCCTGCCGCGCTGGCCGAAATTGGCACAATTACGCACGATCAGATGCAGGAAATCGCCGGGCCAGCCTTCCATCCCTCTCTGAGTGGCGATGTTCCGGTGCAGGTCAACCGCGCAGTCCTGGACTACGACCATATCCTGATCGTTGGCCCCAGTTTCCCGCACGAAGTCGTCGGCATTTCCGGCGGCGCAAAATATATCTTCCCTGGCATCTGCGGCCCCGAAATGATTAACAAGTTCCACTGGCTGGGCGCGCTCATCACCACCATGAAGATCATTGGCTATAAGGAAACCCCGGTGCGCGATGTGATCCATCTGGCGGCCACGTTTGTGCCCACACCCATCACGCTGCTGAGTCTGGTGGTCGTGGGTAACGGGCTGGCCGGTATGTTCGTGGGCAATCATCTCGAAGCCTGGGCCGCCGCCGCCGATCTTTCCCGCGAGCATCATATCCGCTGGATCGAGAAACCTTTCGATCAGGTGCTGTCATGGTGTCCGCCTATGTACGATGAACTGTGGACCGGTGGTAAGGCCATGTACAAACTCGAACCGGCGGTGGCCGACGGCGGTGAACTCATTATCTACGCGCCCCATCTGGATACCGTCAGCATCACACATGGCCGCTATATCTATGATCTGGGCTATCATGTGCTGCCCTATTTCCTCAAACAGTGGGACACCTATCGCAATTATCCCACCAGCGTGATCGCCCACAGCACCCACGTCAAGGGCATTGGCGAGTTTGAAAACGGCATCGAATCCCCGCGCATTCAGGTGACACTCGCATCGCGCCTCTCGCGAGAAGACTGCCAGACTCTCAACCTCGGTTATCGCAACCCGGATGACATCAGACCGGAAGACTGGGGTAATCGTGAGGACGAAGGTGTTTTGTTCGTGCCCAAGGCGGGCGAAACGCTGTATCGCGTGCGCGCATGATCGAAACGGAACAGTCATCATCCGAAGCGCTAACCGAACATCCCGCGGCCATTTCGATCATCATCCCGGCGTACAACGAAGAAGGTGGTCTGCCGGCTGTTCTGGAACAACTGTCCACTTTGTTCGCTGCGCACCCGGCCTGCGAAATTATTGTGGTGGACGACGGTTCAAAGGACAACACCGCCGCCGCCGCGCATCGGTTCTCACATGTCCATGTGATTCGCCATCGGGTGAACCGGGGTTATGGCGCAGCGCTCAAAAGTGGCATCCGCCACGCCAGCAGTGACATCATCTGCATCACAGACGCCGACGGAACGTACCCTAATGAGCGCCTGCCTGAACTCATCAGCACGCTGCTGGAAAAAGAATACGATATGATTGTGGGTTCCCGTACCGGCGAACACGTGCGCATCCCGCTGCAACGCAAGCCGGCCAAGTGGGCGCTC
Source organism: uncultured Anaerolineaceae bacterium (assembly GCA_964552425.1). Lineage (GTDB taxonomy): Bacteria > Chloroflexota > Anaerolineae > Aggregatilineales > Phototrophicaceae. The sequence continues at coordinate 3,149 of CAZKIB010000100.1, read as the reverse complement.
AACAAACTGGCGAATTTTGTCGCCGGAGAGCCGATTCCTGATCTGAACTCCGGGCTGCGCGTGTTCCGGCGTTCGGTGGCGCTGCGCTTCTTTTCGATTCTGCCGGATGGCTTTTCGTTCACGACCACCATCACACTGGGGATGCTCACCAATAACTATCTGGTGGACTATATCCCCATCAACTATCACGCCCGCATCGGCCAGTCCAAGATTCGCCCTATCCGGGATACGCTCAATTTCACCCAGTTGGTGCTGCGCATCGCCCTGTACTTCGCGCCGCTGAAAATCTTTGTACCGCTCAGTGCGTTTTTTCTGATGGCTGCGGTGGTCTGGGCCATCATCAGCCTGTTCATCTTTGAAGAGCTGGCCGATGTCAGCACTGTCGTTCTGGCAATGGCCGGCATTCAGGTCGGTCTGCTGGGGTTGATCGCAGAACTCATCAACCGGCGCGTGCCCAACATTTATCGTGACGACGAGACATGACTGAATCCCATACCTGGATACGCCTGCGGGACGAAGTGATTCGACCCGGTTTATGTACGCACTGCGGCTTATGTGTAGGGCTTTCCAACGGCTCCCTGCGCATGACGGAAACGCCTAACGGCCCCCTGCCGGAACCGGTCACAGCCAATCCCGCCCTGCCAGCCGAAGCCTTCACCGCCTGTCCCGGCAAGGGTCTGAACTACCCCGATCTTAACGATGCGGTCTTTGGCCGCCAGCCGGAAAACTGGCTGGTCGGGAATTTTCGTCAGGCATTCGTCGGTTATTCTGCCGTGCCCGATGTCCGGCGGCAGGGCGCGTCCGGCGGAGTTATCACCCAGACGCTCGTCTATCTGCTGCGCTCCGGCCTGATTGATGGCGCTGTCACCGTCCGGCAGGGCCAGCCCAAACCCTGGCAGGCTGAAGCGGTCATTGCCACCACTGAAGAGGACATTCTCGCTGCCAGCCAGAGTGTCTACCAGCCTGTGCCGGTCAACGCCATTCTGAGCCGGATCGAAAATTTCGACGGGCGGCTGGCGTTTGTTGGTCTGCCGGATCAGGTCGCCGCCGTGCGCCGTTTGCAGCAGGTGGGCCATCCTGCGGCTCAAAAAATCGACTACATCCTCGGCCCATACACCGGCACGAATATGTATTTCGAGGCCATCAGAAGCTATCTGCGTTCCAACGGCGTTCACAACATCCACAATATCACCCACCTGCGCTACCGCGAAGGCGAATGGCCCGGTTATCTGTCCATCAGGACCCGTTCCGGCAAGGAATTTAAAGCCGAGAAGTTCTACTATAACTATCTGATTCCGTTTTACATCACCCGCAGCACGCTCTACAGTGTCGATTTCACCAATGAACTCACCGACATCTCGGTGGGTGATGCCTGGAGTCCGCGTTATGAAGCGCTGCGGCAGGGCTACTCGGTAGTGGTCGCCCGCACCGAACGCGGCGAAAACCTGCTGCGCGCTATGCAGTCAGAGAGTCTGCTCGAACTGGAGCCGGTGGATATGACCGAAGCCATGTCCATGCACGGCCATATGATCGACTTCAAAAAGCGCGGCGCGTTTATCCGCATGGGCTGGCGCAAACTCACGGGAAAACCTGTGCCGGATTACGGCTACCGGCCAGCACACATCCCCCTGTCGCGAAAACTGGTCGAGGGGGTGATTTCGGGTCTGTTTCTGATCTGCGGCACATCCCTCGCCCGGCGTGTGGTGGAACATATCCCCATCCACATCATCGGCCCACTGTTCGATACTGCCCGCAAAACGTGGAAGGATGCCTCAAAACCTGTCAAGCGCGCAGGGTTACGCGAAGCCCGCTTTGAAACCTGGCGCGAACCAGTCCAAACTGCTTCGCATGAGGAATCCGTCGTATCGAAAACCCTGGCCGAGATTGGGCACTGGCTGCGACCCCACTGGTCGCTGGAAGCTGTCGGCGCGCATTGGGATCGCACCGAAGATTACGACGACATCAACGCGGAAACCTACTCCTATTTCCGCCGCTTTGTCGATGGTCTGCGCCTCAGCGGCCTCCCACCCAACGCACGGGTGCTGGATATTTGCGCGCGCACCGGCAACGGCACACTCTATTTTTACCAGCATGGCAGGGTGGGTTCGGCGGTCTGCGCGGATGTGTCCGAAAAAATGGGCGAAATCTGCAAACAGCGCTTACTCGAAGGCGGTTTCGAGAATTTTGAGTGGGTCAAATTCGACAGCTATCGTTTACCCTTTGCCGATCACGAGTTTGATGCCGTGCTGTGTTTCGAGACTGTCGAGCATTTGTCCATGCCGGAACTGCTGGTGCAGGAACTGGGGCGCGTCACCCGGCCTGGCGGAACCATGATCCTCACAACCCCCAACGTGCTGTGGGAACCCGTTCATGCCCTGGCCGCCATCACCGGCTATCACCATTCTGAAGGGCCGCACCGCTTCGTGCGTTATGGCCGGCTCAAGCGCATGGTTCAGGATGCCGGCTTCAAAATCGAAAAGGCGGAAACCACCGTCCTCATTCCCGGCGGGCCACAGAAGCTGATCGAATGGGGCGATAAAATCGAAGCTCACACCCGCCATACGCTGATGCCGCTGCTCGGTTTACGCCGTATCCTGATCTGCCGCAAGCCCTGATTTGTAACCCCAGACCACATACAGGGGATCATGCGCGCCGGTTTTGGCGACATTCGTGGTCCCCTGCCATTTCGCCGAGTTCGCAAAATATCCCGTCACCAGTGCCACGTGCTGTGCATCGTTCCCGGCCAACCATGCCTGCACCGCTTTGGTCGGGAAGCAGCGGTTTGAAAACGCGACCACAAACACGCCGCCCGGTTTCAACACCCGGTACACCTGAGCGAACACTTCAACCGGTTGTGTGAGATACTGCACCGACACGGCGCAGACTGCCGCATCAAACACCGTATCCTCAAAGGGCAGCACAGGCGACAGATTGAGATCATGAACCACATACTGGTCCAACTGCGGGTTCTGGGCCATCTCCACCGCGTTCATGCCCAGCCCCACTACCCCGCTGGCCGGCACATCATCCGGCAGGTGTGAACGGTAGCTGCTCATCAGGTCCAGGTAAACACCCTGCGGCGGCAGCAGTTTACGATAACCTCAGTTCGGGATAAGAGCTTCGAGCTGAGGCAGGTCAAGAGCCAAAGA
>CAZKIB010000099.1:6088-22072 GCA_964552425.1 uncultured Anaerolineaceae bacterium | reverse complement strand
CTTTCTGCTCGAAATAGCGAATCAGATACATACGGCGATAGATTTCGCCCAGCAGCGCGCTGTCATAATCCGCGAGATTTTTGGGCGGTGGCGGATCAGGCAACCGGATTTTCATGCAGGGTTCCCTCCAAATATGCGCGTTAAGTGATGGCTGTGGTTTATCAGGTCCTGCGCAACGGCACGGTAGACCTCAAAGAGCTGATCGTACAGCAGACATTTTGCAGGGTCCGGTTGCAGGATAATTTCGTCACGGGCGCAGGTCTGCACCGCGCTTTCCCAGGTGTCAAACGCACCCACCGCAACCCCGGCCAGCAGCGCCGCGCCGAACGCCGCATCTTCCACTGCCGGTTTGCGCAGCGGCTGGCCCAGTACATCGCACAGGATTTGCCGCCATAAAGTGCTTTTTGCGCCGCCGCCGATCAGGAAATAATCGGTCACGGGCGCGCCCAACTGCCGCACCGCGCCCAGACAATCGCGGATCGAAAAGGCGACCCCTTCCAGAATGGCCCGCGCAAAATGGTGCAGGCTGTGCTGTGCGCGGATGCCGAAGAAACTGCCGCGCAAATGCGGATCCCAGTACGGTGAGCGTTCGCCCATCAGGTAGGGATGGAACAGCAGACCGTCGCTGCCAGCGCTCACGTCACCCGCGAGTTGATTGATCAGTTCGTAGACGCTGGTGTGGGCGGCTGCCGCCTGTTCAACTTCCAGCCGGCAGAATGTGTCACGGAACCAGCGCATGGTCGCCGCGCCAGAATTCGTCGCCGTAATCGTGAACCAGAAAGGATCAATAACATGCCGGTAAGTCAGCGATTCGAGCGACGGATATGGCCCGGCTGTCACCAGATTCACATTGGCGGCGGTTCCCAGTTTGACCAGGCAGTGACCCGGCCTGATGGCGCCGATGCCAAAGGCTTCCACCACTGAATCCCCACTGCCCACGACCACAGTCATATCCGGCGACAAGCCCGTCAGATCAGCCACTTCCGGCAGCAGTGTGCCGCTGATGTGTGTCACCGGGGCCAGGGGGGGCAGCCACGCCGGGTCAAAATCCAGCAGCGCGCAAATTTCCCGCGACCACTCGCCTGCCCTGGCATCGAACAACTGCGTTCCGATAGCGTCGTAGACATCGGTCTGGTAGATACCGGTAAACCGGTAGCGCACGTAATCCTTCGTCACGAGAATTTTGCGCAGCCGGGACCAAACTGCCGGTTCGTGTTCCTTGAGCCACAGTAACTGCGGCAGTGTCCATGAGGGATTGACACGGCAGTGGGTGATCTCAAAGACACGCCCACCACACATCGCTTCCAGACGCTCCGACTGCGGCACACTGCGCAGATCAGACCAGTGAATGGTCGGGTAGATAATGGCCCCATCGTCATCCATCAGAGCGACGTTGTGGGCCGGGCCAGCGATTGACAGAGCCGTTACCGTGCGCGGGGCAATCTGCTGAACGCAGGCGCGGATCGCGCTGCAAGCGGCACGAAACCAGTCGTCCGGGTGCTGTTCGGCCCAGTTCATATGCGGGTAGTGGGTGCTGTAATCGCTGGAACTGCTGGCGATGACCTGGCCGCTGGCTTCGATCACCATGACCTTACAACTGCTGCTGCCCACATCCACGCCCATAAACATCAGGCACGCTTTCCGGCAGTCAGGGTGTCTGAGATTTGCAGCGTGGTGGCAAATTCAGCCGTATTGCGCACGATCAGCTTGAACATATCGCCGCGATAAACCGCTTTGGTCAGGCGTGTGGGCTGGCCGTTCTCAGAATAGGCGACCCCCTCAACCCGCAGCACCGGGCTGCCCGGCGTGATTTCCAGCCAGTCCGCCTCTTCTGCCGTTGCGACATCGGCCTGCACGGAATCTTGGGTATAGGCAATATCCGTGCGGGAGATTTTCTGAATCAGATCGAGCAGAGATTCCTGTGTGAGATCGACGTGCATAATGGGTTCATAAGTACGCTGCTCAAGAAATGAAGTATGAATAGTCGCCGCCTGGCCCTGCACCCGCCGCAGGCGCTGAATGACAATAACACGGTTATCAGGTTGCAGTTGGAGTTTTTTGAGTACCTCCGCCGCACCGGGGATAATTTCCTTGCGTAACACCTGTGTTTCAACCTGATAACCCTGCGCTTGCAGTGTGCGGCTAAAACTCAGCATGGTAGACAATCTGAACGCCACCGTATTTTCCGCGACGTAAGTGCCCTTGCCCTGTGTGCGATACAACAGTCCTTTAGCCACCAGAAGATCAAGCGCTTTACGGGCAGTCATGCGGCTAACCTGATGCTGTGCCGAAATCTCAAGCTCCGATGGCACCTGATCGCCGGGAAGATACTCCCCCTCCTGAATGTGTTGAAACACAAGATCATGAATCTGCATATATAAAGGGATGGATGAACGTTTATCGACCATAACAGACCACCAGCTCTGATTTCGCAATACGTGAATTCTAGCAGGGTCGTGTGCGTTTGCGAACCAATCCCAACCCGGCCGCCGGATCAGAGCCATAACTACCATTATTTCAATAATCTTCAGTTGTATATACAAGTATACTCTTATACTATCTGCCGCAGTCGCAGTTGTCAAGTGATTGGTCAATTCACTGCGTGGGCGCTTGAGCCTGCCGGCCGTGCGCGCCAAAATCCTGGCGAATCCTTCTGATCCGCGTACTCTCCCATTCGTGAAAATAACGGGACTGCGCGCACTGAGGGCGGCCTGCGCTTTCCGTACCCCGCTGCCGAATTCGGGTGTGCAGCAGAGTCCTACGGAGGGGGTTCAGGACGGAGAAGATTTCACGCTGAACAGCCGAGAGCATAGTGAATTATCCGGGCAGCGGCAGGTGGCCGTTGGGGCCAAGCGATTAATTTTTAGTATCTATCGCCTGCACCCTTTATACCCACACCATTCGATGTCCAGGGCTTCAGTCAAAATAGGACTTAAAGCAGTCCATCAAAGCTGATTTGAGTTCGAAGCCGATGCCCGGCACTTCGGGCGGACATACGCGGCTATCTACAATCTTGAGTTCATCTCCAAAGCCACCAAAGGGTTGAAAAACGTGCGGATAGGATTCGTTGCCCCCCAGCCCCAGGCCAGCCGCGATGTGCAGCGTAAGTTGATGCCCGCCGTGCGGAATACAGCGCCGCCACGACCAGCCGCATTTTTTCAGCATGTCCAGAATGCGGAGGTACTCCACTAGGCCATAGCTGAGAGCTGGATCAATCTGAATAAAATCCTTATCTGGACGAAGCCCGCCGTATCGAATCAGGTTGGTGGCGTCAATCAGCGAAAAGATATTTTCTCCTGTGGCTAACGGCCGGTGTGTGGCTTGCCCGACGGCTGCGTTGAGGAGATAGTCGAGTGGATCGCCAGGTTCTTCATACCAGAACAGATCATAGGGTTCAAGAGCTTCTGCGTAACGGACTGCCTCACGGAGTCCCAGCCGGCCATTGGCATCCACCGCCAGCCGCCGGCCTTCCCCAACCACCCTGATAACAGCTTCGATTCGCCGAAGGTCTTCATCCAGGGACGCACCGCCAATTTTGATTTTGACAACCCGATAACCGAGATCAAGGTAGCTGCGAATTTCATCCTGAAGGGCGGCTAGGTCTTTGCCCGGATAGTAATAGCCACCTGCCGCGTAAACAAACACATCCGGGTCGGCCTGCCCCTGCCGGTAGCGATCCGCCAGGACACGATACAGGGGTTTGCCTTCAATCCTGGCGATCACATCCCAGATCGCCATGTCTACCGCGCCAACAGCAACCGAACGCTCGCCGTGTCCCCCCGGCTTTTCATTCGCCATCATCACGTCCCAGACCTTCAACGGGTCGAAGTTGGTTCCGCTGTCATCCAGAAGCGCTTCCGGGGAAGCCTTGAGCAGACGCGGGATCATGCGGTCCCGCAGTATCCCACTCTGGGCATAACGGCCATTGGAGTTAAACCCATACCCCACGACAGGCTTGCCATCCCGCAGGACATCCGTTTGAATTCGGATAATCGACGTGGTCATTTGCGAAAAATCAATGACCGCGTTGCGAATCGCGGACTTTATAGGAACGACCGCATCGTCAATACGGATAATTCTCATGATCAGGACACCTCACATCATTATTCAGGCTGCTGTGCCAGGCGGCAGGCATACTCAATTGCGCGGATCAGGCTGGTGGTACTGGCTTTGCCGGTCCCGGCCAGATCGAAAGCTGTACCGTGATCGACTGAAGTCCGAATGATCGGCAGCCCCAGTGTGATATTAACACCGCCAAAAAAATCGACAATCTTGGCGGCGATATGGCCCTGGTCATGGTACTGAGCAATGACAGCATCAAAGGCATGGTTGTTTTTCATGCGCACAAAGACCGTGTCCGGCGGTTCAGGCCGGTCAGACACGTTGACCCCTTCGGCGCGGGCAGCGTCAATGGCGGGCTGAATTTCCGTAATTTCTTCCGTGCCAAACAAACCCTGTTCGCCGCTGTGCGGGTTCAGCCCGGCCACACCGAGCCGGGGGTTGGCGATGCCCATCCGCCTCAGACTGTGATGTGTGAGGCGGATCACATCGAGGATGCGCTCTGTCTTGCAGCGCTCAATGGCTTCGCGCAGTGAACAATGCGTACTCACATGAGTAACCCGAAAATCGCCGGCGGCCAGCATCATCGTGACCCGCCGGCTGCCGGTTTTATCGGCAAAGATTTCCGTATGTCCTTCGTACAGATGTCCTGCCAGATGCAGGGATTCCTTGTGAATGGCCGAGGTCACAACCCCATCCACGCGGTTTGCCAGCGCCAGCCTGATCGCCAGATCAATGTATTCAAAGGCAGCCTGCCCACCCAGCGCCTGGATGTGCCCTGGCATCAGCGCCCGGTGATCGATGTTTGCCAGATCAAATACATTGATCGTATCCGGCGCAAACTCAGCTTTGTCCACATCGTCAATGGCGCGTATCTCGCCGGGCAGTCCTACAATCCCGAACGCCTTTGTCATCATCTGCGCGTCACCAATACAGATCAGGTTCGCCAGGTGGTCAACGGATTGTTCGCCGACAGTACGCGCAATGATCTCTGCGCCGGTTCCGGCAGGGTCGCCCATCGTTACGGCCAATACGGGTTTACGGTGAGTCATGATCGCCATCCTGCGTGGAATATCAACTCACAGGTACGGACAGGTATGGCTGCTGCGCCTGAAAATAGGCATCGAGCGCGGCGGGGCTGTGATCCGTGAAACGCCTGGCAGGCTCGACACGGCTGTTAGGACGTATCCTCACCCCGCGATGTGTCAGCAAATATTTGGCGGATGCCGGAAAACCGTGTTCGATCAGCATGGTCTGGAAGTCCATGAGTTTTTCGTGGGCCTGCTGCCGAATATCCGGCGGCGTATTGGTCAGATCAACCACCTGCGCGCACAACTCCGGCGCGACGATAGGCATCCAGCCGCAAAAACCATGACTGCCGGCCTGCATGGACGGTGGGAGTACCTTCAAATTCGCCTGAAACAGTTTAAGCGGTGTGCCTTTGGCGGCATTCACTTTGGCCGTAAACGGCTCCACCTGACGGCAAGTATCCTTCATAAAGAAAAAGCGGCCAGTTCGGGCAATTCGGGCAACCTGTTCGGGGGAGAGCAAACGATGCTCCGGTTCTGGCAGTTCATAGATTCCTAGCGGCACGGAATCACCGGTTTTTTCCACCAGCGTCAATAACTGTTCGTCAAGCTGATCGGGCGAGGGCAGCAGGGACAGTCCAACCACCGCCACATCAATACCCATTTCGACCATGCGCCTGAGCGATACAGCCTGTTCATCCAGAGTTTGACCGAAATTGCCCACAGCGGCCAGCGAAAGTTTACCGCATGAATGCCGCGCAACCCGTTCCGCGATCTGGAAGCGTTCTGCGTCACTAAGGGCGAGAACCTCACTCGCCTGCCCCAGCGCAAGAACACCCGGAGTTCCGACTCCCTGGTAAAACTCAAGGAGAGAGTCGATACCATCCAGATCAATCTTGTTGTGATCGGTAAACGGGGTTAACAGAATAGGCCATGCGCCATCTGGCACAAAAAAAGACATAAGATTACTCCATAATGTTTCTTGCAAGAAAGATGTTCTACTAAAAGATTTGGCTATTATACAGCATTCCCGCAAAAGCGCGCAATTTCTCTCAAGAACAGCCGCAGGACCCGGCAAAAACTTGACAATCAATCAATAGCTGTCTAATATCTAGGAAATAACGTGTTTTGCTGCTCATATTTGCGCGTTTTGACGCTAACTGGTCAGTCAGAAAATAAGGTTATATACAGCTTCTATTATGGAAAAAGATTTACGAAATCATCATAACCGCATTCAGAAAGTGCGCCACAAACATATCCTCGATATTCTGCGGTCCAATCAGGCTGTGCTGGTTCGTGACCTCGCTTACCAGATTGGTGTTTCCGAATCCACGATCCGGCGTGATCTTGAAGAACTTCAGGAACTTGAAATGGTGCATCGCGTGCATGGCGGCGCGGTGATCGAGTCCGAGCTTGAACCGCCTTTTGAAATGCGTCAGATCACGCACTCGCTCGAAAAAACGCAGATCGGCCAGCTTGCCGCCTCGACAGTGCGGGATGGTGAAGTTATTTTCATTGATGGGGGTACGACTACCGAACATATTGTCCCCTTCCTCGCCACCAAACAGAACCTGACCGTCGTCACCTGCGGCCTGAACATTTGCAATCATCTGTGGGAAATACCCCATATTCACACCATTGTGATTGGCGGAGAGCTACATGTGGAATCCCAGAGTTTCACCGGAGTGATGGCGCTGGAGGCCCTGCGAATCTATGGCATTCGCTGTGACCGGGCCTTTATCGGAGCAGGCGGGGTGTCCTCAGCTTTTGGAGTTACCAACCGTATTCTGGATCGTATTCCGCTGAAGCAGCGTGTGATGGATATATCGACTCACAAGACCGTGATTGTGGACAGCTCCAAAATCGGTGTGGCGACCCTGGGGCGCGTCGCACCTATTGAGGCGTTCGATCAACTGATTACGAATGTCAGCGCGCCAGCCCATGAACTGGATGCAATTCGAGCGCTGAATGTCAGGATTGAACTGGCTTAAGACAGATTACCAATAGATATTATGGACAAAGCAATGCCTGTTTTTGCAGCACTAAAAATTCCGTCTCTTGTGATTTTTGGCAGCGGGTCAGTCGAATCAGTGGGTGAGCATGTGCGGAATCTGGGTGGCGCACATCCACTGGTGATTAGCGATCATGGATTGCAGGCTGCCGGGCTGGTGGATGAGTTACACAGCCATCTGAATAAGGCCGGCCTGAACACCACCACCTATCTGGATGTCGAAACTGAGCCTTCCATCCAGAGCATAGCCCCATGTGTCACCTTCGCTCAGGATTCAGGCTGCGATGTCATTATCGGTCTGGGTGGTGGCAGTGTTCTGGATACCGCCAAAACCGTCGCCATGCTCCTGACCAATGGCGGGAGGGTCGAAGATTATCTCGGAACCGGCCTGGTGAAACAGGCGTCTCTGCCATGCATTCTGATTCCAACCACGTCCGGCACAGGTGCGGAGGTCACACCCAATGCCCTGTTTTACGTGCCAGAACGCCGGGCGAAAGAAGCGGTGGTCAGCCCGTTGATCGTCCCGCAGGTGGCGCTGGTTGACCCGGCTTTGACGCGCTCGGTTCCGCCCCACATCACGGCGGCTACCGGGGTGGATGCGCTGTGCCACGCCATTGAATCGTTCACAGCGAATAACGCCACCAGACTGACCGAACCCTTCGCCAGAGAAGCCATTCAACAGATTGCAACGCATCTGCGAACCGCAGTGATTAAAGGTGATGATCTGGCAGCACGCGAGGGAATGGCCCTCGGCAGCCTTTACGCCGGAATTTCAATTGCAAATTCCGGCACGAACGCCGTTCATGCGCTGGCCTATCCGTTGCAGGGGCTGAACCGGGTGACACACGGCGTCGCCAATTCTCTGCTGCTGCCTTATGTCATCGAATTCAACCTGTTGGGGGACATCCCCAAATTTGCGGAAGTCAGCGCGCTGATGGGGCTGCCGACTGGCAATCTGTCTCTGCGGGATGCCGCCGGCGAAAGCGCTCGTTTGTGTGAACAGCTTTCGCGGGATGTGGGTATCCCTGAGAAAATGCAGGATGTCGGGGTGCGACCCGAACAACTGGATGAACTGGTCGATGGCGCGTGGAAGGTGCAGCGTTTGCTGCGCAACAATCCACGCACGATCACCATCGACGATATTCGCGTTATTTTTAAGCGAGCACTCTGACCAACCCCCCCGAGGTTAGGTCAGTTCCTGGGATATTTTTTCTTATAAGGGAGGATGTGAAACCCAAAAATGCTAAAAGGACAATGAAGCCGTGCAGGGTGCTGTTTTTCATCGCCTGACTATCATGACTCAGGCACAGCAGATAAAGACTTTGCTAAAAATATCTAAGGAGTGGTTGCAGTGTACAAAAAGTCTCAGTTAACCATTTTGACACTCCTCCTGGCGCTCCTCTTCAGCGCATTTGGCGCTGTGGCCCAGGATGGTGAACAGGTATTACGGATCGCGACGGCCTCGTCGGGGGCGTCTTCATTTGATTTCAACAATCTCCAGGCCGGTGCTGACCAGCAGAACTGGACGACACTCCAGTATGTGCCGCCCATGTACTTTGATGCGGATCTGAATTTGCAACCGGGCTTTTTCGCGTCCTGGGAAGCAAACGAGGACAGCACCGTCTGGACATTCACGCTCGACTCGCGCGCCAAATGGTCAGACGACACCCCCATGACCGCCCAGCAGGTGGTCGATTCGTGGCAAATTCAGGTGGCACCGATCAATGCGGTGGGCCGTATCACCGGCTACCTCGGCAACGTGTCCGGTTTCGCCGATGCCAGAGCCGCTGCCGCTGCCGACGCGCCGTCCGTTGAAGTGAGCGGCCTGCAAGCGCTGGATGACGCCACCGTGCAGGTCACACTGGTGAATCCTGACCCAGCCTTCTACTGGCGCATTGCCACTGCGCACATGTCGGTTGCGAGAGCCGATAAAGTGCTTGAATATGGCTACAACGAATACTGGAAACCAGAGAATAACCCCATCGTCAACGGGCCTTTCATCCTGACAGCCTTTGATCAGAACCTGCAAACAGCGGAAATGACCCCGAACCCGAACTGGTGGATGGACGAAGGTCCATACCTGGATAGAATCACGTTCCAGTTCGTGCCCGACCCGCAGATCATCGGCGCGATGGTACTCAACGATCAGATTGATGTCAGCCTTGCCCCGATCCCCTCGGCCCTGCGTGAACAACTGCCGGATTACTTCCGTCCTATTCAGGTAGTGGGGTTCAATACATTCTGGCTCAGCCCGGCGGCAGAACCCACGAACGATGTCAACGTTCGCAAGGCGCTCATCCTGTCCGTCGATTGGAACGCAGTCTTCCAGGCGACCTTCCCGATTCCTGGGAGCGGTGTGCCGACGACCCAGCCAATGGACGATGTGCTGAACTGCTGGGACCCGGAACTGACCGGCTACCCTTACGATGTTGAAGCAGCCCAGGCCGCGCTGGCCGAATCGACCTATGGCAGCGCCGCAAATCTGCCAAAGATTCGGGTGACACCGCGTGGTAACGACGAATTCAATAACCGGGCGCTTCAGGCCGCGATGGAATTCTGGCGTCAGAATCTCGGTATCGAGAATGTCGAATTCCAGCAGACCCCCGATGGTTTCGGTGATGACATCGCCTTGCTCAACCTGACCCGTGACGACGTGGTGATCCGCTTCCCTGACGGTGCGACCTATATGTGGACTGCGGCGCACAGCAGTGGGCCGTTCGCCAGTGGCGCGGACAGCCCGTTGGCAACCTATCAGAACACGCAACTCGACGCCCTGATTGATGAAGCGCTGACCCTGTCCCCCGATGATCCTCGCCGCTGCGAATTGACCCGTGAAGCGCAGGACCTCTTCATCAACGACTATCTGATGGCACACTTTGGCAAACCTGTCGCCACCATCAATGCCCGCGAATACGTCGAAGGCTACATCAAAGGGCCGGACGTTACGCTCATCGAACCCTGGAAAATCCAGATTAACCGGTAAGAGAGATACTCTTTACGCTGAGGGTGTCGCATCCGTGCGATGCCCTCACACGCTCGCGGCAGGAGATCGTGTATGGCAAGGATGATTGTCATTCGGTTCGTGCGCTGGTCCATCGGGCTATCACTGGTTCTGTTTATCACCTATGGCATGATGTTTTATGGCGCGGGTGATCCCATCAAACGCATGTTCATTGACAGCAGTGAGTTTACGTCCACCGACCCCCAGGTGCTGGAAGCCCTGCGCGCCAAATATGGTCTGGACGAACCTTTCCTGGTCCAGTTCCGCAACTATGTGACCAATCTGCTGCGGGGCGATTGGGGCAGGTCGATCCGGCTCAATGTGGATCGTCCGGTATGGGAAATTGTCAGTTTCAGGCTGCCGATTTCCATGCAGCTTGGGCTGGCGGCAACCTTCCTGGCTTCGTGCATTGGCATCCCGCTGGGTGTCATTTCAGCCTTGAAACATAACCGCTGGGGGGACCGGCTGATTGTCAGCGGTGTCACCTTCATCACGGCGATTCCGAGTTTTGTCACCGCCCCGATGCTGCTGTACCTGTTTGTGCTGGTGCTTGGCATCATGGATGTGCCCTATGGGTGGAACGGCCTGTTTAACAGGGATGTGATTCTGCCGGTGATTGTGACCACCATTGGCCCTCTGCCGATCATCGTCCGCCAGACGCGGTCTGCGGTGCTGGAAGTGACCGGCCAACCGTATATCCGTACCGCGCGGGCCAAAGGCCTGACGGAACGGGCGATTATTGTGCGTCACATGCTGCGCCCGGTTCTGACGCCCGTTGTCACGACAGTGGGTTTGCTGATGATCACGCTGGTCAACGGCGCGCTGTTTGTGGAACTGGTCTTCAACATACCGGGGTTTGGCCTGCTCACAGTCGAAGGAATTCGCACCGTCGATTATCCCATCATCATGGCCGTAGCCGTCGTTGGAACCCTGATTATTTTTGTGAGTAATTTCTTCGTTGATCTGATCTATCCGATTCTTGATCCGCGAGTGAGGCACAGATGACTGATTCCGTGCACGTCTCAGGCACACTGGGAGCGGCGGAGCATGTGCCCCGCATAACCTATGAGCAGCGCAGTCTGTGGGCAGATGCTGTCCGGCGGTTTCGCAAGAACTGGCTGGCGGTGGGTGGGCTGCTGATTATTATCATGTTCATGCTTCTGGCGGTGATCGGCCCGGCCATTGCGCCTTACGATTTTCTCCAGCAGGACATTTTGAACACACTCAAGGGGCCAACTGTTGAGCATCCGCTCGGTACAGATCAACTGGGCCGCGATATTCTGAGCCGACTGCTGTACGGCGCGCGGACTGCGGCGCTGGTGGCGTTTTCGACCACGATCATCAGCGTGATAATCGGCATTCTGATTGGCACATTTGCAGGGCTGCGCGGTGGACGCGCGGATCAGGCGCTCATGTGGGTCAGTGATCTGGTGCAGGCAATCCCCGGTTTGCTGCTGGTCATGATGATTAACACCACCCTGCGACGACCCATCATCAACTGGTTCGACTCCCTTTATGAACAGACCCGTAATCCCTTTTATCTGAACACCACCTGGCTGGATTTTGTGCTGGTGTTCAGCGCGCTGGCGTTGATCGCATGGCCGGGGTTGGCCCGCTTGATTCGCGGGCAGGTAATGAGCATTGGACAGGAAGATTATGTGCTGGCGGCGCGCGCGCTGGGCGCAACCGAGCGACAAATTATGTTCCAGCACATGATTCCGAATGCGCTTGGCCCGGTAGTCGTCGCGGTTACAGCCAGTATGGGCGGCGCGATTGTGATGGAGGCTGGTCTGAGTTTTCTGGGAATCGGCATTCAACCGCCAAACGCAAGCTGGGGGTCCATGCTGAGTGACAGCCTCAAATTGTGGCAGTCGTTCCCGCATCTGCTCATCAGCCCGGCAGTCACCATCGGCATCATTCAGGTGGCCTTTGTGTTCCTGGGGGATGGCCTGAATGACGCGCTTGACCCACGCCGCAGCAACTGAATTTTGCATTGACAGAGGACACAACTATGACTTTATCTCGCTACCCGGCTGCCATCCACGCGAAAGACGCCGAACACATCACAATCTATTATGGTAAGGGAGAGTTTGCCGGGTGGCCGTTTAATCATGGCTTCTGGGCCTTCCCTGATGATGAACTGCTTATCAGCTTTTCGCGCGGGCCGTGCAGCTATGAAACCCCCTATGATATGAGTCATGGCGTGGTCGATGCGCTGGGCGGGGAATATGTGGTGCTGCGCTCGACAGACGGCGGGTACACCTGGCCGCTGGACAGTTTGCAGTCACTTGGCTCCCGGCAGAAAATCGAAAAGCCGCTGTTTTCCAACGCTGCCCGCAAGCCGGAAAAAGCCTTTAATTGGCATTCCCAGGACTTCTGCCTGACTGCTGGCTTCGGCATTCCACCGCGTGAAAAAGCCCATATCGGCTACATTCAGGTGTCTGAGGATCGGGGGCAGACTTGGCAAGGCCCGTATCTGATGCCGTCGTTTGGCTTCTCATGGATTCAGGTGAAGCCGGATTATCTGGTTCGGCCTGACGGTGTGGTGCTGTTGTTTGTAACGGTGGGCATTGGCGATGGACGATCCGGCACGCGCTTTGTCGCGGTCTATGCGTCCCCTGACCAGGGGCTGACGTGGAATTATCTCGCGCCCATAATGACCACCGCACCCGATGCGCATTTCGTCAACCGCTACTATGCCAGCCCGGTGCTTTTGCCGGATGGTCGCATTCAGGTGGCGCTGCGCTGCCAGATTGATGCCCGGAACGCCTGGCCGGAAATTTTTGAATCGCCAGACGGTGGACGCACCTGGGAATTTGTTTCACGCCCGGCCGATTGGGGCGGGCCAACTCAGCTTACCCTGCTGGATGATGGCCGCCTGCTGATCGTCTATGGCTATCGCGTGAAGCCCTATGGTATCCGTGCCCGCGTATCGGAAGATCAGGGTCGCACCTGGGGGCCGGAAATCATCCTGCGTGATGACGCCGGCTCGTGGGATTTGGGCTATCCGCGCACGGTAAAACTGGCGGATGGCAAGGTCATGGCCGCATATTACTTCAACCGGGCCGATGACCCTGTGCAGTTGGATGGCGGTGTGCGTCATATCGCCGGCACAATCTTCAAGCCTTAGTTCTGGAACGATTTTATCTGGAAAGGACACAACATGTTTGAGAAACCCTGGACTGGTGTATTACCCGCGACTCTGTGCCCGTTTCATGAAGACGACTCCATTGATGAGCAGGGCCTGCGCGATTACGTGCGCTATCTGGCTTCTGTCCCTGGCATCACCGGGCTGGTGTGTAACGGTCACACGGGTGAGGTTATGTCGCTGCGCAACCGGGAACGCGCGCAAGTGACCCGGATTATCGCCAGTGAAGTGGGCGATAAAGTGAAAGTAGTTTCGGGTGTTTGCGCAGAAGGCAGCGATGAAGCGATTGATCAGGCGCTGGCCGCCAAAGAAGCCGGCGCGGACGCAATCCTGCTGATGCCGCCGCATCACTGGCTGCGTTTTGGCCGCACCTTTGAAACCGCTGTCGGTTTCTTTCAGGACGTGGCCGAAGGGGCCGACATCGACATCATCGTGCATCAGTACCCCTCCTGGACAAAGGCCGGTTATTCCCTGAAAGAAATGCTGGAAATGGTCAAGCTCGACCATGTGGTCAGCATCAAAATGGGCACGCGCGATATGGCCCGCTGGGGTTTTGATTATCGCAAACTCAAGGCCGCCGCGCCGGATGTCAGCATCATTAGCTGCCATGATGAATACCTGCTGGCGACACTGCTGGATGGCTGTGATGGCGCGCTGGTCGGCTTCGCTGGTTTCGTGCCGGAACTGATCGTCGCGCTGGTGAAAGCCGCGCTGGACGGGGATTTGCAGGCCGCCTATGCCGCGCAGGAAAAAGTGCGCCCGCTTTCACAGATCGTTTACCGCTTTGGCGAACCCTCCAGTGACGCACACCAGCGGATGAAATGTGCCATGACTCTGATGGGCAAATTCCCCTCGATGCACATGCGCCGTCCGATTCGCCCCCTTTCGGATGCTGAGGTTGTGCGTATCCAGCGTGAACTGATTGAAGCCGGTTTTGAGGTTGCTGTGCAGGGAGTGTATTAATTGCCACGCGGCGCGCTCTATCCTTCTGAATCGAGCCTGTCACTGGATATCCGCACAGGGGTACAGGTGCGGCAGGTGACCAGTCACCCATCCATTCATCACCAGCCGTTTTTTATCATCCCGGCTTACGATGATGCGATGGAACGACTGATCTTTGTGTCGCAGCGCACCGGGCGGCCAGAGGTGTTTGCCGAGCAGCGCGCGACTGGCGATCTGGTGCAGTTGACCGATCACGAGCAGCTTGGCGAGTATTCGGTGTTTCCCTCGCATGATGGGCGGTATATCTACTATACAGCGGGGACAGGGGCCTATCGCGTCAGCACGGACAGCTTTGAGGTCGAGCAGTTAGCCGATTTTGGCGAAGTCACCATGCGCGAAGCTGGTATGGTGGCAGACGCGATGGGCACAACCGCATTGAGTCACGATGATCGCTGGTGGGCCGTGCGCTTTCGTTCGGGCAGCGATGCCTGCCTGATGATAATCGATACGACCACTGGCACCAGTGAGGTGATTCTGCGGCGGGACACCATCTCGCACATGATGTTCTGCCCCGATGACAGCAATCTGTTGTATTACGCCGGCCCTCTCACAGACCGGGTGTGGATGATCAACCGGGATGGCACAAACAACCGCCGTCTCTACCAGCGCCAGCCAGGTGAATGGATCACCCATGAAGTGTGGATTCCGAAAACGAAAGAACTGGCATTTGTTGACTGGCCGCACGGCATTCGCTGTATCCAGGTCGAAACTGGCGCAGAAAGGCGCGTGACCTCGGTTAATGCCTGGCACGCCATCTGCAACCGGGAAGGCACGCTCATGGTCGCCGATACCAACTTTCCTGATATTGGCCTGCAACTCTTCGACCCGCGCGATGGAGTCGGGCAGCCAACGCCGTTGTGTTATCCCGAAGCTTCCAGCATGGGCGACCATTGGAACGGCCCTTTCCCTTATGACCGTGGTCCAATTCAGGTGAACGCCCCACAGCATACCCATCCGCACCCCTCGTTCTCCCCTGATAATCGTTATGTCGTTTTTACCAGTGATCGCACAGGTTTTGCTCAGGTCTATGAAGCAGAACTGCCTGCTGCGATGCGAAAAGGAAACCACCATGAGTCTGCATGAACCTGTACACGTGGCAATGATCGGAACCGGGAATCGCTCACAAACGGTTTATCAGCCCTTGTTCAAGGCATTAAGCCCCTGGGTAAAGATCGTGGCCGTGTGCGATCCGGTGCGCGAATCCGCCGACGCTTTTGCCGGGGCGCTGGGCGTGCCCGCTTTTTATGATCTGAAAGACCTGGTTCGGGCACGTCCGATGGAAGCGGCATTTGTGGTCACGCCCATTCCTTCGCACCATTCGATTGCCTGTTACCTGCTGTCAAACGGCATTCACGCCAATGTCGAAACCAGCATGTGCAGCCTGCTGATGCAGGGGCAGGAGATGGTCAGGACAGCCCGTGAAAACAACACGATCCTGCGTATTGCCGAAAATTTTTTCCGCTTTCCGTTTGACCGCATCATGAAAGCCATTGCTCAGGATGGGTATATCGGCCCGATCAAGCGGCTGACCTGCTGGCACGATCATACCGGCTATCACAACAACTCCCGCTGGATTGCATTTTTCGAGTCGCATCCTGTCGCGGTTCAGGCTATTTCGCATACCATGCCGACGGCACCCCACTATCAACTGGCGCATCGTTATTACGAACACGAAACCTATCACGCGCACTTCTATTGGTTCCCGGATGGTTCACTGGTGATTGACCACGCCGGG
>CAZKIB010000099.1:3675-6074 GCA_964552425.1 uncultured Anaerolineaceae bacterium | reverse complement strand
CAAGAGTATGCTGGGGCGCTATCCGCGTCCGGGCTACACTGAACTGGCCGGCGCACGCGGTTCCATCGTGCAGCAGGCCGGGGAAAACTGGCAGGGAATCGCGGAAGTTCGCTATTGCAGCGACGAAGCGCTTCAAAACGGCGGCGTGGCAGATGCGACGTTCCCAATCGTCCATGAAAGCGATGGCTGCGATTGGCTGTCCTCACATGTTGATTTGCCGACAGGCCGTGTGGAATATGTCAACCCGTTTCGTGCAGGTATTCCGTCTTATCATCGGCGCGATTATTATGGGGCCGCCGTGATGGGGCATATTGTCGATTTTGCGGAAACCGTGCGCGGGGTGAAGCCATCAGAGTACTCGGACGAAGACGCGCTGATGGCAATGATGATGGAAGTGGCAACCCGCGAATCAGCCATCCGCAGCGGTGAACGTATCAACCTGCCTCTTAGTGGAAGTCTGGAATCTGAAGAAAAACTGCGAGCCGCGCAGAAGGCCGAATATGGCGTAGACCCGCTCAATATTGAGGGTATGTTGTCGATCAGCTATCCGAGACCCTAAAGGCTATACCTTCATAGAGCCGGTCAAGCGCACACCGTGCGGCGATAGGCATAGAATAACACGGCTGTGAAACCGTAGTCCGCCGAAGTCGAAGACAGAGCGTCTTTATCAGGCGCTCTTTTTGATTCAAGGCGCAGACACGGGTTTAAGCCGGGCCAGGTTCTGGTCTTCTGTGAAAAAGACCTGCATCGGGACGGGCGCTAAACCTTGATACTTTTTTGATGACTCCTGTCCTGTTTCTGACCCCCATTTAATGATTATTCGATGACAATACTCCTGGAACAGACAAGGAGCAATGTGATGGACTGGGAACTGCTCATCGCGGGTGTGGTGGCACTGGGTCTGCTGGCCTATCTCACCTATTCACTGGTCTACCCGGAGAGGTTTTAGCCGATGACTTCGCTTGAACTGCTGCAAATTGGCGTGTATATCGGCCTGCTGGTGGTGTGTACGCCGCTGCTGGGCGCCTATATGGCACGGGTGTTCAACGGAGAAGGCACCCTGTTGAGTCCCGTGCTGCGCCCAGCAGAAGCCCTGATTTACCGGCTGGCGGGGGTGGATGCACAGGAAGAACAACACTGGAAACAATACCTGCTGGCGATGCTGGCGTTTAACCTGATCGGATTCGCGGTGCTGTTTGTCATTCAGCTTCTTCAGGGTGTGCTGCCGCTCAACCCGGCGGGGCTAGGGGGGGTGGAACCGTTTCTGGCGTTCAATACCGCCACCAGTTTTATGACCAATACCAACTGGCAGGCGTATGGCGGTGAAACCACCATGAGCTACCTGACACAGATGCTCGGCCTGAACGTGCAGAATTTCGTCAGTGCCGCCACCGGTGTAGCCGTCGTCATTGCCCTCACACGCGGGCTGGCGCGCAAAACCGCCTCAACACTTGGCAACTTCTGGGCTGATCTGGTGCGCGGTGAGCTGTACATTTTTCTGCCGCTGTGTCTGATCCTGGCTCTGATCCTGGTAAGCCAGGGTGTCGTGCAGAATTTTAACAGCTATACGCAGGCGACCACCCTCGCTGGCGAAACACAGTTAATCCCACAGGGGCCAGCCGCCTCACAGATCGCCATCAAACAGTTGGGCACGAACGGCGGTGGGTTCTTCAATACCAACAGCACCCATCCATTCGAGAACCCGACTCCCGTGTCAAACTTTCTGGAGATGTTCTCTATTCTGCTGATCCCGGCGGCGCTGACCTATACCTTTGGCGTGATGGTCGGGGACAAGCGCCAGGGGTGGGTGATCTTCGCGGCCATGCTGCTGATGCTGGTCGTGGGGTTAGCGGTAATGCTCATCAGCGAATACAGCGCGAACCCGGTTTACGAACTCAGCGGCCTGATGGAAGGCAAGGAGACGCGCTTCGGAATCGCCAACAGCATTCTGTGGGGTATGGCGACCACCGCCGCGTCGAACGGCTCAGTCAACGCCATGCACAGCAGCTTTACACCCCTGGCCGGGGGCATCGCGCTGCTGAATATCATGCTCGGTGAGGTCATTTTCGGCGGTGTGGGCGCGGGCTTATATGGCATGTTGATCTTCGTGATCCTGACGGTGTTCATCGCCGGGCTGATGGTGGGACGCACGCCGGAATATCTCGGCAAGAAGATCGAAGCGCGCGAGATCAAGCTGGCAATCATCGCGGTGCTGCTGCCGAGTGCCTGCATTCTGCTGTTTTCGGCGCTGGCTTCGGTCACAGAGGTGGGGTTATCCAGCCGGGCCAATAGCGGGCCGCACGGGCTGTCTGAAATTCTGTACGCCTTCGCATCAGGCGCGGGCAACAATGGCAGCGCCTTCGCCGGGCTGAACGCCAACACACCCTTCTATAACACGT
>CAZKIB010000099.1:1911-3665 GCA_964552425.1 uncultured Anaerolineaceae bacterium | reverse complement strand
GAATCGCCATGTGGGTCGGACGCTTCGGGGTCATCATCCCGGCTCTGGCGATTGCCGGCAGTATGGTCGGCAAAAAAGTCGCGCCGCCTTCACCGGGCACATTCCCGACGGATGGCCCGCTGTTCACCGGCTTACTGATCGCGGTCATTCTGATTGTGGGCGCACTGACCTTCTTCCCGGCACTGTCGCTGGGACCAATCGTGGAACATTTTCTGATGCGCGCCGGACGCGCATTCTAACGAGGGTATCAACTATGGAAGTCAAAGCCAGACCGCTGTTTGAATCGGCCATTGTGCGCCGGGCCGCGCTGGATGCGGTGCGCAAACTCGACCCGCGCCAGCAGGTGAAAAACCCTGTCATGCTGGTAGTCGCGGTGGGCGCGCTGTTGACCACCGGGATCGTCATTCGGGACGCGCTGACCGGCACAGCGGGCGAACTGGGCTTCAACCTGCAAATTACCCTGTGGCTGTGGTTTACCGTGCTGTTCGCCAATTTCGCCGAGGCGATGGCCGAAGGGCGCGGCAAAGCCCAGGCGGACGCGCTGCGCAAAACCCGCACACAGATGACCGCGCGTTATCTGAGCAACGGCAAAGAAGAACGCATCCCGGCGTCTCAGTTGAAAAAAGGTGATCTGGTGGTCTGTGAAGCCGGCGACCAGATTCCAGGGGACGGAGAGGTGGTTGAGGGTATCGCCAGTGTGGACGAGAGCGCCATCACGGGTGAGTCTGCCCCGGTGATCCGCGAGAGCGGTGGGGATCGCAGCGCAGTGACAGGCGGCACGCGCGTACTGAGTGACCGTGTCGTCATCCGCATCACCTCCGAGCAGGGCAGCACCTTTCTGGATCGCATGATCGCGCTGGTAGAAGGCGCTAAACGCCAGAAAACCCCCAACGAAATCGCCCTGACGATTTTGCTGAGTGGGCTGACCATCATCTTTCTGCTGGCGGTGGTCACGCTGCGCGCCTTTGCCAACTACAGCGAAGCCGAAGCTGGCCTGACCCAGACCACCGCGACTGTCCCGGTGCTGATCGCCCTGCTGGTATGTCTGATTCCGACAACCATCGGCGGGCTGTTGAGCGCTATCGGCATCAGCGGCATGGATCGCATGATTCAGCGTAATGTGCTGGCGACCAGCGGGCGCGCGGTGGAAGCCGCTGGTGATGTGGACGTGCTGCTGTTGGACAAAACCGGCAC
This sequence comes from uncultured Anaerolineaceae bacterium, assembly GCA_964552425.1. GTDB lineage: Bacteria > Chloroflexota > Anaerolineae > Aggregatilineales > Phototrophicaceae. Next base: position 2,471 of record CAZKIB010000099.1, on the reverse strand, counting down.
GATCACGCTAGGCAACCGCATGGCGACAGCGTTCATTCCGGCGCGAGGGGTCGAAAACGAGCGCCTGGCGGACGCGGCACAGCTTTCGTCACTGGCCGATGAAACCCCCGAAGGTCGCAGCATCGTCGTGCTGGCGAAAGACCGTTTCGGCCTGCGCGGGCGGGATATGTCTCAGCTTCACGCCACGTTTGTGCCCTTCACTGCTCAGACCCGTATGAGCGGCGTGGATTTCGCGGCGCTGAATGGCCGCCCTGCCCGCCAGATTCGCAAAGGCGCGGCGGACGCGGTGCAGAAGTATGTCGAGCATCAGGGTGGCAGGCTGCCATCCGATGTACAGAACGCGGTGGATGGCATCGCGCGAAGCGGCGGCACCCCGCTGGTCGTGGCCGAAAACGAGCAGGTACTCGGTGTGATCGAGCTGAAGGACATCGTCAAGGGCGGCATCCGCGAACGATTCGCGCAGCTCCGGGCGATGGGTATTCGCACCATCATGATTACCGGCGACAACCCGCTGACCGCCGCCGCCATCGCCGCCGAAGCGGGTGTGGATGACTTCATGG
>CAZKIB010000099.1:0-1816 GCA_964552425.1 uncultured Anaerolineaceae bacterium | reverse complement strand
CGGCGACGGGATCAACGACGCGCCCGCGCTGGCCCAGGCCGATGTGGGGGTGGCGATGAATACCGGGACACAGGCCGCCCGCGAAGCCGGTAATATGGTCGATCTCGACAGTGACCCGACCAAACTGATCGAAGTGGTCGAGATCGGCAAGCAGCTTCTGATGACACGCGGCGCGCTGACCACGTTCAGTATCGCCAACGATGTCGCGAAATACTTTGCCATCATCCCGGCGCTGTTCGGGGCGCTGTATGTCGATGCTGCCGGCGAAGCTGGCCCGCTGGCTGCGCTGAACATCATGGCGCTGTCCTCGCCGCAAAGCGCTATCCTGAGCGCGATCATCTTTAACGCGCTGATTATCGTCGCGCTGATCCCGCTGGCGCTGCGCGGTGTCGGGTATCAGGCGATGGGCGCAGCAGCCGTGCTGCAACGTAATCTGCTCATTTATGGCCTGGGCGGTCTGATTGCGCCGTTTGTCGGCATTAAAGTCATTGATGTGATTATTGCAGCCGTTGGTCTGGCGTAAGATTGTGAGGCAGTAATGTCATTTCCACGTTTACCCTTGAAATACCTGGTGCTGGGGATTGCGGCGCTGGTATTGATTACAGAATTCGCTGGTTCTCAGGCAAATGCTGATGTCATTCTGGTGCTGTGGGTGCTGGGCTTTTATCTGGCGCTGGCCGGTTGGGTGCGGCAGGACACAGACCGCGAAAATCGGGAGCAGGCGCGCTCACACAAAGCGGACTATCAGATTGAGGAGTTTCTCGACAAAGACCGCTATGAACTCCAGCAGACCGATACCTATCCGATGGAATACTAACAAGGAAGATTCTCCATGCTCAGGTTTATACGCCCGGCAGCATTGATGCTTATCATCCTGTCGCTGATAACCGGGGTGATTTATCCCCTGTTTACCACGCTGATCGCGCAGGTCGCCTTCCCGGCGGCGGCTAACGGGAGCCTTATCACTGTCGATGATGCCGTCGTGGGGTCCGCGCTGATCGGCCAGGCTGCGAATGACCCGGCCTATTTCTGGTCGCGACCCTCGGCGGTCAATTACATGCAAGGCTCATCCCCAGAGGCACTTGGCTCATCCGGGGCGACCAACGCCGGCAGCACCAGCGCGGCACTGGCCGAAGCGGTTGAGGCGCGCGCCGCAGCGTTCCGTGAGGCACACAACCTGCCGGCGGATGCGCTTGTGCCAGCCGACATGCTGTTCGCGTCGGGCAGCGGCCTTGACCCACACATCAGCCCGGAGGCTGCCCGTTTGCAGATTGAGCGCGTGGCGGAGGCGCGTGGATTGCAGCGTGACGTGGTCGCCAATCTGGTCGAGCAGCATGTGGAACTGCCTCAGCTAGGTTTTCTGGGTCAGCCGCGTGTCAATGTGCTGCTGCTCAATGTGGCCCTGGATGAATTACAATAAGGGTATGGACGAACACAGACCTGACCCGGACGCCCTGCTGGCGGCCATTCAGAGAGATGATGCGCGCCAGCAGCGCGGGAAACTGAAAATCTTCATCGGCATGGCGGCAGGGGTCGGCAAAACCTACGCTATGCTGGAGGCTGCGCGCCAGCGTAAAGCTGAAGGTGTGGATGTCGTCGTCGCCTATGCGGAAACCCATAGACGCGCTGAAACGGATGCGCTGCTGGCCGGCCTGGAAATTGTGCCCCGTCGCAAAATGGAATATCGCGGCACGCTGCTGGAGGAAATGGACACCGATGCGGTGCTGGCGCGTCAGCCAGAACTGGCTCTGGTGGATGAACTGGCCCACACCAACGCGCCCGATTCCCGGCATCTCAAACGGTATCAGGATGTCAT
>CAZKIB010000098.1:21899-22134 GCA_964552425.1 uncultured Anaerolineaceae bacterium | reverse complement strand
CCTTCAGCACATAGGTGCGCACATTCAGTTCCGGGAAGGCCGACAGCAGGGGCGCAGGCGGCAGGCCCCGAAAATGAATATCGCGCATTTCAAATGGCACGACTCCGATCCACGCCTGACCGTCAAACGTGTCCACAGCCAGGCCGGGCGGAATCAACGGACGCAGCACACCGGCAGGCAGGGGCCAGTGCGCGAACAGCAGATCATGCCACTGCTGCGCCATCACCCACGGACG
>CAZKIB010000098.1:14982-21889 GCA_964552425.1 uncultured Anaerolineaceae bacterium | reverse complement strand
TGTCCCCGGGATCGAACTGCCATCCGGTGATGTTCACGATGCGCGGCGGCCCCTAAGATCGCGTCACTGGATAACCGGGACATTGTTGATGTCGCCTTCGAGAATTTTCAGGAAGGAGGCATACACCCAGCCTTCCGTGCCCTTCCAGACGGTGCGATACCACTCGCCGCTTGGCGTGCGTCCTAAGATCGGCAGAATCGCGCCCCATGTGATGCGTCCAATCTGCTCGGAATTGAGCAGCGGCGCGGCGCGCAGTTTCATACCGGCCTGCGTCTGGGCGACCACGCCGGTGGAGGCTGCCGGGTTGCCCTGGGTGGTGAAAGCGCTGGCGACGGGCACGCTGAATTCATTACCGTTGATGGCGAGATAATAACCCCAGGCCCAGGCCTGCTTGTTGCTCAGTTGCAGCAGGAACCAGCGCGCATCCGGGTCGCGCCCGACGACGGCGTAAGTCTGGCCGCGCAGCAGCCGGTCCACACGATCCGCCCCCAGGTAGGGCGCAGAGCGGGCATTCAGCACAGCGGCGCGAATGACTGTCGCGGTGATGGCTCCCGAAGGAATCGAGGGTGGGCTGGTGGGCGCGGGGGTACTGGTGGGGCCGGGTGTGGCTGTCGGGCCAGCGGTGGGCGCGGTTCCACTGACAAACCACTGGAATTGCAGCACGGCGCTTTCGGACACCTCGACAAATTCCACCGTCAGCGAATGCGCGCCGGCGGTCATATCACGGTCAAACGTGCGCGTTTTCACCGGCCCACCCGTGAAATCCTCAAAGACGTTCGATCCATCAATCAGCACGCGCACGTTGTCATCATAAGTCACGCTGAACTGGTAACGCGCCTGCGAGAAGGACTGTGAGGAGCTAAAACGCGCCGAAAAATTGTTCTCACCGACATTCGGCACAACCACCCCGTTGATGGACGGCACACCTGACCAGTTGAAATTGAGGCCGTTGATGTTCGTCACCGTCGCCGCTGCGTTCCCGCTGAACGAGGTATTACTGTAAAACACCCCTGTCCAGCCCACGCCAAAATCGAGCGCCCGCCCGGCGGTCAATGTCAGGCCCAGAAGCAGCAGTATCCATCCTGTACCGATCCGTCTTTTCATGAGTTTGCCCCTGCCGTTTATGCCAATGCTTCGGTATAAGTATATCCAGAATGGAAAAACCAGCGTAATGAGAGCAAAGTACGCTGTGTCAAAACTCATGGTGAAAAATTAAGCATCCCAATTTATAATGGGTGAATATTTGCCAGAGAAAGCTGTGCAGGAGCAGTCATGCAGCCTTATTCTGAAGTAGCACGCCACCGGACCCCTATCCGTCAGCTCACCGTGAGCGTGGTGATTCCGTGCTACAACGAAGTGGAAAGCATTGCGGAAGTATTGCTGCGGGTGGAGGAAGTCGGCATCGCCCAGGAAATCATCATCGTGGATGATGGCTCCACCGATGGCACGCGCGCGGTACTCGCCAGCATTGAAGCCGAAGAACATCATAACGTGCGCATCATTTACCATGAACGCAATCAGGGTAAAGGCGCGGCGTTAAAGACCGGATTCGCGGCGGCGAAGTCGGATGTCGTCATTATTCAGGATGCGGATTTTGAATACGACCCCCGTGAGTATCCGGTGCTGCTCAAGCCCTTGCAGGAAGGCATCGCCACTGTCGTGTACGGGTCGCGCTTCCTCGGTGGCCCGCGCAAGGCCATGAACTTCTGGAACATGGTCGCCAATCGCAGCCTGACCCTGGTCACGAATATCCTCTACAACGCCATCCTGAGCGATATGGAAACCTGCTACAAAGTCTTCCGGCGCGAGGTCGCGGCAGATATGCTGATCCGCGCGCGCGGCTTTGAATTCGAGCCGGAGTTCACCGCCAAAGTGCTGAAACAGGGCATCCGTATCTACGAAGTGCCCATTTCCTACAATGGCCGGGAATGGCACGAAGGCAAAAAAATCAAGTGGACCGACGCGCCGATAGCCCTGTGGACGCTGATTAAATACCGCTTCGTCGATTAACCGGCTCATGGCGGCAGCAAGCACACTCGCGGAAAATGTCGCCGATGCGCTGCGTCATGCGATCCTGAACGGCGCGTATCTGTGCGGGGACCGGCTGGTCGAACTGACTGTCGCCCATGAACTCAATGTCAGCCAGAACACAGTGCGCGACGCGCTGCGGCTGCTGGAGCAGGATGGGCTGGTCGTCAAACACCCCCGGCGCGGCACGTATGTGCGCACCTACACCCCCGATGAAGCGCTGGAAATTTACGCCCTTTGGTCCGCGCTGGAGTGCCTGGCGCTGGACTGGGTGATCGAACAGATCAGGCCCGATCAGATCACGCTGCTGGACGAACTGCTGCGCCACATCAGCGAACAGCCTGGCCCGGAAAGCCGTTTTCAGTTTCATGCCGCGCTGGTGGAACTGGCGGACAAACCCCGCACCGCCGAACTGCTGCGCGCCCTGCATCATCAGGCCCGCCTGCTGGATAATCTGAGTGTGGCGCGCCCGCAGCAGGGATACGCAGCCGCTTATCAGACCCTCTGCGACGCGGTGACGGCCCGTGATGCGCAGCAGGCGAAGGCGGCCTTGCGCGATCTGCTGCACGCGCAGGCTATGGCGGCGGCGCAGCGGGTGGCTGAGGCAGATTTCGGCTAAAACTCAAAATCGTCCAGAGAGACCGGGCCGGTGGGTTTCTTCTGGCGCAGCACGCGGTAGGCAATCGTCAGGTCGCTGCGCCCTTTGGTTTTTTCCGGTGTGAACGCCTCGCAGCCAAACTGATCGCGGACCAGTTCATAAGTCTCGCTGCTGATAATGACCTGGCCGGGTTGGGCGTTACCTTCCAGAATCTTGCTCAGTTCGGTGGCATCCCCAATCGCGGCGAATTCGCGCCGGTCTTCGCTGCCCACGCTGCCCAGCACCGCCATGCCGGTATGAATGCCAATGCCATAGTACAGACGCTGCTCCGGCGGCATCACTTCATGCAGCGCGCGCAGGTCATTCATCAGCCCCAGCGCGGCGCGCACCGCCCGCACGGCATGATCCTCCTGCGGGTTCAACTGCGTGTTGAACAGACCCGTCACCGCGTCGCCCATGAATTTATCGACCACGCCTTTGTAAAAGCTGATGGCGTCGCTGGCGAGGCTGAGGTAGCGGTTGATGATTTCCATCAGTTCTTCGGGCTGCAAGTGTTCGCTGAAGGAGGTAAAGCCGCGCACATCCGTTGAGATGGCCGTAATCAGGCGTTCTTCGCCGGTCAGCCCGGCCACGTCGATCACCCGCAGGTTGCTCACCAGCGCCGCCGGGAGATAGCGCCGCGCCTGGGCAAGCTGTTCTTCGCGCTGGCGAATTTCCGTCAGATCATCCAGCACAATCGCCACACCCTGAGTCGCGCCGTTGTAGTCGCGCAGCGGGCTGATGACCATGTTCCAGTAGCGCGGGCCGCTTTCGGGCATGACCGGCTCGGCCTGAATAAATTCCTGTTCGCCGGTCTGACGCACCTGTTCCAGCACTTCAAAAAACTGCGTGCCGAGTGAATCAGGAATCAGGTCGGTCAGCGGTGTGCCCTCGGCATCCACTGTGCTGATCCCAAAAATATCCGCCGCCGCCTGATTGCACGTGCCGACCAGACCATCCGGGTCCACCGTGATGACCCCGCTGATAATCGAATCCAGCACGTTGCCGAGCAGGTCGCTGGTTTCACGAACTTCGGCCAGGCGCGCGCGCGCGGCTTCGAACAGGCGGGCATTTTCGAGCGCGGTGGCGGCCTGATTCGCGAAATCGGCCAGCAGACGCAAATCCTGCGGTTTGAAGATGCCGGTGAAAATGCGGTTGTCGCAGTACACCACGCCGATAATTTCATCGCGCAGTTTCAGCGGCACGGCCATGATGCTGCGCAGCGAAAAGCCCACGATGCTCTGCTGCCCCACATAACGCGGGTCATTGCTGGCGTTATCCGTAAGCATCGGTTCGCCGGTGCTGACGATCTGATTAATGATGGTCTGGCTGATAGTAAACTGGCCTTCGTTCAACTGCTCCCGGTCCAGCCCGCGCGCGATCTTGAATTCCATCTCGCCGGTTTCGTGGCTGCGCAGCATGATGAACGCCCGTTCCGCGCCGCTCAGCTGGATAACCTTATCCATCACCTGGGTCAGCACTTCATCCGGTTCCAGAATAGAGTTGATGAGCGCAGTGGTCTCGGCCAGCGCGTGCAGATGGCGCAGTTCCTGCTGCATATTCTGCGCCTCCCCGGTCAGGCCCTGCACAACCTGATCCAACTGGCGCAGGGCATCCTGTGAAGCGGGCGACAGCCTCATGCCATAGGGACGCAGAAGTTCCTGCTGCATGTTCATCAACTCGGCCAGTTCCCCGGTATGCTGGGCAAGCTGGCGCACACTGACCTGGATGGAGTCATCCTTGTCATTCATCCTGGCGGTGTCGTTCAGTGTCATCGTGTGTGCAGAACCTCATAAATGCGGGTGCGCTGCTGGCGGCCTTTGACCTGAAGGGCGTCGCGCTCCATCAGTTGAAGCGCGCCGACGCGCAGCAGCCCCGGATAACGGTCAATATGCTGGCGGGTATCCTCGCTGATGATGATCTGCCCGGCGGCGGCGTTTTCTTCCAGCCGCTTTGACAGGTTAATGGCATCGCCAATCGCGGTAAAATCCCGGCGGATTTCGCTGCCGACATTGCCCAGAGTCGCCACGCCGGTGTGCATCCCGATCCGATAATAGTGCGGGTCCGGGTTGAGGCCGAGTTCGGCGTACAGTTGGATAAACGACTCGCGCATGTGCAGGGCGGCAGCCAGTGCCCGCGCCGCGTGGTCTTCCAACGGGTTCAACTGGGAGTTAAACAGGCCCATGATCTCCTGCCCCATGTACTTGTCGATCACCCCGCCGGCCTCATGGATGCACTCGGTAGCGACGGACAGATACAGGTTGAGCATTTCCATGATCTGATTCGGGCGCAGTTCGGGCGGGAAAGTGGAAAGCGGGCGCACGTCCACAAACATGCAGGTGGTTTCGCGCCGTTCACCGCCCAGCGCCAGCGCCGCAATCGTGTGAATGTTATCGACCATCGCCGGGGGCAGATAGCGCCGCATGACGCGCAGCATCTCTTCATTTTCGCGCTGCTGAGTCAGGTCATTCAACACCAGCGCCACACCCTGCGTCATCTGATTGGCGTCTTTGAGCGGGCTGAGTTTGATGTTCAGCGCGACATGCCGGCCGGTGTTCAGTTCCGTGTCGATAATAAAATTCTCATCGCCAGACAGCACCGTATCCAGCGCGCGGGCCAGGCCGTTCTCGCTTTCAGGCAGCAGTTCGTGCAGCGGTTTGCCGATGACTTCCTCGACAGGGCGGTCCAGAATGCGCTCGGCGGCGGCGTTATAAATGACGACTTCATTGTCTCGATTGGTGGTGATAACCCCGCTGCCGATGGAGGCGAAGATGTTGTCCATCAACTCCTTGAGTTCGGTAATGGTGTCGATGCTGGTCTGGACGCGGGCGTATAACCGGGCATTGCCGATGGCGATAGAGGCCTGATTGGCGAACGCGGTCAGGAGCATTTCGGCCTGGGGCGTGAACACACCGGCCCGCAGGCGGTTATCGACATAGACCGCGCCGATCACTTTGTCCTTGAGTTTGAGCGGCACGCACAGCACCGAACGCAGGTTCATGGATGCGATGGTCGCGCTGTTGCTCAGAGTCGGGTCGTTATAGGCATTGTCCGTCAGCAGGGTGACGCCGCTTTCCAGCACCTCTTTTAATACGGTGCGACTGCCTTTGAAAGACGGCGTTCGGATACCCTCCTGTTCCGGGTCGCGCGCGATGCGAACTTCCCATTGCAGTTCAAACGGGTTGGGGTCCGTCAGGATGATATAGCCGCGTTCCGCCCCGGTCAGGACGATGACGCGCTCCATCGCCCCGGCCAGCACCTCATCGAGTTGCAGCGAGGTGTTGATCTGCTCGGAGGTCCCGGCCAGGGTGCGCAGTTGGCTGAGGGTGGTCATTTCATTGACGAGGCGCGCTTCAATGCGGCTGATGTCGTCGCGCACGGCAGCCAGTGCCGTAAACAGGTTGGGCAGCAGGCTGATCCCGCGCACTTGCAGAATTTCGTCCTGACGGCGCAGGGACTCATCCATTTCCTGAGCCAGTGTTTTGATATGCTGGATAATGTCCAGCGGATTCGATTCCGGCATCCGGGTTCTCGTTTTGGTGACAGACGATTTGCTTTTTATTATAGCGATTTGCAGCCCGTTGCGCGCAGGCCAATCTGCGGGAAATATCTTACAACGCCCATGCAACAAAAAAGGCGACCTGTGAGCCGCCCTTTGGGATAGTTCAATAGCTGCCAGTTTTCAATTATCTGACCACCTGTGAGGCGCAACACCTCGATTGGCTGTACCTGATTTCTTTCTGATAACTCACCTTACGCAGGTGGACGGACAGAATGCGGTTCGTGCTTGCCGGAGGCTGAAGTCTCCGGCAAAATAACCCAAATCCCGGTGGGATTCAGAGCCTCAGTCCTGGCGGGACTTGTTCTGCCTTGCCGTCGATTTCAATCGGCGGCAGCAAGCTGAAGCATCGCCTGGCTCCACCGAAACCACGCCATTTCATCCCAACGGGAAGATTGTCCACCACTGCGTAAGGTGAGCTGAAAACGGACAACGGATTACTCAGAGTCTTACTCCCGCACGGCCAGCCGGTCCGCCTGTTCGCGGGTGGCGAGTTCGTCGATAAATTCGTCAATCTCGCCCTGCATCACACGCGGCAGGTTATAGCTGCTGACGTTGATGCGGTGGTCGGTGACGCGGTTCTGCGGGAAATTATAGGTGCGGATTTTTTCGGAGCGTTCGCCCGTGCCAACCTGATTGCGGCGTTCGCTTTCCTGCTCCATCCGCTGGCGTTCCATTTCGGC
>CAZKIB010000098.1:10741-14893 GCA_964552425.1 uncultured Anaerolineaceae bacterium | reverse complement strand
GGGGATATGAGTCATGCGCACCGCCGAGTCAGTAGTATTGACCGACTGGCCGCCCGCGCCCTGGCTGCGATACACATCCACGCGCACATCGTTCATGTTCAGGTCGACATCGACTTCATCCACTTCGGCCAGCACCGCCACTGTCACCGTGCTGGTGTGGATGCGCCCCTGACTTTCGGTTTCCGGCACGCGCTGGACACGATGCACGCCGCTCTCGTATTTAAGCCGGCTGTACGCACCCTGCCCGCGCACCTCGAACACGATATTTTTGAAGCCGCCCACGCCGGTTTCGTGCTGGTCAATAACATCCACTTTCCAGCGCTGGCGTTCAGCGTAATAGCTGTACAGGCGGAACAGATCGGCAACGAACAGACCAGCCTCGTCCCCACCGGCCCCGGCGCGAATTTCCACGATGACGTTTTTATCGTCACGCGGGTCTTTGGGCAGCAGCAGCACCTTGAGCTTTTCTTCCAGCCCTTCGATGCTGGCCTTCAGTTCCTCAACTTCCTGTTCGGCCATCTCGCGCAGTTCGGGGTCGCTTTCGTCGCGCAGCAGGGCGCGGGCGTCTTCCAACTGGCGCGTTTGCTCTTTGTAAACGCGATAGTTTTCGACAATATCTTCCAGCCCGGAGCGCTCTTTGGAATACTCCACGACTTTCTGATAGTCGCCCATCACCTGCGGGTCGCTGATGAGGCGTTCAAGTTCAGCATACCGGGATTCAATACCGGCCAGTTTATCGAACATGGCTGTTCATCTCGTACATCGTTTCACTGCGGGAATAGCTGCATTATACGCCTCGAAAGACGCGCTGAGTAGGGCGTGCGCGTGGACAGTGGCGCGTCTGTTCATTTCAGGCGAAAATGATCCTAAAATTTGTTGCGAAAGGTGTATTGGATGAACTCCGAAATTACCACTGAACAGATCAATTATTACCGGGACAATGGTTTTGTCGTCCTCCATGACTTTCTGACCCCCGACGAACTGGAACTGTGGCGGCAGTATGTCGATGAAGCTGTCGCCCAGCGCCAGGATCGCAAGCTGGCCGATGGCAGTATGCGCTCCGGGGACAGTTACTACGACAACGTGTTCGTGCAGCGCATCAACCTGTGGCAGGATCACACCGGGATGCGCGATCTGATGCTCGACCCACGCATCGGCCAGATGGCGGCGGAACTGGCGGGTGTGGACGGCATTCGCATCTGGCACGATCAGGCGCTTATCAAACAGCCCTGGGCCAACGCCACCGGCTGGCATCTGGACAATCCCTACTGGTCCTTTTCCTCGCGGGATGCCATCAGCATCTGGGTCGCGCTGGATGACGCCACGCTGGAAAACGGCTGTTTATACTTTATCCCCGGCTCGCACAAAACCGCGACGTTTGATAATGTTGGCATCGGGCAGAACATGGGCGATCTGTTCCGCGTGTATCCGCAGTGGGCGGGCACACCGGCGGTATCCGCGCCGATGAAAGCCGGCTCGTGTTCCTTTCATAACGGGCTGGTGGCGCACGGCGCAGGCGCGAATATGACCCCCGGCTGGCGGCGGGCCATGACCTGCGCGTACATGCCGGATGGCAGCACCTTCAACGGCAAGAAAAATATCCTCTCGGATGACACCATCGCGCGGTTGAAGATCGGTGACGTGCTGGAAGATGACGAACAAAATCCGCTGATCTATCACCGCACCAAAGCCTATGTGACTGCCTGAGACCTCACACGCCTTCAAACAGCCGCAGCAGCTTGAGTGCGACCTGCAAGTTGACTCGCGTGCCGGGGTCCGACAGATCACAGGCGCAGATTTCGGTGATGCGCTGCAAGCGGTAATTGAGCGTGCTGCGGTGGATGTGGAGCGTCTCGGCGGTTTGCACGCCGTTGCCACCTTCGTCCAGATAAGCTTCCAGGGTGTGGAACAGGTCCGCCTGATGTTCGTCCAGCAGCCTGCGCAGGCCGGGCACATAGGGGTTGCTTTTCAGGCTGTCCGGCCCGGCATGATAGAGGGTGTGCAGATAACCGAGGCTGGTAAAATAAACCGTCCTGTCGGGCATCTTCAGCCGCCGCGCGATTTGCAGCGCTTCATGACACTGTTCATAGGCCAGCGGCACAGCTTCGGCCCGGTACTGCGGCGCGCTGATGCTGATGCGCAGACCGCCGCCGTTGGCCTGTTCGTGTATCTGCGTCGTGATCGCTTTCAGGTCCGCGTCATGCTGCGCCAGCATGACCACCTGCCCGGCGAACTGGCCGGCCACCACCGGCCATTCATGCACCGTTGCCAGCCGGTTCACGCGCCGGTAAACCTGCATGGGGCGAGCGTCGCTCTTGTCGCCACCGTCGATGACCAGCACGCTGAAGGGCGCTCCCAGGTCAATGCCAAAGCGCAGCGCCTGATCGGTCAGCACGGCTTCGCGCCCGCTGCCCCCTTCGATCAACTGCGCCAGAAAGCTGCCTTTCAGCGAGGCTTCGGCGCTCTGCACCGCTTCCTGATGCAGCAGCATCAGCGCGGCGATGGTCGAGCCGCTTTCAATCGCCATGTGGTCGACTTCCGTCAGCGGGTGATCGGCAGCGATAATCCAGACATAGCCATAAATGTCGCCATGTACGACGATGGGCGCGAGAATGCGTTCCATTTCCAGCCCGACATCGGGCATGGCGGGGATAAACACCGGGCGCAGCGTGCGGCGGATTTCGCCCAGGACGCCCCGGTCTTCCAGCGCGCGCACCAGCCGGGGGTCTGTGCGCCCTTCGCTGAGGGTGTAGCGGCGGGCTTCGTCGAACGCGGTGATATTAGCGCTCGCCAGCGCCTCGAAACGCTCATTTTCGATGCTGATGGACTGCTCGATCAGGTCGGCCAGCGTAGCGGCCAACTGCCGCAGGTCGCCCCCATCCAGCACCAGTTGAGTCAGCACCCGATGAATGTGCAGGGCGCGGGTGACTTTTTCCTGAGCGATGCGCTCGTTGACGCTGCGCGCCATGTCGATAAAGCGCGCGTCGTAGGGAATTTCGATGAGCGGGAAATTGCTGGCGTTGGCGACAGCGCGCAGGTGCGGCGGCGCGTGCTGGATGGTGTTGCCCACCGACAGGGCCATCGCGGTCACACCTTTGTCGATCAGCGCCTGCACATAAGCGCACTGCCCGGACTGGTCGGCCGGCAGGTTGATATACGTCGTCAGCACCAGTTCGCCGCCGTTCAGCCAGCGCGCGGCGTCGGGCACGCCCACAACATGAACCCAGCTTACCACATTATTCAGGCCGCCGGTCCCGGCGACCACCTGTGCCCCGGTAAAAGCCGGCAGTTGAAGCGCATCCGCAACGGTGAGCATAGACCCCTGAACAGAATATGATAAAGGCGCACCGCGATGCGCCCAGGACTGACTATTCAGCGATTCATTTTATCACGCTGCCCACGCGGATTGTAGACGCTTTCGCCAGCCAGCGGCGCACATCGAACACACACCAACTGCTCACCCCCACCTCAGCTATCTGACCATCCACGTTTTATAATCGAGGCATCACAACCATACGGGAGCGAAATAATGCAGCTTACGATTAATGGACAGACTTATGAAGTGGCCCCCCTGCCAGACGAGCCGCTGCTGTGGGTGATCCGGGATCGGGTCGGGCTGAGAGGGACAAAATTTGGCTGCGGGCTGGGCATCTGTGGGGCCTGCACGGTGCATCTGGATGGGCAGCCCATCCGCGCCTGCATCACCCCGGTCAGCGCCGCAGAAGGGGCCGCCATCACCACTATCGAAGGGCTGGCGACCAGCGGCGAAGAGGGCATTGAGACGCTGCACCCGGTCCAGCAGGCGTTTATCGAGGCGCAGGTTCCACAGTGCAGTTGGTGCATGAGCGGCCAGATGATGACTGCCGCCGCTTTTCTGGTGGAGAACCCCCGGCCCACCGAAGACGAGATCGTGGACGCCATGAGCGCCAATTACTGCCGATGCGGCTGCTATGTCCGCATCAAAGTCGCTGTCGCGCGGGCGGCTGAACTCCAGCGGGAGGCGCAGGCATGACCACACCGAAACCCAAAAACGAACGTAAAGGCATCACCCGGCGGCGTTTTCTGATCGGGCTGGGCGGTGGCGCGGCGCTGCTGGCTGCGGGCGGCATAGCCGGCGGCCCCACACTGGTGCGTGAGGCCCGCCTGCGCATT
>CAZKIB010000098.1:0-10710 GCA_964552425.1 uncultured Anaerolineaceae bacterium | reverse complement strand
AATCAGGCCTTTCTGACCGGCAGCGCCCCTTTGCCTGCACTGCCAGAGTCGCCGCTGGTATGGTTTGAGATTGATTCGGAAAACGCGGCGCATCTGTATATCCCCAAAGTTGAGATGGGACAGGGTGTGCATACGTCACTGGCGCAGATTGCAGCCGACGAACTGGAACTCGACTGGGACACCGTCGTCGTGCATCAGGCCGATACCGAACGGGGGTTTGACCCTGAACTGATTTTCACATTCGGCAGCACGTCAATCACCGCGCTTTACCAGCCGGTCCGCGAAGCTGCTGCGACCATGCGCGAAATGCTGCGGGCCGAAGCTGCACAGCAAATGAATGTGCCTGTCGAACAGATCAGCCTGCGCAGCAGCCGCGCACAGATCAGCGATGACGAGACCCGCAGCCTGACCTATGGCGAGATTGTCCGCGCCAAACAGGGGGAGTGGGTGATCCCGGAAAATCCGCCCGCTCTCAAACCCGCGAGCGAGTTTCGCCTGATCGGCCAGCCCGTGCAGCGGGTGGATTTTCACGAAAAAATTACCGGGCGCGCTGTGTATGGCTTTGACGCGCATCTGCCCGGCATGTTGTACGGTGCAGCAGCGCGTCCGCCGCGTTACGGCGCAGTCCTCAGCCGGGCCGCCGCCGGGGATGCTGACCAGCAGCCGGGTGTGGTGGCGGTGGTCATTCAGGAAGGATTCGCCGGCGTGGTGGCCGATTCCCGCACCAGCGCCTACGCCGCTCTCGATCATCTGGAACTGGAATGGGAAGGCGGCGCGACGATCAGCCAGCCGGAAATTGACGCGCTGATTACCGTACCGGATGAAGGCGGGGTGCTGATCCAGCGCGAAGGCGATACTGAGGCACATCTGGGCAGCGGCACAGTCGTCACAGCAGAATACCGCACCCCACTGGCGGCTCACGCTCATCTGGAACCGCAGGCTGCCCTGGCGGATGTGCGCGCGGACGGCATCACCATTTATGCCTCTACACAGTCCCCACAGCTTACCCGTGATTTTGTCGCGCAGAAACTGAATGTTGAAGCCAGCACTGTGCGCGTGATCCCAACCTATCTGGGTGGTGGTTTTGGGCGGAAAACGGGCACTGACGCGGCTGTCGAGGCAGCCATCCTTTCTCAGGTTGTCGGCCAACCCGTGCATGTCGGCTGGAATCGCACCGAGGATATGCGCTACGGTTATCTGCGTCCCCCCGCGCACAATGTGCTGCGCGCCTCTGTTGACGATGCCGGCCGTATCGTGGCGCTGGAACATCGGCTTGTCAGCAGCGATGTCTTCTTTTACATCCAGAACCTGGGCGGCAGCCAGTTTCTTGAAACCCTGCTGGGGGCAGACCCGCTGGCAGCTTACGGCGCGCTCATCCATTACAATATCCCGCACCGCAGCGTCCTTTACCATCACCGCCGCCTGCCGGTTCCCACCGGGTTCTGGCGTGGGTTGGGGTCATTCCCGAATACTTTTGCTGTCGAAACCTTTATGGATGAAATCGCGGTCACGGCTGGGGTCAACCCGCTGGATTTGCGCCTGAAGCATCTGCCGGAAGGCGACCTGGGCGAACGCTTCCGGGTCGCGCTGGAAACTGCCGCAGAAGCCTCCGCCTGGGACACCGCTGCGCCGGAAGGCCGGGCGCGCGGGCTGGCTGCCTGTTATGATCGCGGCACGGTGGTTGCGCTGGTGGTGGAGGTCTCGGCTGACAACCGCAAACCGAGGGTGCATCGGGCCTGGTGCGCGGTGGACCCCGGATTCGTCATTAACCCGGACGGCGCGGCGGCGCAGGTGCAGGGGTCGATTATCATGGCACTCAGTTCGGCGCTTTACGAACGGATCACGGTGGAAAATGGCATGGTGATGAACGAGAATTTTAACACGTACCCGCTGCTGACCATGCGTGACACACCGGAAATTGAAGTCCTGCCTATCAACAGCAGCGATGTCCCGGTGGGCGGGCTGGGAGAGCCGGTGGTCGGGGCTGTCCCGGCAGCGGTGAGCAACGCGGTTTTTGCGCTGACCGGCCAGCGTCTGCGGGAAATGCCCTTTGAACTGGCCTGACCCAAATCAGCAAAAGGGGCGAGTGTTGTCGTCTCGCCCCCTTCTGTGTTGAGTTCTGGAACCGGATAGTCTTATTCCACGCCGCGCATACGCGGGTCCAGCGCGTCGCGCAGGCCGTCGCCCAGGAAATTGAAGGCGAACATGATCGAAAACAGCGCCAGCGCCGGGAAAAGCGCCTGATGCGGGTAGGAAGCGATGCTGTTGGAACCATCCGCGATCATCAGGCCCCAGCTTGGCGTGGGCGGGTTCACCCCCAGGCCGATGAAACTGAGGAAGGCTTCGTAGCGAATATAAGTCGGGATCGTCAGCGTTTCTGAAACGACGATTGGCCCCAGGATATTCGGCAGTATGTGCTGCCACATGATCTTGCCGTTGGTGGAGCCAAGCGACTGCGCGGCCACGACATAATCCTTCTCGCGGATCGAAAGCACCTGCCCGCGTGTCAGCCGGGCCAGCCCCATCCACGATGTCAGACCCACACCCACAAAGATAAAGAACATACCGCCAGAGGCGCGGTCAATCTGGCCGAGCGTATCTGGCAGGGAACCGGGTTCGTACTGGCTGAAACTGGTACGGAACAGGGCCATAAAGAGGATAATCAACAGCAGCGTCGGGAAAGCATACATCAGGTCGACAAAGCGCATCATCAGGTTGTCAACACGTCCGCCTGCATAGCCGGCGATCAGGCCGAAGGGCAGGCCGATGAGAAAACTCACCAGCGGGCCGACAAAGGCGACCATCAACGACACGCGCGCGCCATAAATAATGCGGCTGAACAGGTCACGTCCAAGATTGTCGGTTCCAAAGAGATATTCGTTCTTCAGGGCCACATAACCGGAATTCTGAGGGCGCACCAGCACCCGATCTGCCAGCACATAGGCTGTGCCGCCAAAGGGCGCTTCAACGGTGCTTTCACCACCCGTGTCGCTGACCAGAATGGTCCCGGCGGGAATCACCTGCCCATCTGTCACCGCGACAGTCCAGCCCTCCTGAAGAGGCGCTTCAAAAACATCCAGCGGGGTCAGTTCCACGCGGGAATCGTCCACAAAGACTGTGCCATTGACGTTGGCATAGACGGTTTCATTATTGCGACCTATGTTCTGCGCCAGGGGGTCGCCAATCTGGACTTTCTGCCCGGTTTCCACCACCGCTTCGCCGCTGCCGAGCCGGATCGATTCGTCACGGGGTTTGAGCGTTGGGAAAATCGACATCACCCAGGCCGGGGCAGAGTTGCCATAATCGCGGTTTTGCAGGTCATACGGATAAGGCGCGATAGCACCCGCAAACACCGCGATCAGGATATAAATCAGAATGATAATCAGACCAAATACAGCGGCCCGGTTGCGCAGGAGCCGTTTCCAGGCGTCGGCCCACAGGCTTTCACCCTGATGCTTTTCAGGCTCAATGGTGGCGATTGAACCGGAGCGATCTTTGCTTGCAGCGGTTGCCATAATAAACCAGTCTCCCTAGTCAAAACGAATGCGCGGATCAAGCCAGGCATAAACAATATCGACCATCGTGTTCGCCATAACCAGGAAGATGGCGAACAGCAGCACCGTGCCCATAATCAGGGGATAATCGCGGTTGGCGATGCTGGTGACAAAGAAGCGTCCGATGCCGGGAATGCCGAAAATGGTCTCGGTCACAAAGGACCCCGTCACCAGAAACGCCACCATCGGGCCGAGGATGGTCGCAACGGGAATCAGCGCATTCTTGAGCGCGTGCAGGATAATGACACTGCTTTCGCGCAGACCTTTGGCGCGCGCGGTGCGGATATAGTCTTCATTCAGAACTTGCAGCAGGCTGGCGCGAGTCAGGCGGGCGATGATGGCCGACTCGGTAAAACCGAGCGCGGCGGCTGGCAGGATCAGGCTCTGCCAGGAATCCCACCCGGAAACAGGCAGTATTTTGAGTTGAACCCCAAATAAGTATTGCAGCAGCGGGCCGCTGATAATCGTGGGCACAGACACCCCAATAATGGCAAATCCCATGCTGAAATAATCGTAGCGGGTGTTGCGGTTCAGCGCGGCGATGATCCCCGAAGGGACGCCAATAGACAGGGCCACCACGATGGCCGCCAGCCCCAACTGCGCCGAAGCCGGCAGATGGAAGGCAATCATGCTGCTGACCGTGCGGTTGCGTTCCCGGAACGATGGGCCAAAATTCATCCAGCGGAAGGCGTAGCCGCCGGGGAGATCCACATTAATCAGATAATCTTCAAGGGGGGTGCGCTTAAAGGTGGGGTCCGTAATGCGTGGAACAATTGCGGCTCCCATATAGTCCAGGTACTGCTGGGTGACAGGCACATTCAGGTTGTACTTGGCTTCCAGGGCAGCCAACACCTGGGGCGGGACTTCCTTCTCACGGCTGAAGGGGCCGCCTGGGACCGAGTGCATCAGCGCAAAGGTGACAATTGAGACGAGGAACAGGACCAGCAGCATCCATGAAAAGCGGCGTAACATAAAGACAAGCATTATTTGGACTCCAGAAATCGGACTGCTGCCTGGCAGGCATACCACTCAGGCCGAAGCGCGTCCCTGATGAAACAGGGGGAGACATGCTGCCATGTCCCCCACCTGTCCATTTCGATCACAACACGCGACGCAAAACTACTGGGTGATGTCCCAGTTGTAGAAGTACTGCTGGCCGCCGAGGGCGTAGGTCCGCTCGACATTCGGCTTGGTCATCTCGTTCCCGGCGTAGAAGTAGATCGGGATGATGGCCGCGTCCTGCTCGATCAGGATTTCTTCGGCCTGAGCGTAGAGTTCGATGCGGGTGGCGGTGTCAGTTTCGGTGGCTGCCTGTTCGACCAGCGCGTCGAATTCGGGGCTGCTCCAGCCGGTGTCGTTGTTCTGCGAGGAGCTGTGGAATACGTCGAACAGGAAGTTGTTGTTATCGGGGTAGTCCGAGCACCAGCCCGCGCGCCAGACCGGGAAGGTCGCGCGCTGGTCGAGGTAAGTGGCGAATTCCTGATTGGTCAGTTCGACCTGGACACCCAGTTCGTCAGCCCACATGGCCTGAAGCGCTTCGGCAATGGCCTGGTGCGCGCTGCTGGTGTTGAACAGGTAGGTGATCGCCGGCAGTTCGCTGGGATCAGACAGTCCCAGTTCTTCCAGCGCCAGGTCCAGTTCCTGAAGGGCCATGTCCGGGTCATACCCGATGCCCAGGTCAGGGTGCGTTTCAACCAGCGGCGCGGCATTCATCGTCGGGTTGCTGAAGAACGGAGCCGGGAGCTGCCCACCCTGGGTCACGTTAAGAACGATATCTTCGCGGTCCACCGCATAGGACAGGGCGCGGCGCAGATGAACGTTGTCCATCGGGGCGACGCCCACGCTGAAGCCCGCGTAGTAGGTGCAGGAGATCGGAGCCGACGAGTATTCCTGGCTCAGAACCGGGTCCGCCTGGATGCGCGGAATATCGGCCACTGAAACAGTGTCGGTGCGATCCAGTTCACCGGCCTCATACCGGGCCAGCGCGGTGGTTTCGTCCAGAACGTAGAAGACGATTTCGTCAATTTTGGCCTGGGGCACAAAATCCACACCCGGCCAGAAGGGGTTCTTAATGATGGTGATGCTTTCACCACGCGGCCATTCTTTAACAGCATAGGGGCCGTAAGAGGCGAAGTTGGCCGGTTCAATCCAGAATTCGGCGAATTCTTCAATAATCCACTGGGGCTGCGGACGGGCCATCCACAGGCCATAAATGGACGGGGTGTAGGCCACCGGGGAGGGCGCGATCACTTCGACGGTATAATCATCCACCGCGCGGATGGCGACATCATCCGCTGAACCTTCGCCGCCGTTGAATTCCACGCCGCCGACCACCTGGGGGGCCAGCACGTAGGCATATTCACTGGCAGTGGCGGGGTCCAGGGTGCGCTTCCAGCCATACACAAAATCATTGGCGTTCACGTAGCGCACGTTGCCGGCTTCGTCAGTCAGTTCTTCGACCGCGCCGCTTTCAGCATTGTAACGAACCCAGGGCACGCCCTGAAGCAGCGTAAAGGTGTAGGTCGCGGTCCCGTCGGCATTCTCGGTGACGGTCCACTCAGTCGCCATACCGGGGCCAAATTCGGACGCCTCGTTGATAGCGGTCAGACCGACATAGGTCATTTCCAGAATCTGGATGGAGCTGGAGTCGGTGGCGATGGCCGGATCAAGGGTGGGAACATCACTGGCCCCAATATCCGTCCGCAAAACTTTGATGCCGTCCTGCGCATTCACGCCGACGACGAGGGTCAACAGCATGGCAAGCGCCATGAACAACCCTAGATACCTGCTACGGTTCATAAAAAAGCCTCCTGAATCTTCCTCTGGTTTATCTAATGCGCCTTTGTTCGGTTGTGTGCGCTAACAAAGGTACTCCAATAATACCTGCTGCGTTCAAAATTTGCAGGGTGGATTATGACAATCTGCCCGTATTAGGCATTACGGCGGGTAGCGTGGGTTAGACCCTGCCGGTTTTGGGCTGGATTTCGGAAGGCGGACGCGCCAGGTCAAACCGATCTGTAGTGCGCGTGTAGCCTGCCCCGGTCATACGGCCCACCGGGCGATAGGCGTCAAAATCAATGTAATTGCCCTCGCGGTAGACTGAATCATCACAGTGGATAAATGTCACGGTTCCGATGATGACATGTCCGCCGCCCGGTTCCTCACTGATGGTGACGATTTCCCGCAGCCTGCACTCGAAATAGATGGGCGTTTCCGCCACATGCGGCGCTCTGACGGTCCGGCCCGGCACAGCGGTCAGGCCGGCGCGCTCAAATTCGTTGACATGGGCAGGCACTTCCGCCGCCGTCACATTCATCGCCTCGGCCAGCGCCTCCGTCACAAAGTTGATAACGAACTCGCCTGTCGCGCGCACGTTATGGTAGGTGTCTTTGGGGGCGTGGTCTGCCCCGCGAATACCTGTGCAGAACAGCACCGTCGGCGGGTTAGAGCAGACCGCGTTGAAGAAGCTGAACGGCGCGAGATTGGGCTGCCCGGCGGCATTCAGCGTGCTGACCCAGGCGATGGGGCGCGGGACCACCGCCGCTGTCAGCAGTTTGTAGACTTCACGATGAGGATATTCGGCAGGGTTAATGTCCAAGATATAAAGTCTCCATCAGCCTTTCGATGGGGACGATTGTAACCAATCATGGGGCGGACGGCGTCAATCAGCCGATTTCAGCTTCGAGCGTGCGGAGCGCCTCGTCAAAGGTCGCTACAAAACGGACATTCTCGACAGATTTCAGCCCGACGCGCTGCGCCATCACACCGATAGCCTGCACGAAGCCGCTGGCCCCCACGATCAAAACCATGCCCAGGTTGGTTTTGTATTTCGTGTCTGCCGAGCGCAGCGCCGTGAGAAAGTTGGGCGGCAGCGATTTCGACGCCGTAAAGTCGAGTATCTGGTAGAACGCCGCGTCACTCCCCACGACCATTTCTTCAGTCTGTTTGACCATCTGATAAAATTCGGTCAGGGTCCAGGGGGTCTGGAAAACGGTTGCGATAATCCGGCGATCTTCGTCGTACCAGCGTGCCTCTATTCCCATCATCCACCTCGTTATAGTGTCAGCAGCAGTCAGGACGATAACATTTTCGGCATCACACGATCCATCAGCACCGCCGTGCGTTCCAGTTCTCCATAATCCCCCCCAAAAGACAGCCGGTTCAACTGCGGGTCGAAGCTCCAGAAGCCGGCGATTTCATACAGATAACGGATGTAGGTGTAGCAGATGCCCAGCACCACGCGGGAATACACCCCATAGGCCATATACGGGAAAAACAGAATCACGCCGCGCTCATGGATATACATGACGATGCCCAGTTCGACATTGGGGTAATGCAGTTCGATATCCTCGTCCGGCCCCTGCACCGGGACCAGAGTCGGATCCAGCCGCAGCAGCCGGCGGGCCAGCGCGTGCGGCCTGATTTTGCGCACGGGCCAGTAAGCTTCCGGGTGGCCGGTCTGCTGGCCGTTGGCGAACAGCCATTCCAGCATGGCCGGGGTCAGTTCGCCGGTTTTGGGGACATACAGGTGAATCTCGTAGATCATGGGCGTGTTCGGGTGCAGCCGCGCATTTCAGGCCGGTTACTTTTCAGGCAGTATACAGCAGCCCGGAAAAATCGCGCCAGTTTAGAAACGGCAAAATAAGCCGCGCCCTGCTCAGCTTATAGCCATCAGTGGTCAGTCAAAACTGGCTGGCGACTGATGACGTGGACTGAAGACTGGGCTACGCAAACTTGTCCGGGTAGACCTCACGGGCGAGGGCTTCTTCCTGCGTGACCATATCCCGCAGGATGTTCAGCCCTTCGTTCCAGAAGTTCAGGTCGGTCAGGTCCACGCCGACTTTCGACAGAATCTGGTCAGGCCAGTCCGAGCCACCCGCCGCCAGCACATCCAGATAAGCCGGGACAAAATCTGCGCCGCGTTCACGGTACAGGTTGAACAGAGCCATCACCAGCAGTTCACCGAAGGAATAGGCATACACGTACCCCGGCGTATGCAGGAAGTGCGGCACATAGCTCCACCACAGGCCGTAATCGTCGCGCAGATTCACGCTGTCCTGGAACATGGCACGCTGCGTCTCCATCCAGATGGCGCTGATGCGTTCGCTGGTCAGTTCACCTTCGCTGCGGCGGGCGGTGTGCAGGCCGTCCTCGAAGCGGTTCATGGCGATCTGCCGGAAGACCGTCGCAAAGGTGTCCTCAATTTTCTGCGCCAGCATCGCCAGCCGCGCCTGCGGGTCTGTCTCGCGGTCCATCAGATCAGTGAACACCAGCATCTCTCCAAAGGTCGAGGCCATTTCAGCCGTCGTCAGCGGCGTTGAGGCATTGATGAGACCCTGTGTTTCCGTCGCCAGATACTGATGCACGCCATGCCCCAGTTCGTGCGCCAACGTGGCGACATCCTTTTCCTTGCCCGTGTAGTTCATCAGAATGAAGGGGTGCGCCGAAGGTGGGCCGCCAGCGGAGAACGCGCCGCCGCGTTTGCCGGGCTGCAAAGCCGCGTGAATCCAGTTCTGGTCAAAAAATTTCTGCGAGATTTCCGCCATACGCGGGCTGAAGGCATGGTAGGCATTCTGGACAATCTCCTGCGCTTCGGCCCAGCTAAAAAGTCTGTCGCTGGCCTGCACGGGCAGCGGCGCGTAGCGGTCATAATCGGTCAATTCATCCAGGCCGAGCAGCACCCGTTTGAGATGATAGTGCCGCGCAACAATATCGTAGTTGGAAGTTACAGCCTGAACCAGCGCGGCGACCACTTCATCCGCGACCTTGTTGCTCAGATTGCGGGCCGAAATCCAGGTGGCATACCCGCGCCGCCGGTCATCCTGAAACTTGTCCGTCGCCAGCACGTTGAACACGTAGGTGAGTTCCATCGTTTTCTGGCGCAGCACCCCGGTGATCGAGTCGGCTGCTGCGCGGCGCACATCCCGGTTGGTGTCATACAGCTTGCTCAGAATCTGCGACTGCGTAAGCTGTTCGCCTTCAAAGGAAAAGCGAGTCGCGCCCATGAGCTGGCTGAAAAAGCGTACCCATGCGCTGCGGCCTGTCACGGCTTTTTCGACCAGAAGCTGCTCTTCCGGCTCACTCAGTTTATAGGGTTTATAACGGCGTTCAGCTTCCAGATAATGTCTGAACTTGCTCAGGACCGGGTCACTCAGCAGCTTATCCGCCGCCGGGTCATCCAGTTCCAGCCATTCCAGTTCAAAAAACAGCAGTTTCTGGTCCAGCTCGGCATCGTATTCGGTCATCTTCTGCACCAGCGCGCCGAACTGGGGGTTATTGGTGTCAGAGGCAAACAGCAGGTTGGCATACATCCCCAGGCGGTAGGCCCGGTCCATGAGCGCTTCCATATCGGTCATGGCCGTCAGAAGTTCCGCCGCGCTCATCTGCGCAACCTGGCCGCGATAATTCTGGACGAAGGCGTCCACCAGCGCGTTCAGCGCGGCGATGTCAGTCTCGATGGCGGGATCATCCGGGCTGCTGTAGAAAATGGACAAATCCCAGACGACCTGATCTGCGCCCGTTTGTTGTTCCCGTGCTGCGTCAACCATCGCTTCTGATCTCCGTGTCTGCTCGCTTCGAGTCGAACAATCGTACCGGATTACAGGGCGGGTTTCAATTGCGAGCCGCGCAGCAGGCGCGCGAAATGCCAATGTCGTCTGGTAAGCGTCGTTCCTGCCCGAAATCGCGGTACAATGGCACAGACACACGCAGACAGAGGAGAAACGCGCATGACCACTCCACTGACCGAAGCGGAAATTATCGAACGGCTGCAAGACCTGAACGGCTGGGAACGCGACGGTGACAAAATCAAAAAGGTCTTCAAACTGGACAGCTACCTGGCCGGGCTGGCGCTGGCGGCGGCGATCGGCACCGTCTGTGAAGGGCTGGACCATCACCCGGACATGCTGATCGGCTGGCGCAAAGTCGAGGTCTCGTTTACCACCCACGACGCCGGCCACAAACTGAGCGCCAAAGACTTCGCGGCGGCGGAAAAAATTGAGGCGCTGGGCTACCCCCGTAAAAGCGGATGAACGTGCTGCTGCGCATTTTCGGCTGGCCGCACGAACTGCTGCATGTGCTGGCGCTGCGGCTCATCGGGCGGCGGGCGCTGCGCGTGGAACAGAGCCATGTCGATATTCCCGACGACCTCTCCACC
>CAZKIB010000097.1:10229-22234 GCA_964552425.1 uncultured Anaerolineaceae bacterium | reverse complement strand
GGTGCTGCAACGCTTTGATGGCATTGGGCTGTTTGCCCATAAGTTCCGCGATTGCTTCCACCCGATAACCCTCGATAAATCGCAGGATAATCACCTGCTGCTGGTCGCCCGTCAGTTCGCCGATAGCCGCGCGCAGCGCTCTGGCTGCCTGCCGCCGCAGCATGGCCTCGTCCATATTCGCATCCACCGGGATCGGTTCGGCTTCCACGTCGCTTTCGACAGGCCGCCGTCCGCTCCGGCGATAATGGTCGATCACGCGCGCCTGCGCGATGCGGTATAACCAGGCCACAAACGGTTTTCCCTGATCCTGATAGTGTGCCAGCCCTTGCAGCGCCCGCGTAAAGACATCGGCAGTCAGGTCTTCGGCCAGGTGCGGATCACTGACCCGGTGCATAATGTAGCGAAAAATCGCCTGGACATGCGCCCGGTAGAGTTCCGCAAACGCATCGGCATCACCACGCTGGGCCTGTCGCAGCCAGCGCTGTTCGTCAGCGCGATCCACCGCTGCGTCTCCTGTCCGATGCTGCCTGTTGTCTGCGCGTTATCATGATTACCGTTGGGATCATTAAAACGTTACGGGGTGGTTCATTTCACTGGATAGTTTTATCATACTTCATGCAAAAAGACAGCGAGGCTTAACGAATGGTCGGAATGTCACAACTGTTTGACAGCCTTCTGGTGAAGGGTGTACAGTACGAATGCTCAACTATTTGAGGGATATACGATGAGCGCTGTTCAGGTAACGATTGAACTTCCAGAGGAGCTGATTGAGCGCGCCAGAACTGTCGGACTGGAGCTAGAAAGTCAGACTCAACAAATTATTGCGCTGCTGGAGGCCCAGGTTAAGAGACGTGAAGCGGTTTTGCAGATCAGGGAAATTGCTGAACAAATTCAGACTCTGCCCTCTTCCCTAAAGCTAACCCCGGGTGAGATTCAGGCTGAGATTGATACATACTGGTCAGAACGGACCGCGCAGAATGATTCGCATTAAGCGTCTTCAATGCGCGTTGTATTAGATACGAATACCATCATATCCGCCATTTTGTGGGGTGGAATACCCTGGCAGGTTTATCAGTCTGCGCTGTCGGAGCAGTATATTTTGTTAAGTTCAGAAATTCTTCTGGATGAACTGGATAAAGTTCTTCGTCGTCCCAAGTTCATTCCTATGCTAAGTGCTGTTAATAAATCTGTTGATGCAGTTGTCACCGCGCACAGAAACATTGTTGAATCGGTCACGCCCGTGGAATTATCACCTGATGTAGTACGTGACCCAAAGGATCGGGCAATTCTGGCTTGCGCTATAGGTGGGGACGCGCAATACATTGTATCAGGTGACAAAGACCTTCTGGTTCTGCACGAATTCCATAAAATTCCGATACTAAACGCGGCCCGGTTTTTAGAACACCTGGCAAATGAACTCCTGGATTAACCAAAGGTCAATTTCATGCTCAAACGTCTGCTGATTGGGGTCCTGCTGCTGGTGAGTTCGTTCCGTGCTGTGGCACAGGAGACCATGCTTGTGCCGGGCCAGCTTGCCAGCGTGACGATTGACGCCAGTGTACAGGCTCCGAGTCTGAACTTTACAGCCACTGCCGGACAGCGCCTCGGCTTTCAGGTCGTCAGCGTGACCGGGGATTTGTTTCCTATTCTGACCATTTACACCACCGACGGTGAAATCCTCCAGTATGTGGGCAACCCGGCCCGCAGCACTACACTGGAAGCGGCTGCCGTGATTCCCCTGACCGCCATCTACCGGCTGGAACTGTGGAGTACGGACAGCATTTCGGGGCAGGTGATTTTGCAGATGGAAGATTTGACTGTGGGGCCAGCATTGCCAGTCTCCACGCCGGACACCGCAGTCCCTGCTGTCCCGACCCTGTCCCCAGTGGATACCGGGACAAATGCCTGTACCGTGACACCCAATACCACGCTTCCGGTCAATGTGCGCGAGGGGCCATCGGCAGTGTTCCGGCCTGTCGCGGCGCTGTCAGCGGGGGAAGCGCTGATCGTCACCGGACGGGATGGCCTGAGCGACTGGTATCAGGTCCAGATTGGCGATGCCAGCGGATGGGTGGCCGCCAGCGTGACGCGGCTGGAAGGCGACTGCGCCAATCTGGAGGCATTTGCTATTCGCATTCCGACACTCACGCCGACGCCAACTCCAACCCCGACAGCGACCCCGACTTTCACGCCGACCAGCACAGCCACGCCGACGCCGGAATTCGGATTCGCCACCGGAACACCGACACCTGTGCCATAAATTCCCCTGCAGGGGTGCGCTGTATGGACGTGCCCCTGTGCAGATTTTGTCTTTTTCTATTGCACACTGGCATACGTTTTGTATAATCCAGACAATAAATCCCCGCAGTTTAGTCTGGCAGGAACCGGTGGCGGAAAAAGAACACGAACAACAACCCATCCCTTCAACGCTTTATACAGAAGAATACTTTCGAACCGCCTGTGAAGGGTACGATGAATTTAACGCCAGCGAGGGGGAGCAGCTTTCCCGGCGGCTGACGGCAGCTTTCGAACTGGCCGAAGTGACCCCTGGTATGACCATTCTGGATGTCGGCTGTGGACGCGGCGAGATTCTGAAACACTGCGCGCAGCTTGGGGCCGATGCGTATGGCATTGACTACGCGGCGGTGGCGGTCAGCATGTCAAAAAGTGTGATTCAGCCGCTCAAGGGCATCACACCCGGTAAAACCGCAGTGGCCCAGGCAGACGCCAAAACACTGCCTTTCCCCGACGCGGCCTTTGACCGCGTGCTGATGTTCGATGTGGTGGAACATCTGCACCCCTGGGAACTGCATCAGGCCATGCTGGAAGTGTACCGTGTCCTCAAACCGGATGGCCGCTTTATCATCCATACCGCGCCGAACATCTGGTATGACCGTTACGCCTATCCGATGGTGCGGATGGTGCGCACCGTCATGGGCGAAGGCCAGAAATATCCCAAAGACCCCCGCCAGTTCCTGGTCAACGTGAATGAACATGTCCATGTCAACGAACAGTCCATCCTCAGCATGAACCGCGCCCTGCAAAAAGCCGGGTTCAGGGGCAAAGTCTGGCTGGACAGCCCCCCGCAGCAGCGCCGTGAATCCTCGGTGCTGGCGGCGCTGCGCAAGGTCGCCTTCGATCTGCCGCCTTTCCGCTGGTTTTTCGAGCGCGAGGTGTTCGCTGTCGCGGCGAAAGCGGTCAGGCAGTAATCAGCGCCGAAAGCACCATCACCAGCCCGAAACCCGCCAGCAGCGAATATGAAATCAGATTAGCGGCCAGTTCCGCATCGAGTTCTTCGTTGGCCGCGTAGATCAGGACCGTCATGCCGGTAGGCATCCCGCCGCTCATGATGACCACCAGCCGGTTCAGGCCGTCGAAATTAAACACAGCCGCGACCAGCAGCCCCATCAGCAAACCCAGCCCCATGCGCACCAGCAGACCGAGCGCCACCAGCCGGGTCTTGTACAGGCGCGGCTCAATGTACAGCCCCAGGGTAATCATCGTCAGCAGCAGGTTGGCATTGGCGGCCACATCCAGCAGGCGAGTGAAGGCTTCCGGCAGGGGGATGTCCGCGACGTTACACAGCAGGGCCGCCGGCATCACCAGCAGCGGCGGTGAAAGCAGCAGTCCGCGCCAGTTGAAGGCGATGCTGCCCCGGCTGCGCGCGCCATAATAACGGGCGGTGGCATACGTCACCAGAAAGGCCATCAGGGCGTTGCCGGTATCAAAAATCACCAGCCGGGTGAGCGCCTCGTAACCGTAGAGCTGCTGAAAAATCGGGAACAGAAAAAATGCCAGGTTCATCACCCCGGCGTTGCCCAGAAACACACCCTTTTCAGGGTCGGGCAGCTTCAGTCGCCCGGCGATCATAAAGGCGACGCCCATCACCGCCAGCGGCATGAGCAGACCCAGCACTGGCAGAATCAGCAGGTCAGGGGTGAGCGTGGCGCGGTAGAGCGCGTTGAAAACCACCGCCGGGAAGGTGACGTTAATCACCAGCCGCGAGAACACGCGCCCGTCCTGCCGGGAGAAAATGTGAATACGTTTATACACAAAGCCGAGGGTAAGCGCCAGGACAAACGGGACAAAATTGAGCAGCAGTGCAGGCATGGTGGCTGGATTTCTGAAGGCCCGGTTTGAAATACGCTCCAAATATAACGTAAGGCAGACCAGTTTGTAAGTTGCAGCCCCAGCGATGTTAGGCGCTTGTCAACAGAAATATTGAAAATAAGCACAACCATTGGCTGGACGATGTGCCGCCGGCGGCCAGAGTCGTTCCGCATTTTTTATGTTTTTCAGGCTGTGCCGGGCTGACCCGGCGAGTACTGGCGGGCTTCAGACCCCTCAATTTGACCCCGCCGGTACTCGTTCCTGTGAGTGTTGACGCCGGGCGCTTGCCCTTGACAGCGCTGATTTTCAAACCGATGATAAGAATTGGCCCGCAGTTGAATATTCCCATTTTGAAAAATTTGATCAGAATTGTTTGGCGGCTCACCAGCTTTTGGGCGATTTTGCGACGTTGACCGGGAGTTCATCCACCAGTTCACCATCCACATGCACCGAGAACTGATACCAGCCGGGTCTGGTGAAGGGGATGTCGAAGGCTTCCAGCACATAGGTGCAGTGAACATCCTCGCCGCTGTGACCTGCCGACATTTTCAGGATTTTACGCTCGCTCGGAATCGGGCCGGGCAGACCGTCCTGGTCGCGGAAGGTGACGATCACTTCAAACTCGCGGCCGTACTCGGTAGGATTGCCGGTGAACCGCAGTACCAGCGCGATTTTTGGCGCGGTGAACGGAAAGCTGCTGGCGGCGAGGCCGGTGTAGATGCCCGTGATATTGAGCAGATTGCCCGGTTCACTGGTGTAAACATGGTGCGCAAGGGTGAGTATGGTGAGATACATTCCGTTTGTCCTGTTGATTGGCTCACGATGATATTACGCGGAGGTAAGCATGTCATCTGTTGAATTTCGGGATACTCAAAAAGGGGTTGCCGCGACGCTGCTGGAAGTGGCGGATACGCTGCCGCAGGGCAGTATCACACTGCGCGACCTGCTGGCGATGATCGGCGAACAGGGAATGCTGTTCTTCTGCATTATCATGACGATCCCCTTTCTGACACCTATTCCACTGCCCGGTGTCAGCACGGTGTTCGGCCTGCTGATTATGCTCATCAGCCTGGGCGTGATCCTCAACCGTTTACCCTGGCTGCCGCGCCAGTTGATGGACCGGCAGATCACCAGCGCGCAGTTGACCCCGGTGCTGCGGCGCGGGTCGCAGTTGTTCAGCCGCATCGAGCGTTTCATTCGCCCGCGTATGCTGGCGCTGACACACAAAGCCACCACCAACCGTCTTAACGGATTCGCTCTGCTGCTGGGCGGGGCCGTACTGATTTTGCCGCTGCCGATTATCCCGTTTTCCAACACCCTGCCGGGCTGGGGAATTCTGTTCCTGGCCGCCGGGATGCTCCAGCGGGACGGCGTGTTCGTCATCATCGGCTATCTGGTGACGGTGTTCAGCGCGCTCTACCTGGGCGCGTGGATTGTGGCGGCGGTGCTGGCCGGCGCGGAACTCAGCTCGGTGATCGGCGGCAGCGGCGTTATTCTGCCGTTCTGGTTCGGGCTGTAAATACAACCCTTATCTACCTCACCCCCCGGCCCGTTGCCATGTGATGGCGAGGGAGTCGCGCAGCGAGGCGGGGTGAGGTCTGTATCGGAATTCAGTGAATCACGAAGTTACGAAGTTTATCCATTAGCATGCCAGATGTTAAAACATCCGGCTGCCAAAGTTCAAGTCCACTCAAGTGGACTCAAGGAGAATCCGGGGTCTGAGAGTCCGTTTTAACGGACTTGTTTCATATTAGCCGCATGGTTTTAACCTCCGGCGCGGAAAACCGTGATTCACGGGAATTGGCTTCTTTCCACACACACAACGGGCTTGAATGGTGCGCAGTCAGGCCCGTTTTTCGGCACTCAGCACAAGGCACTTGGCACTAAAACAGCCCATTTCGGAAATAGGACCAGCGCGGGCGAATCTCGAAGAACAGGATAAAGCCACGCGCCGCGATGAACCCGGCCAGCGCCAGCAGAAACAGCACATCCAGTGCCGGGGGAAACAGCGCCATCACCAGACTGGCGGCGAGAACGAGCGTCCACAGCGCCAGCACATACACGCCCCATTTTTTGAAGCGCCATACGGCCACAAAGACCACCAGCGCGCCCAGACTGAACGCCATGACACCCAGCAGCGCCGGACGCGCATCGACCTCATTGGGTTCCACCGGCGTGGGCAGGAAGGTTTCACACAACACCGACAGCAGGGCCAGCAGCACGATGGCCGCCCACAGCAGAATCTCAAAGCGCAGATAGGCGGTCAGCCCCGGCCCGCGTATAAAATCAAGTTCCTCAGTGGTGCGAAAAATGCGGTTGGAGAACATGGCAAATCGCCTCCGGTGGAGTTCGTGGTCCTCGCCGGTACGGCAGGCTGACCTGACCCCAACTCTGCGCATGGATTATGGCGGTCTTCCCACCACTGTGCAAGCCTGTAGACCCGCTTGCTCCAGCATCCACGCCGACCCCCAGAAAGTGGGCTACCGGAATGCAAGACATGCTGTAATATTTCTTCTGGTGCTTTGGACAGGAGGGAAAGAAATGAGTTACGACAATTTTGTGCTGAGTGACCAGCACGCCCGCGAACGGCATCAGGCTATCCTGCGAGAAGTCGCGGCCATCCGGCTTGCCGAACAGGCCGCGCCCCGTTCGCCATCACTGCCGCGCCGGGTCGTGCAGCCGCTCGTGACCGCGCTGGTGGTGCTGCTTCAACGATAAGGATTGGACGATGATCGTGCGACATTGAAAGCGCGTCCAACCGGGCGCGTTTTCGTTTTTACGCGCGGGATCGGACACCCCCAGAAAATGGGCTACCCGATTGTAAGGTCTGCTGTAACATTACGCTGGTTGTGAGGAGGAGGAAACAAACTCATGGATTACATCTACAACATGCAGCACGCGCATCAGGATCGGCTGGAATCCGCCGGTGTGGTTCAGTACCGCCCTGCGGATGGCTTCCGGCTGCGTCTGCCCAGACTGCGGAATCGTCCTGCCCCGCTGCGCCCACTGCGCCCGGCGGCACTCGCCATCGTCAATCTGATTCGCTAAACAGTCAAACTCAAGGAGGAACCTGCCATGTTTTTCACAGACACGGACATCTTCGTCCGGGATCGTATCCAGAACTTCCGTGACCAGGCCGATGCCTACCGCCGCGCCAAAAACGCGCGCCAGCCGCGGCCCGCACGGCCCCAGTCACCCATCGTGGTTCGTCTCGTCCGCTTCGCGCAGGTCGCGCTGATGCTGGGGCGATAAGGCACAAACCATGAACCGTCTATCCTGAAGAGCGCGTCCTATCGAGGGCGCGCTTTTGTTTCCACAACCTGCTGCTCCATCAGAATGATTCAACTCACGCTGCTGGTTATTCTGCTTGATTAGCCAGCTAATGTAATACTCCGTAAGATTGCCTGTTCCTGCCTGTTTTTCAGGGATCGGCATTCGGGTGTGTTATGCGCTCGATTCAGCCCCAGTCCCGGAGGGACTTGGTTCTACTTGCCGTCGATTTCAATCGGCGGCACAGGCTGCAAAGGTTATAACACGCTCTACCTGCCCCGGTTTTTCCGCCACCAGTCATGGAAGGATTCAGCGGCGAAGGGCGGAAAATCCCGGTGATTCGTCCAGCCATCCAGCGGGGGCGGCAGGCGTGTGATGTGGTCCTCCCCGGTGATCTGCGTGAGGGCATCCGCCGCCAGCGCGGAGACTTTCATCCCCGTCTCGAACAGCAGCGGGTGGCTGAAAGCGAAGCCGTAGCCTTTCATGCCGGCCTTCCACAGCGGGTCCTGCACTGGTTCCAGATCATGGCGCAGGCGCAGCAGCATATCGGGAATGTTGATGTCCACCGGGCAGGCCGCTTTGCAGGCTCCACACAGGCTGCTGGCGAAGGGCAGCGGGGCTGCGTTCTCCTTGCCGCGCAGCAGCGGCGTAATCACCGAACCGATGGGGCCGGGGTACACCGAACCATAAGCGTGCCCACCCACGTTCTGATACACCGGGCAGGTGTTCAGACACGCGCCGCAGCGGATGCAGGCCAGGGCTTCGGTGTACTCGCTGGCGTAGATATTGCTGCGCCCGTTATCCACCAGAATGAGGTAAAAATGCTCCGGGCCATCGCCTTCGTCCTGCGCCGGGCCGTTGAACATGCTGACATAAACGGTCATGCGCTGTCCGGTGGAGGCGCGCGGCAGCGTTTGCACCAGCGTGGCGAAATCCTCCCAGGTGGGCACGACCTTCTCGATGCCCACGATGGCGACATGCACGCGTGGCAGGCCGGTACTCAGGCGTCCATTGCCCTCATTGGTGCAGATGACAATCGTCCCTGTTTCGGCGATCATGAAGTTGCCGCCGGTGATGCCCAGGTCGGCTTCCAGATACTTGCCGCGCAGCAGCCTCCGGGCGAATTTGGTCATGGCTTTGGGGTCGACGGGGCCTTCCATCGGCTCCATGCCCAGTTTTTCGACAAACAGGTCATGCACCTTCTCTTTGGTCATGTGCATGATGGGTGTGACGATGTGACTGGGGTGACTTTCATCCACCTGCACGACAAACTCACCCAGGTCGGTTTCGAGCATATCGACGCCGTGTTCCTTCAGGAAAGGCACAAGCTCGGTTTCTTCCGTGACCATGCTCTTGCTTTTGACACCGAATCTGAGATTGTGTTCCCGGCAGATGTCCAGCACCAGCCGGTTGACCTCCTCACCATCCACCGCCCACAGCACATGCCCCCCGCGTCCGGTGATGTTCGCTTCGATTTTTTCCAGCAGGTCAGGTAAATCCGAGAGGGCACGCAGTTTCGCGGCGCGTCCCTGCTGGCGCAGCGCGTCCACAGCGGTGGTTTCATTCATCGAGGCGACCCGCGCCACATCCGCCGAACGCGCCCCGCGATCCAGCGCGGTTTTGAGCTGAATGTCTTCCAGCGCGATGGTTACAGACTGCATGAACTGGTTGGCTTTGAGTTCCATGTGAACCTTATTTCGGCAACATAAACTATGCGTATAATGGTAGCCACTAAGCCTTGAGGATGCTAGTAGGTACAATGCCAATGAGTCAGAGATATAGTGTTTTTTTAAGTTACAGTCACGCGGATACCAGGATTATGGAACGCATCAAAAAGTCTTTGGTTGATGCAGGTATTGAAGTTTGGACCGATGAGAAACTGACAGTTGGAACACCTGAATGGGAGCGCGAGATTGAAAAAGCAATCGAAAACAGTGATTGCTTTGTAGTGTTACTTTCTCCTAACGCAAAAGATTCAAAATGGGTACGTATCGAAATTTCTTATGCGATGACCCTTGATAGACAAATCTATCCTATCTTGGCAAACGGCGATGAAAAAACCGCGATTCCTATCGTTTTAATCAATTATCAGTTTGTAGACATTAGAACCGGTACTAATTATGAAGACAGGCTAGAAAAATTAGTTGAACAAATAGTAAATCAGTCCAAACGACACACATCAAATAAAGCAAAATTTAACGAGCAAATAAAATACAGGCTTTGGCTGGACAGTAGATGGGAACAATTGCAGAGCGATCTTCAAGAAGCTGAAATAAATAATGATGTTTCAGCGTTTATTCGCGCACAGAACGCCTATGAAAAAGATTTGAAATTACAGCAGCTAGATCTACAGATAGCATCGCTTGATGTAACTTTAGAGGAAGAATATTCCATTAGGCGCCAAAAAATACTGGTAAATCTAAAGCATGAGCTTTATCTCGCAGAGATGAATAATGATTCACGATCATTTCTTGAGGCACGGCATTCTGCCGAAACAAACATGCGAGAGATGGAGAAAGAATACCTTATTCGGGGCGGTCTGAATGAACAAACAATAAAAGACGAACTTTATAATGAGGTTCTCCAACTTGTTAGCACCAGCGAAAAAATTTCCTACGCAGATTTAATTTTTATATTAATAAACCCAAAGTATATTGAAGAGTTTTTTGATCGACTCATTAAAGACAATAAGATAGACCCCAATACAAAGCAACTTGATTTTCAAGGGGGTTGGGAATATCAGGTAATCAACGATTTAGATGAATAGAATCAACGATCCCGATCCTCTCGAAGCAGTTGGAGTGTTGAGGGTTCACCGGGTTTCGTCTCGATCATGTTTCGCCGCAGCGCTTCCAGAAGTTCCGCAACCGGGCGATCACTTTTCTGAACATACGGATACTGCGGATAACGCCGTGCAATCACCTGAAGCACGAACGCTTCCAACTCCGCTTTGGTCATGTCGCCAATGCGCTCGCTTGCCATGTGCCTGTACCTCATCCACTATCCCCATGAATCGTAACAATCCTTTGACCCCGCTGCCAGCCCTAACGATAGCGGGTATCGGCGGGTGCGGCCCACATGTCCGGGTCGGCGCCAAGCAGATTTTTAAGATGGCTGGTCGTTTCGGTCAGCCGCCGCGCCACATCATTGGACAGCATCAGATCGCCGGCTTTGGCGTTGGCGCGCACCTGCTCCGGGCTGCGCGCACCCGCGATCACAGATGTCACCGTCGGCTGGTGCAGCAGCCACGCCAGCGCGACCTGTTCCATCGGGCGGCCCACCTGATCGCAGATGTCCTGAATGGCGTGAATTGCCGCGAAGGTCTCAGTTTCATGGCCGGGGCCGCCGTGCCGGGAATGTTCGGAACGGGTGCTGGCGAAATGTTTGGTGCGGGCGCGGTCTGTCGGCACATCGTCTGCCGAGCGGAACTTGCCGGTCAGCAGGCCCTGCATGAGCGGGCTGTAGGGCAGAATGCTGATGTGATTCGCCACGCACTGCGGCTGAATATCGAACTCAATGGCGCGCCACAGCAGATTATAGGGAACCTGGTTGGATTCATAGCGTCCGGTCTTCAGCATGTCGGGCATATCCAGCTTGCCGAAGTTGGACACGCCGATGTAGCGAATCTTGCCTTCATCCCACAGGTCTTCCAGCGCGCGCATGGTTTCCTCAAAAGGCACGCTGCGGCTCGGCCAGTGGACCTGATAGAGGTCAATGTAATCCGTATTGAGGTTCTTAAGGCTGCGCTCACAGGCTTCCTTGACCTGGCCGGCCTGCAAGTGATTCTGGCTCACTTTGGAGGCGATGTAGACATCCGGGCGGCGCTCCCCCAGCGCGCGGGCGACAAGCTGCTCAGAATAGCCCTCACCGTAACCTTCTGCCGTATCAAAAAAATTGATGCCGACATCCAGCGCAGCCTCGATAGTCGCCAGCGAGTCGGCTTCGTCCTGCGGTCCCCAGTTAAACCCGCCAATAATCGCCCAGCAGCCCAGCGCCACCGTCGATACGTGCAGGTCCGTCTGGCCGATATTGCGATATTGCATGATGCTGCTCCCTGTCGAGTGCGGTCAGATAAGCGTTTTCGCGCATTCTACCGCAGGAGCAGCGTCTAGCGCGATAACTTATTGAACCAGTCCTGCATGGGTTTGAGCAGGCTGTCTTCCTTGTCGTCGTCCTCTTCACCCAGCCGCTTGAGAGGGCGGCGTTCGCGGGGAGTTTCTTCGGCGGGCTTTTCCGCTAACACACCCCACAACCGCACGCTGCGGTCACTGGTGTCTTCGGTGGTTTCGCCGCGCAGCACCGCCGCCGCGCTGAGCGATCCGCTGCCGGAAGCCAGCAGTGTGCCTTCCCGGTTGAAGGCGATGCACCAGACCGGGTCGCCATGTCCTTTCAGCACCGCCAGCTTGTCCGCGCTGGCTGAGTCGTACAGGCCCGCTGTCGGGAAATTGTTGTGGCAGGCCGCCATAATCTGCCCGTCGGGGCTGAACACAATCTGGCGTTCGTTCAGGTCATGGATCACCCGCCGGTCTTCCAGGTTATAGACCTTGCCATCTACCGCCAGCCACGCGCCGTCCGGGCTGAAGGCCAGGCTGCGCGCGTTGGGCCGGGGACCAGTATCGCGCGGC
>CAZKIB010000097.1:2966-10204 GCA_964552425.1 uncultured Anaerolineaceae bacterium | reverse complement strand
CAGACCTCTTTAGGCTGGTCGCTGCTGCCCCAACTGACCGTCGCCAGAGTCGCGCCGTCCGGGCTGAAAGCCAGACCACGCACCGGGGCGGGATGATCCATTTTGCTGACCAGTTTGCGCGTTTGCAGATTGCCGATGCGCACCACGCCATCCTGCCCGCCAGAAGCCAGCCACGCGCCATCCGGGCTGAAGGCCACACCGGTTGTGCCCTGCGGATGTCCTTTGAGCATGGCCTGCTGTTCGCCGGACGTGACATCCAGAAAGAGAATATCGCGCGCGGCCACTGCCAGGGTGGAGCCATCCGGGTTAAAGCTGATCCCCTGCACCGGCAGGTCGCGTTCCCAGACCGGCTTCTGGCGGCGCACATCCCAGACGTACAATTTGTCGTAGGTGGCACAGGCCAGCAGCGAGCTGTCCGGGCTGAAGGCGACGATCTGCACCAGCCCCTCATAGTCTTTGCCGAGTTGGGCGACTTCCACCACCTCAGCCGTATTTTGGGAAGATAAAACGACAGTCGTATTCGAACGCAGCATGACGAACCCTCAACAATTCCTTAACAACTTGCTGTTTTGCTCATCATAGCACCAGTTCGCTTTTGTCACCTATGGGACTTCGGTTAGGACTGTTATACTCGTTATCCGTTGCCAGAGAGGGCTGCAAGCAGCGGTTTTCTCCTGAACACGAACCAGAGCAGTGCTTGAACCGATCCTCCAGATCAACATTGATGGTCACGACAGAAACAGTATTACTGTGATTGCCAGTTACGCTTTTTACCGCCAGAGGCTCAAAGCCTCCGTCTGCCAGAAAGCTGAAAGCCCGCTGAAGCAGGCTAGAAAAGACTGTTCTGCCCGTTGTAGTCCCCTTTCAGGGGACTTCCAGACTGGATTAGCCGGGTATTTTGAACGCCCGGCGTCAGCAAGTCGGAAATTAGCGATCACGGTAGTATTTTCTTGTGCTGAAAACTGAAAACGGATAACCGGGAACTCGACATCATGCCACTCTTCGTCATTTTCATATTCGGTTCCGTCGTCATCGGCGCGGGCGCGATGCTGGCCCCGGCCTGGCCCACCGAGCAGCCGCGCATCGGACTCAGCGCGGCGCTGGCGCTGGCGCTCGTCATCGGCGGCGCGTTGTTCTGGGCCATGCTCTTTGGCTGGAACACGCTGGTCATTGATTATCTGCTGTTCGCGCTGGTGACGGCCATCTTCCTGGGCGGTACGCTCTCTTACGGGCAGATGCGTGCCGAACAGCGCGGCGGCGAACTGCTGGACGCCGATCAGGGTTGGCCCGGCCCACGTGACCTGCTGTTTTTCGCGCTGGTTGGACTGTACTTTATCATCCCAACGCTGGTGCTGCCTGTGCCGCTGGATACGGACGCGCAGGGTTTCGGCTATCTGGCGCTGATGGCGCGGCTGGGCGGCAGCTTCGATTCGCTGGCTCCTTTCCACCCGGAAATTACCTATCTGTATTCACCGGGATTCACCCTGCTGACCGCTTATCTCAGCCAGCAGTTGGGGCAGGGTCTGCACAGTGTCCAGTTTGGTGTTGGCGCGGTGCTGGCGCTGGTGTGTGTCTGGCTGGCCTATGATCTGGGCGCGGAAATCCGCGACAAGCAGTTGGGGCGCGCTTCGGCGCTGGCGATGGTGGCCGGGCTGGGTCTGTTTACGGCATTTATGGACTCCCATTTTACGACGCTGCTGGGGCTGGTTTTCGCGCTGGCGTTCGTCATCTTCGCGCTGCGCTACCAGCGCGGTGGGGCGTGGGCGGACGCGGTGGGGGCTGGCCTGATGCTCGGCGACGCCTTCATCCATGCCAGCCAGCGGACGCGATGCTCGGCGCGACAGCCATCAGCCATCCGGATTCGACCATTATTCTGGCGCTCGGTTATGGCCCCTGGCTGCTGCTGATGTGGCTCGGCCAACCGCGCCCGACCCTGAGGCGCTGGCTGGTGATGGGGTTGGGTGTTCCGGCATTGGCAGCGCTGGCGATCAGCCCCTGGCTGGTGAACATCAGCGCGCAGTTGGGGGCCGATGTGGTCTCGCCGTTCGCCCGCAGCGCGGATCATCTGCGCACCATGCTGGTGTTCAACGGCCTGTGGACCATCCCGGCAGGGTTGATCGGAATCGTCACCGGCCTGCGAAAACGCGAACAGCCGGTTCTGCTGGCGCTTGGCTGGCTGGTGCTGATCGTGGATTTCGCCGTACTGGGCATCACCGAAGCGCTGTTTCCCTGGCTGCCGCTGTTCCGCTATGATTACCCGTTCAGCATCGCCTGGCACGGGCCGATCATTCCGCTGACGATTCTAAGCGGCATGGGCCTGCTGTGGATATGGGAGAACTGGCTTGAAGCGCGGCTGGGCGCGGCGCTGCACCGGTATGCTTATGCGCTGCTGGGCGCGGGGGCGCTGGTCGCCCTGGCGCTGCTGGTCTTCAGCCCGCAGATTCTGGAATTCAGCAAGGGGCGGGTGAGTTTCTTCGGCGCATTCGCCTCGCACGCCGATGTCGCCGCGATGCTCTGGCTGCGGGCCAACACACCGGAAGACGCGCGGGTGCTGAACTTCCCCGGCACACAGTTCGACAACTCGCACGAAGGCGATTGGGTCCCGGTTATCAGCGAACGCGACAGTGTCTATTACCGCTGGCAGCCCTTTTTCCGCAATAATGAAGCCAGCCTCGCGGAGCAGGAAGCTCTGCAAGCCTTCTGGCGTGACCCTGCCAATTCCGATCATATCGACCTGCTGCGGACGCACGGCATTGATTATGTCATTGTGCCGCAGATCGTGGCCGATCCTGGCAGCCTGGACACGGCCTGGCGCTGGAACGAACCGTTTGCCTGGGCCTTCGAGATGCAGTCCAGCGTGGCCGATGCGCCCTATCTTGAACAGGTCTTTGAGGCTGACGGCGCGCAGGTGTACGCGGTGCGTTAATCATCCACCGCTAAATTCCGTCTCTACCACAACTCATGAAGTGGGGCTATAGTCTGCACACTCTGCACATGAGGATGGGTGATGGCGGATTATTCGTTACACGATACGCGGGCGCGCTTTTCGGCAGCGGCGGCCCAGAACGCGCTGGACATGACGAAGGCGTTCAAACTCGACCCGCTGCACCGGATCATCGGGCGGGCGTTTGACGGCCCGGCGCGGCGCATCACCGAGATGGTCTTTCATTATGACCGGCTGGTGGGCAGTGAGGGTCTCGCGGCAGGTTCCGCCTGGCTGGTGGATCAGTTCGCCCGTTCCGTGCAGATACACGGCGCTTTACCCGCCGCCCACGGGCCGCTGCTGATCGTCAGCAATCATCCCGGCCTGATCGACGCGATGGCGATTTTCGCCCAGGTGCAGCGCCCTGATCTGCGTGTCCTGGCCGCCGAACGCCCGGTTTTGCGTCTGCTGCCGAACATTGTGCCCTATCTCATTTTTGTCCCGGACGATTCGCAGCGGCGCTTATCAGCCGTGCGGCTGGCGGCGGCGCACCTGCGCGCGGGGGGCGCTTTAATGAACTTCCCCGGTGGGCAGATCGAACCGGACCCGGCGTTACACCCGGACGCGGCGGACAGCCTGAAGCGCTGGTCGGACAGTATCGACCTGCTGGCGCGGCTCGTGCCGGAACTGACCATTCTACCGGTGGCGGTCAGCGGCGTGATTTCCCCCAAGGCCCTGCGCAGTCCGCTGGCGCGTCTGTATCGCAGCAACAAACAGCGCGAATGGGTAGCGGCCACGCTCCAGGTGATGCTGCCCCGCTACCGCGACACCCAGGTGACAGTGCGCTTCGGCCAGCCGATTCGCCAGCACAGCGCCCCTACTGCACAGGTCATTGACCAGATGCGCGCGCTGATCGAGCAATCTTCATACCAGTTGCCAGTTGTCAGTCATCCGTTGTCAGAAAAAGAGGCTCACAAGCTGAAATAGCCCAATTCGCCGTCGGGTAATAACAGGCTGTGAACAGGCGCGATCATCATGGGGTCCATGAGTCTGAAAACTGAAAACTGGCAACTGCTAAATTCCTGAGACTTTTTTGCTATGCGCCCGCAGATGCCCTAAAATGGGGGAGTCAGTACAGCGTTTTATCGTGAGATGTTGAATGCCTGAAGCCCCCCAGTTTGAAGACGACAATTCAGAGGGGCAGGTCCCCGCTTCAGTCACCTTTATGGAGATGATGCGGCAGGCCGCCCAGCGCGCTGCCGAGAAGGATGCGCCACCCGAACCGGAGCCTGTCGAAGAAACACCTGTCGCGGCGGTACCGGTTGATGTGCCGCCGCCAGAGCCGCGCATCAACCCGGAGGAACGTCGCCAGCAGCGCAGCGCTGCGCTCGAAGCGGAACGCACGCAGCGGGTCAAGCGCCGCCGGGCACGCCGTCGCAGCCGTGCCGTTGGTGTGGTGGGCGGTCTGCTGCGCTCTTTTCTGGTGGTCGCGGTAGCTGCCGGGCTGATGGCAACCATTTTTGTGTGGTGGACCCCAACTCAGTTTATTTCGGCGGAGGTTCGCACCGAACTCGGCCAGTTATCCGCCGCGCCGCGCACGACGGTGGTTCCAACCGTTCAGCCGACCCCCAACTGGCTGCGTAAGATCGGCATTGTTTCGGGCCATCGCGGGCCAGAACTGGACCCCGGCGCGGTCTGTCCTGACGGCCTGACCGAAGCGGACATCAACTTCAATGTGGCCCAGCTTGTGGTGCGCGAACTGCGCGATCAGGGTTTTTCAGTCGACCTGCTGGACGAATTTGACCCCCGTCTGGAGGATTATCAGGCAGCGGCGCTGGTTTCGATCCACGCCAACACCTGCCAGGATTTTGGCGAAGTCGTCTCCGGTTATCTGGTCGCGGCAGCGGCGGCGCGCGTCACTGCGCGTGGGGATGATGACATTCTGGTGGACTGCATCGCGCAGTATTACCAGCAGTCGACCACGCTGGACCGGCATTATGGCCTGACCGAGGACATGACCAATTACCACACCTTCCGCGAAATTCACCCGCTCACCCCGGCGGTGATTATCGAACTTGGTTTCATGCTGGCGGACCGGGAACTGCTGACCGATAAACCGGACCTCGCCGCGCGCGGGGTCGCCAACGGCATTCTGTGTTTTTTGCAGCCTTCACAGGCCCCGGTTCTGGAGGTGACTCCTGCCGCGTGATACCATTGCAGGCATCTGATGATCGTAACCTGATTGAGCAAGCA
This sequence comes from uncultured Anaerolineaceae bacterium, assembly GCA_964552425.1. GTDB lineage: Bacteria > Chloroflexota > Anaerolineae > Aggregatilineales > Phototrophicaceae. The sequence continues at coordinate 5,028 of CAZKIB010000097.1, read as the reverse complement.
GACTGGACGCATCGCATGACGAAAGAACTGGTGATGTACACGCGCACCTACGGGTGTCCTTATGTCACAACCGCCAAACGCATTTTGCAGCAGGAAAATGTCCGCTACCGCGAAATTTTTATCGACAAAGACTCTCAGGCGCGTGACCGGGTGCTGCGCTGGACCGGTTTTCTGTCAGTTCCTACGCTGGTGATTTCGGAAAACGGCGACGGTCTGCCCATTGAGGAACCCGCGCCGCTGGCTTATGGGACCAGCCCACGCGGCATTGACCGGGGCACGATGATTACGGAGCCGAGCAGCGATGAATTTGTCGCCTGGCTGCGCAAGCACGGCCTGATCGGCTGATGGCCCCGATCACCCGGATACCAGCAGATTAACGAATCGGCACGTCGTTGATGTTGCCGCGCACACTGACATAGGGCGCGAAAATCCAGCCGAGCTGGCCTTCATAACGCACCTGGAACCAGCGATTCTGGCCGCCCTGTACGGTCCGATTGTACAGCGGCACTTCCGCGCCCCAGGGTATGCTGCCCACGATGGGGGTGCGGGTACTCGGTTGGGCACGCATGTTCATCACCGCGCGCGGGGCGGCATACACCCCCAGGTCCGCCGGGCTGCCGAGGGTATCGAACACGCTGCCCGCGCCGCCCAGACCGCCGGGGTCGGTGTTGAAGACCAGATAACGCCCGGACGACCAGCCAATCTGTCCGTTCACGTTGATCTGATACCAGACGACGCCCTCTTCGCTTGGGTTACGGGCCAGCACCGGGTAGGTTTCGCCAGGGATCGCCACCGTCACCAGCGTCGCGCCCAGGTAGGGACCGGTGCGCACCGCCAGCCCGCTGACCCCGCCGCCCACTGTCGCGGTTAAGGGAGGAACAGGCGTGGTCGAAGGCACTGCGGTGAAAGCCGATGTGGGGGCAGTACCCTGCAAAAACCACTGAAACTGAATGATCGCTGGACCGCTGCTTTCGACAAAATCGACGCGCAGGTCATGATTGCCGGCGGAGAGCGTGCGGGTGAAGGACAGGGTTTTCACTGGCCCGCCGGAGAAATCCTCGAAGACCTGTTCGCCGTCAATGAACACACGGACATTATCATCCACCGCGATCTGGAAGGTGTAGGTGGCGGCGCTGAATGTCTGCGTGGAGGTGAAACGCACGGAAAAATTGTTTTCGCCCACTTCATCAACCGTGTTGCCGTTGATGCTGGGCACTTCCGACCAGTTAAAGTTGACCCCGTTCACGTTGTCGATGGTTTCCACCGGATCGTCGCTGAAGGAGGTGTTATCATAAAAGCGCGCTCGCCAGTTCGACCCGAACTCGGCCTGCACGGTGAGAACCACCGCAAAAACCAGCAGACTGATACTCAGCAGCAAACCGGCACGCTTCATGACAAACCCTCCGTGTTTTGTTCTATATTACATTATAGCAGGCTGCGCAAATCGTGGCGCATCGCGCATCAGAATCGTACAAGAATCGCAGGATTTCATGAAACCTGACAGGGGACGGTCACGTATAAGTGGGTGTAAGCTATAATCGAAACGCAGGTGGCATATCGCCCTCTGCATAATACAGGAGCGAATCAGATGAGCGACCAACCTACCGAAAAAAATGAGGAAAAGACCAAAACCTTCACCGAAGAAATCGAAGTGGCTGGCAACCAGGTCGTGGACCGCGTGAAAGAACTGGTCGAGGAAGGCAATGTCCGCCTGGTGCGCATTAAAAGCGCCGACGATGATGTCTACATGGAAATGCCGCTGACCATCGGCGTGCTGGCGGGCGGTGTCGTCGCGCTGGCGGCGCCCTGGCTGGCGGTGCTGGGCGCGTTTGCCGCCCTCGTGGCCCGCGTCAAAATCGAAGTCGTGCGCGAAGTCAAGGACGACGACGCGGAATAAGCGCTGGCGCGGGGTTATCAAAGCGGTTGTCGGCAAGGGCAGCCGCTTTTTGATTCGCACATTACTGTAACCTGTCCCAGCCTTAAGGTTTATATTGTGTTTGCGGGTTTTGTGCTACAATCCTAAGCGTACACAGGTGGTTATGCGGGCAGGAGTTAAGCATTT
>CAZKIB010000097.1:0-2956 GCA_964552425.1 uncultured Anaerolineaceae bacterium | reverse complement strand
AGTCACGCACCGAACAACTGGTAGAGCGCCTGCGGGACTTGCAGGCCAGTTCTGGCGATGTCGAAGGCGCAGCCGTCGTCAGCGTCGACGGTCTGAGCATGGCCTCGGCCCTGCCGGGGAATGTCGAAGAAGACCGTGTCAGCGCCATGTCAGCGGCCATGCTCTCTCTGGGCGAGCGCATCTCGTCCGAACTGGGGCGGGGTACACTGGAGCAGGTTTTTATCAAGGGCGAGAAGGGGTACGTGATTCTCACAAGCGTTGGCGAAGAAGCTGTGCTGACGGTTCTGGCGCGGCCCGAAGCCAAACTGGGGTTGATCTTTCTGGATGTAAATCGTACAGTCGAAGACCTGGAGAAACTGGTCTAAGCCTTTTGAAAGAAGTCACGCCCCGTGCTGGAACCCAGCGGCCTGTATTATCCCTATCGCTTCGCCCGCAGCTTCCTGCTGGGGATGCAAGATGTGCTTGGTGCTGAAGGGTTGAATACTGTTTTAGGGCTGGCTGGCCTGAATATGTATGTGGAGGACCTGCCGCCTGATACCCTGCAACGCCAGTTTGATTTCGCGTATCTGTCGGCTGTCAGCCAGGCGCTGGAAGAATGGTATGGCCCGCGTGGTGGGCGGGGTCTGGCGCTGCGGGTGGGCCGGTCATGGTTCGCGCATGGTTTTCGTTCCTTCGGCGCTTTCGCAGGCATGGCGGACCCGGTTTTTCAGACGCTGCCGCTTGCCAGCAGCACGCGCATCGGCCTCGAAGCCCTGGCGGCGACTTTTATGCAGCATACTGACCAGCGCACCAGACTGACGGTTCAGGATGGCGCTTACCTGATGACGGTGGATGTCAGCCCGATGGCCTGGGGCCGTCAGGCGGACCGGCCAGTCTGCCATGCCTTCGTGGGGTTGTTTCAGGAATGCCTGAACCGGGCATCGAATGGCTACGAATTTCTCGTACACGAAAGCGCCTGCCGCGCGGCGGGACACGATGAATGTGTCTTTGTAATCAACCAGAAACCGATAGGACAGACAGGGGGTTAGTGTGGACAAACCGAGAATTCTCATTGTCGAGGATGACCTCGACCTGTCGGAAATGTTGAGCGCCTATTTTCGGGTTCAGAATTACGAAGTTCTGACCGCTGCCTGGGGTTCGGATGCCCTGCGCATCACCCGTGAAGAAGCGGTGAGCCTGATTATGCTGGACATTCGCCTGCCGGATATTGATGGTTACGAGATTTGCCGCCAACTGCGCGCGGACCGCCAGACGCAGGATACCCCGATTATCTTCCTGACCGAAAAACGGGATCGTGTGGATCGTCTGCAAGGTCTGGAACTCGGTGTGGTGGATTACATTACCAAGCCTTTCGACATTCAGGAACTGCGTCTGCGCGTGCGCAACGCCATCAGCAGGGTCGCGCAGCAAAGTGTCAGTAACCCGGTCACGGACCTGCCAGAAGGCCCTCTGGTTGAGGAACGGCTGAACGAAATCATGATGAATGACGGTGAGTGGGCGGTGCTGGTGCTGTCGCTCAACCGTCTTAGCGAATTCCGTGAACTGTACGGTTTTGTGGCAGCGGACGATGTGCTGCGCGCGGTGGCGCTGATGATCCGCAACGCTGTGCGTGAATATGGCGGCGAAGAGGATTTTATCGGGCATCTGGCTGCCGAAAGTTTTGTCGTGATTACCAGCCCCGCTGCGGTCAAATCGGTTCGGGAACGGCTGGAATCGCGCTTGCAGCAGTCCCGCGAGTATTTTTACCCGGTGCGTGACCGTCAGAAGGTGCGCGAGGGCATTGAAACCGATCACCTCAAACTGACCAGCGCGGTGGTTGAATCCTCCGCCGGGCCGTTTAATTCCACCGAAGCGCTGCTGGGCGCGCTGGGGAATGTCGCCCACACCTGATTTACGCCTCAGTTTCAGCAGACTGACTGCTCAACCACGCCTCATAGGCGGCCCGGTCCACCACCTGGCCGCCCTGGATTTCCGTCGCATTGGTATCCATCCGCCGGCTGGTATCGAAATACAGTGTGAGTTCCACCTGATTGCACTTGTAATTGCCGCTGCTGGCAAGCTTGCGCACCCAGTAGCCGTCACCATCGTCGCGCTGGCTCAGGTCGTTGTGCAGGTCAATGCGCACGCGCAGCACGTCATCACAGCGATGGGGTTTGACGTACAGATAGGCGGAACGGTCATCACGTTCGACGCCGCTGGTATCGCCACCAAACAGTTTTTTCAGAAAGTTCATGGTGCGTTCCTGTTTAATCCACATTACCCGGCCATTATGACCACGACCTGCCTTGCCGCGCAAGGCTGATCTCTACCGCAGATGGTCATCGAATCAGGTTGTTATTACAACAGGCGGGGTTGTTCTGTCTGCTGCTGAAACTCTTTCCGACTGTCCAGCGGCGGTTCAAGCGTGCCATCGCGCAGGATGTGCTGGACTCGCACGGGCTGATTGCTGGCGCGCAGAGACAGGTTCCCGGTCAGGAGTGATTTCGCAATCAGATGATGGCGATGGCACTGGCGCGGGTCGCCTTCGCTGCACAGCACCGCGACAGAATGGCCCTGCCGCTGCGTCTCGCTGACAATCTCCAGTAAGCGCGCGATGCCCTCCCGATACCACGCCTGCTGCATCACCGCGTCGTAATTGACCTGCTTGAGATAAGCCTCGGCGTGGGTTTCATTATCCGGGATTTCGCCGCCGCGATAGACCGCTTCATCCTGCGGGCGTCCGCCCAGTTTTTCACCGGCATAGCTGTAGCGAATATGGTGTTCACGCAGCAGGGCACGCAGCGAATCGCGGCTGAAGTGGGGAAAACGCCGGCTGAACGGCACGCTGCGCACATCCACCAGCACCGTGACCTGCTGCTGCCTGAGATGGTCGATCAACTCGTCCGGCGCGCGGTTGCTGTGACGGTAGTGGTGACACATTGACTGATAGGACATGAGAAGGCAAGCTTGGGATAGA
>CAZKIB010000096.1:17541-22296 GCA_964552425.1 uncultured Anaerolineaceae bacterium | reverse complement strand
TATGCAAGTTAGGAAAATAAACAGATAACGAACTTGTCCCCCACACCTCACCCCCGGCCCCTCTCCATCGCGATGGAGAGGGGGAGTCGAACGCAGTGAGACGGGGTGAGGTCATACGTTTCTGACAAGGATTTAACCTGACCGATGTCCAATCCTTCCGACTCCCGTTTTTTACGCGCGTGCCGCCGCGAGCCGGTGGACGCTACCCCCATCTGGCTGATGCGTCAGGCGGGCCGCTATATGGCCGAGTACCGCGCCCTGCGCGAACGCTACACCATTCTGGAATTGATTCAAACGCCGGAACTGGCCTGTGAAGTCACCATGCAGCCGATCCAGGCGTTTGACCTGGACGCGGCCATTATCTTCGCGGATATTCTGCCGCCGCTGGCCGGCATGGGCCTGGAACTGGATTTTGTGCGCGGCGAGGGGCCGGTGCTGTATAACCCGGTCCGCAGCGCCGCCGATGTCGACGGCTTGCAGGTGTGCCCGCCAGACGAAACCCTGGGGTTCACGCTGGACGCCATCCGGCTGGCGCGCAGGGAACTGGATGGACGCGGGATTCCGCTGATCGGTTTCAGCGGCGCGCCGTTTACGCTGGCGGCCTATGCGGTGGAAGGCGGGAGCAGCCGCCATTACATCGAAGTCAAGCGCTTCATGCTGTCCGAGCCGGATGCCTGGCACAGCCTGATGACCAAACTGAGCGAGGGCGTCGGGCAGTATCTGCTGGCGCAGGCAAGGGCCGGGGCGCAGGCGCTTCAGGTCTTTGATAGCTGGGTAGGGCATCTGTCCCCGGCGGATTATCGCGCGCATGTGATGCCCTATACACAGCGGGCCATCGCCATCGCGCGGGGGGCGGGTGTGCCGATCATCCATTTTGGCACAGATACCGGGGGAATGCTGGAACTCATGCGCGACGCTGGGGGCGATGTGATCGGCGTGGACTGGCGTGTGGACCTCGACACGGCCTGGGAGCGGCTGGGTGATGGTGTGGCCGTGCAGGGCAATCTTGACCCAGTGGCGCTGTTCGCCCCCTGGCCGGCGGTGGAGCAGCGCGCCCGGCAGGTGCTGGATCAGGCGGCTGGGCGGCCCGGCCATATCTTCAACCTGGGGCATGGCATTCTGCCGAACACCCCGGTTGAAACCGTGAAGCGGCTGGTCGATTTTGTACATGAGTACAGCCGCGTGCGGCAGGGGGTGCGCTAAGATGAATTCGATCAGGAACAGTGGACATTCCCCCGTCGTCATCATCGGCGGCGGCATCACCGGCCTGAGCGCCGCATGGTATTTGCAGAAGGCCGGGGTGCGCTGTGCCCTGCTGGAACAATCCCGGCGCTGGGGCGGGAAAATCCGCACGGAACAGGTCGATGGCTATGGCGACACGCCCTTTGTGGTCGAGGCCGGGCCGGATTCCTTCCTCACACAGAAACCCTGGGCGCTCGAACTGGCGCTCGAACTGGGCCTCGCGGCGCGGCTGTTAGGCACGAACGATCATCAGCGCAATACCTTCGTGCTGAATCGGGGCAGACTGACCCCCCTGCCCGAAGGCGTCATGCTGATCGTGCCGACCAAATTCAGGCCGTTCGTCACCTCCCCGCTGATTTCGTGGGCGGGCAAGCTGCGGCTGGCGCAGGAGTGGTTTCTGCCGGCGCGCACCGACGACGCCGACGAATCGCTGGCCGATTTTGTGCGGCGGCGGCTGGGCGATGAAGTCCTCGATAAGCTGGCCGAGCCGCTGCTGGCCGGCATTTATAACACCGAGGCCGAAAAACAAAGCCTGCTGGCGACCTTCCCGCGCTTCCGGGAAATCGAAAAGAAGCACGGCAGCCTGACACGCGGGATGCTGGCCGCGCAGCAGCAGCGCAAATCCGCGCCGCCGTCGCCCTATTCCATCTTCACCTCCTTCAAAAGCGGCATGATCGAACTGGTCGATGGCCTGCTTTCGCGGCTGGATGGCGACCTGCACCTGAACACGGGCGTCAAATCCATCACCCGAAACGCGGATGACACTTACACCCTGCTGTTGTCTGATAACTCCCGACTGAAAACCGACCACCTGATCCTCACCACCCCGGCGTATGTCACGGCGCGGCTTCTGGGGGACGTGTGCGACCTGGCGGCGGACATGCTGGCGGACATTCGCTACGTCAGCACCGGCACGATTTCGCTGGCCTACAAACGGGCCGACATCAGCCACCCGCTCCACGGCTTTGGCGTGGTCATTCCGCGCAGCGAAAAGCGCCCGATCAACGCCATTACGTGGAGTTCGACCAAGTTCAATCACCGCGCACCGGAAGGCCACGCGCTGCTGCGAGTCTTCTTCGGCGGGTCGCGCACGCCGGAGTCGTTTGATCTGAGTGACGATGACCTGCTCAGGACAGTGCAGGCGGAACTGCGCGCTCTTATGGGAATCGACGCCGCCCCGCTGTTCACGCGCATCAACCGCTGGCGCGAGGCCAACCCGCAGTATGACGTGGGCCACCTGGATCGCATCGACGCGCTCGAAGCTGCCCTTCCGCCGGGCATCCATGTCGCCGGCAGCGCCTATCGCGGCATCGGCGTGCCCGACTGCGTGCATCAGGCGAAGATCACCGCCGCGAAGGTGGCGGAACAGGTCAGGGAGCAGGTAGCAGAGTGAACGACAAACTCGCCGCCGCCATCGAACATCGCACGGCGGAGCGCTTTGACGAGGCCAGGGCACTGTTTGTGGAACTGCTGGCCGATCACCCGGACGATGCGCGGGTGCATTATCATTATGCCTGGATGCACGATAAGATGGGCGATGAACGCGGCGCTGTGCCCTATTATGAACGGGCCATCGCGCTCGGCCTGCCGGATGACGACCTGCGCGGCGCGCTGTTAGGGTTGGGCAGCACCTACCGGACGCTCGGCCAGTATGATAAAGCGGTTGATACCCTGCGGCGCGGGATGGAGCGGTTTCCTGACGCGGGGGAATTCGCGGCATTTCTGGCGATGGCGCTGTATAACGTGGGCCATCATACGGAAGCCATGGAACTGCTGCTCAAAACACTGGCGACGACCAGCACCGACCCCGGCATCCAGCGCTACCAGCGGGCGATCCTGTTCTACGCCGATAAATTAGACGAGACGTGGGCGTGACGTTTTTGCCGCCGATCAGAATCGACGGCAAGGAGAACCAAGTCCCGCTGGGACTGGGGCAGCGCGCTTTGAATACCGAAGGGATTTGGACTGTCTTGCCGGATACTTCAGTGTCCGGCGGCAAAAGATATTCAACCGCAATCTTCGTAAGATTACCTGTTTTTCAGGCACGCTCTGTACATTGAGGTTTTCACTCATGTACACGACGAAATCGGAAGCTGTGGGTTCAAACCCACCGCTTAAGAAAAGACAAGCCCACCAGAGGGGGCTAAAAGCGGGCAAAAGCGCCTTCAGTGCGCTTCCCGCTGCATAAGATAGCCAGATGGCCGTAGCCTCTGGCCGCACATCGGCAACTGTTCTCGCAATCCAAAGGCAATCTCCTATGCAAACGACACAATCCGAAGCACTCTTCCAACAGGCCCAGGCGCGTGTCAGCAACTGACTATCTGACCAATTTGCGCGCTTTGTTTCATTCAGCAAGCCGCAAGGAATTCACGACGGTCATAGCCATGTCCTCAAATCGAGCCATGTTCCCTTTGTCTGTAACAATCGAAACGGCGAGGAACACATTGTTTCCAAGATCAATGATGTAATCAATAACTTCGTTTTCGCCCGCAGGCCAGCGAGGTGCCGTTGAGCGAACCTGGGCTGCGGGTCGGCCTGCCACCATAATTTCGATTGGTTCACCAATATACTGCTGTCCTGTTGCCCGCTGCATCCGGGTTTGAAGCAGGGTCATGGCTGGCGAAGCCGTGCTTGTGGTCTGGCTGACAGCCAATTCCGTGATATCAATGCGGACATAACCAGGTGCGGGTCCATTCGGCACACTTTGCGCCTTGCTGATAGAAAACAGAACAAACACCATTGGCGTACCATCTGGTGTAAAGGTTTCTTCCATTACCCAGGGTTCTGGATAGTCAAAAGAGTAAGATTTGTCGGCACTTTTGAAGGTCATCAGATCACCTTCTGTGGTTACACTTGTTTGTGCTGGCGCTGTTTCTGCCGCGGAATCTTCTGGACGCAGCGTCTGCACGATAGAATTGACAATTGGTTCCAATGCCTCGTAGTCACTTTTTAAGGTTGTCCCTTCAACCACGACCAGCAAATCGTTTGTCAAGTTCACCACCAACAGCATGGCCTTATATTCTTTACCAAAAAACTCATACTCACCTTCCATTCTCATCGCCGGGAATATCCCTCCAATCTGTGCTGCTGCCGGCTGAGACTTATACAACCAGTTAAGACCTTCATTCAGATAATTCATCACCAGCGCCTCATCCGCAGACTGGCCTGCGCGCTCCTCAATGCCGGCTATCTCTGCGGGATGAAGCAAGGATAACTTTACGGTAATCCCACCCGACTCAATAATGAAGTTATGGTCAGGGTTATTGACCATTTCAACGGATCTCTCGCTCTCAGAAATCGACCAGCCATCAGGGTGGTCAAATCCAAAAGCAAGGGACGTGGTGAAATGGTGGTCAAGGGGAATACTGGGTGCTTCCTCGATGCTTGTTTCGGAATAAGGCTCAACCATCAGCGGTGCAACCTGTTCAAGCGTACCTTCCACCACAACCGAGTTTAGAATCGCGCTTACAATAGCATCCGGTTTTTCATCAGCCTGTGAATGTGCGACAAGGG
>CAZKIB010000096.1:13631-17531 GCA_964552425.1 uncultured Anaerolineaceae bacterium | reverse complement strand
AAAAATCACTATCACTGCTGCTGCCTAAATAAACCACGATAAACTCTGCAAATACCTCATTACCTGTCTCACCCGGTTCGCGCAGAGAGACGGTTGCAGCAGGCATTTGCTGAATGGTGGTTGAGACAGGTTCAGATACGCCTTCGAGTACATCGCCCCACATCGCCTCCAGCATCCCAAGAGGATCACGGGCGGCGTCTCCGCTGTCTCGCGCCAGCGCCATCAAATTCACAAACAGTTGTAATTCACCAGGGCCCATGGGAACAGGATTGAACAGACCGGGGCGAACAGGTAACTGGGCACTGCGGTTGGCAAGAGCCTGGCTATTGTGAATGGTCGCGTCTACGCTTGCGATACCCATGTAAGTTGGGCTGGCTTCTCCTACTTCAGCAACCCAGCCTTCAGGAATATCCAGGTGCAAACCTACTGCACCCTGAAGTTGAGGAAGTGTGACCCGCCGGATAAGCAGTTCACTGTTGGAAGCCACCGTCGATTCATCCAGTCCCAGGCTCAAAGTATCGGCAATAGCAAGTACGATTGGCTCGACCACCGGGCGTTCGCCCACCGGATAATCTGCTGTGAGGGCCGCATAAATGTCCTCGCCCAACGGTATGACTAAAGCAAGCTGTTCCAATGAGTATGAACCAAAACGTGGATGCGTATACCGTACCTCCTGGACCATATAGGCAACTCTGCGACCACTTAATTCGATTGTAGTATCACTGCGCAAAGTCTGGTTGACGACAGGAAGGCTGTTGAGACACTCATAGGAACAGGCAAACACGCGCATACGCACCTGTCCTGGCTGAAGGGTCGGTGTGATACCACGTTCGCCGAGAAAAGGATCGGTTTCCGCAGCCTCGATATAATCTCTGGAAATCAGAATCTGTTCATAAGCGCCGGGTTCATTTTGCGGTTTCCAAGTGTCTGCTGTCGTCACCCATCCAGCCGGTATATAGAAGCCTATTCGTGGCGGCAGCGACATCCGTACCGGTTGGGTCAGGTTTATTTCGCCCAGGGATGTCGGTGTGGCTGTTGGTAAGATAACCGATGAACTCAGATCAGGTTCCAATCCTTCCAGACAGGCGTTGAGTGCGTTGGTCGCATGTTGCAGATCTGTGTTACGCGCATCAAGATTGTCGGTGGCCTCCCGGTAACTTTGGAGGATAGCGGCAAAAGTACCATCAGCGATCATTGCTTCCAACTGCCGATAGGCCTGCACGCCGTTGATCGTATCAGAAATGCGAGCTGCCACATCAGCAGTGGTATCATCTGGCCCTGCCAGTTCCAAGAGTGCGCCACATGTTGCTTCCAGTGCCCTGCTTGCCCCACCTTTACAGACGATTTTGAGCTGCATGGCATTAAGAGCCGAACGAGATAACCTGGTTGCGCTTCCTCCCAATCCGCCTGTCAGGCGATCAAACAAATACAGGATGGCTTCTTCTTCAGCGGCATAAAACAGTGTTGCAGCTTTGCCAGTCGCCTGACGGAGAGCTTCGAGCATGTCCATTGCATTGGCCGCTTCTCCCCATGTGAAAAAAGCGGCCTGCCACGCGGCAAATGCCTGATCTGCCTCTGCGTCACGCACTGGACAGGCATTTTCTTGTGCTGATAATTGATATGAAATAAATAATATTACAATCAATAGGGATACGCAGAAGATTTTTTTGAACATCAGGTATGCTCTCTTCTCTCACCTATACTGTGTTTTTAAACAAGTTGATTGCTTTGAGATATTCTGAATGGCACCGATTGTTTATTTGGTATTTTACTGTATAAATTTCAACCTATCACATTGCGCATGTACATAAGGGGCAGTCAATGCAAACGACACAATCCGAAGCACTCTTCCAGCAGGCCCAGGCGCTCATCCCCGGCGGAGTCAACAGCCCGGTGCGCGCTTTTCGCAGCGTGGGCGGCACACCCCGCTTCATCGAACGCGGCGAAGGCGCTTACATCTGGGACGCGGATGGCAACCGCTATGTGGATTACGTGCTGTCCTGGGGGCCGCTGACGCTCGGCCACGCCCACCCGGCAGTCGTCAAAGCCTTGCAGGAAGCGGTCACGAAGGGCACAAGTTACGGCGCACCCACTGCGCTGGAAAGTCAACTGGCCCAACTGGTGATCGACACCGTGCCCTCGGTGGAGATGGTGCGCTTTGTCAACAGCGGCACGGAAGCCACCATGAGCGCCCTGCGGCTGGCGCGGGCCTATACCGGGCGCGAAAAAATCATCAAATTCGCCGGGTGTTATCACGGCCATGCCGATATGCTGCTGGTGCAGGCCGGCAGCGGAGTCGCCACGCTGGGCCTGCCGGATTCGCCGGGTGTCCCCGCCTCGACTGCCGCGCATACGCTGACCGCGCCGTTTAATGATCTCGACGCGGCGCGCCAGTTGTTTGAACAATACCCTGACCAGATCGCCGGGGTGATTGTCGAACCCATCGCCGCCAATATGGGCTTTGTGCTGCCGCATGACGGTTATTTGCAGGGCTTGCAGGACCTCTGCCGCGAACACGGCGCGCTGTTCATCCTCGATGAAGTCATGACCGGCTTCCGCGTCGCGCCCGGCGGGGCACAGCAGCGCTGGAAGCTCGACCCGGACCTGACCTGCCTGGGCAAAGTGATCGGCGGCGGCCTGCCGGTGGGGGCCTATGCCGGAAAACGCGCGATTATGCAGACTGTCGCGCCAGCCGGGCCGATGTACCAGGCCGGGACGCTGTCGGGCAATCCGCTGGCGATGACCGCCGGGCTGGTGACGATCTGGACGCTGCTGGAACCGGGTGTTTTCGCCGGCATCGAGCAGAACACCGCCCGTCTGGCGCAGGGCATCGAAGCCGCTGCCAAAGCCGCGCACATCCCCATCCAGGCCGATTACTGCGGGACGATGTTCGGCTTCTACTTCCTGAAGACTCCCGGCGCGGCGATCACCAATTATGCCGAAGCCAAACAGCACGCCGATACAGAGCGCTACGGCCGCTTCTTCCACGCCATGCTGGAAGCCGGGGTCTACTTCGCGCCCAGCCAGTTCGAGGCGGCTTTTCTCAGCAGCGCGCACGGCGAGGCCGAACTCACGGCCACGCTGGATGCGGTGGAGCGCGTCTTCAGGGTGTTGTGACCGGATATTGGAACGCACAGGATAACATGCCATGATTGAAATCGTGTGGGAGATGATCGTCAGGCCGGAAGCGCAGGGCCAGTTCGAGCTGGTGTTTGGTCCCGGCGGCGCGTGGGGCCGGCTGTTCGGCCCATCACCGGGTTTTCGTGGCACGACCCTGCTCCAAGACACCCATAACCCGCGACGGTATCTGGTCATCGACCTGTGGGATACAGAAGTTCAGCAGGCGCAGGCTCTGCGGGACCATGCGGATGATTACGCCAAACTCACTGGCGACCTGGAGGGCTGGACTGAGTCGCGGACCGAGGTGGGGGTCTTCAGGATACGCGCTGAAGCGACGGTCCGCCCGCGTGCCAAAACCAGTCAAAGGAACCGCCGATCATCTCCGTAAATTCATGCCCACCTTAACGCTCTCTCGGCGATTTCTCGGCTTTGCATGAATATGATAACCCTTAACACACACGAGAGGGGGAAATCTCATGCAGTCGAAACTCAAAGTCCATATTGTCGTGCAGGATGTCGAAGCCATCGACAGCGTTCTGCAAAAGGTGCAGCGCAGCGGCCTCGCGGATGAAATCGTCGTCCAGGTCGAACGCCCGGCACGGGTATCCGCAGCCCGGCAGCCCGCCGGGTGGGCGCGCCGCACCGTCATTCAGGGTCTGTAACAGGTCCTAACAATGAGCCTTCTGCCAGCGGTAGAGGCTCATCGCGTTTTGTGGGCTGTCGTTCGAATGCGCGGCAGCCCCAATCGACCCGAATCATGGTATCTTGTAGTATAGGATG
>CAZKIB010000096.1:4518-13619 GCA_964552425.1 uncultured Anaerolineaceae bacterium | reverse complement strand
ACGGGGAGTACACATGGAGCGTAGAGCGAAATCGAAACGGGAGCAGCGGCCCGCGCCGGACCCACACCCGAAGCAGGCAGCCCACACCGCCGCGCTGGAAACCAGCGGCGTCTCGCACTGGCTGGACGCCGGCCGGCAGCCGCCGGAAAACGCCGTCCTGCGCCTGCAAAGTCTGATCGGCAACCACAACACCCGCGATCTGCTCAACCAGCGGACCAGCGCGCCGGATGTCCAGCGCGACGACAGCGCCGATGCCCGCAAGAAGCCTGTCACCACGCCGCCGTTTTCGTGGGCAGGGCCGATGCCGGGGGCGATCCCGCCGGACAATGAACGCGAGAATGTGGACGCGGAAGGCAACACCATTCGCCACTCCGCCAGCGGGAAATGGTATCTGCTGGAACCACCCAAAAATCTGGAATTTCCCATCGCCGCCGGGGCGAAAACAGAACTGCTGCCGATGAACCCGAACGCCTCCTACCGCGCGCTCAAGGCCCGCTGCGAAGCGATCCGCGATGAGCAGCTTGCGCTGGCGGAAGGGATGCGCGGTGATATGAAATACTGGTTTGCGAAGGTCTATCACTACGTCACCAAGTTTGAACTGGAGGCGATTGAGGCCGGGTCCTACCAGTACCCGCACATGAAAATGCAGGAAGTGATTCTTTTTTATACGACATACAAGGAAAATCTGGATAACTGGGCCAGCGGCGCGAAAGACAAGGTCGAAGCCAACTGGAAGGAAGCCTTCTCCGCCGCCGAGTCTGAAAACGGCGGGACCTGGTACAAGCCCAAGTCGCTGGAATTGAAGCAGGCTTTACTGCCTTCGATGGAAGCGCACATCCGCTTTGATCTGCCCCGCGCGATGGCGGCAGCTTACGTGACGCATTATGACGGCATACCGGGGGCCAGCATCTCGGACTTCAAGGACGATTTTTTCAAGATGGCCCCGGTGTTCGCCAAAGCGCAGGCCGAACTTGCGCCGGAAATGGACGAGGAAACCTGGGAAGTGGACCCCGGCGACTGGGACTGGCTGCAAGAAGGGGCCTTCCCGTTCTTCTTCCATGTGGGCATGGAGCGCGAACATGCCTGGGAACGCGCCCAGTACATCGCCAAAAATCAGGGGAAATCGCCCAAAGCGATGCAGAAAGGGCTGCGCAATAACCAGGACGCCCGGCATCCCATGCAGACGGACCTGTTCGATGTGGATGGCACAGATGTGGGCGACGACTACGACTGGACCAACCAGCCCGGCATCCGCTCCGATCCTGAACCGCCGGGACCGCGCCATCTGCCCGCGCCTAACCCGCCCGCGACCCAGAAACGGCTGTTCTTTAAGTATGACCGGCCCCGTGATGGCGAAAATCTCGAAAAGGCGGTGCGCTCGGATCAGGATTTACACTTCCTCCTGGACCTGGCGAACTGGACCCGCGAGGTGCGCGACGCCGAGATATACCTGGAAGGGCACGCTTCGTCAGAAGGGCCGGATTATCACAACAACAACCTGGCCTCGACCCGCGCCAGTCTGGTGGAATTTTTCCTGTTCCGCGCTGATGCTGACCTGCGCAACAACAAGGCAACCCAGGCGGCGATGGGTGAAACCGGGGCGGAACCCAAAGCGGAATGGCGCTATGTCGATATTGTCATTCGCGGCCAGCCGGTATCCAAACAGCAGGCCAAAGTGCCCAATCCCAACCTGCCGGGTGAAGTCAGCCCTTGATTGACCCTCCAGGTTTGTAGAATAGGTGTTCGACACTGCCCTTCGATTCCGTCACGAAGGGCGTTGTCCGGTCTGCCACCAGAAAATTTCCAGCGGGTTCTTGAAAACTTAGGCAAACCGTCGACAGTCTTTAGGCCGTAGTCGATAGTCAAAAGATGAAATCTGGTGTGACCTGACCGGTTCGATACACTTTTTTCTGAATTGATTGCCACGCCCAAACGAATCTCGTAACATGAACACTGAAAAAGGAACTGCCATGTACACCAGCGCCACCAGCAAGCGCCTGCTTTATACCCTGTTTGCGACCCAGAGCTTATTTTCCGCCGCGCAGATTTCGGTCATCACCCTGACGGCGATTGTCGCCACCCGGCTGGCCGGGACGGAAGCGCTGGCGGGTCTGGCCGCGTCGACCACAACCTTCGCGCAGGCGTTCACCGCCTTTCCGCTGGCGGTGGTGATGGGGCGCTATGGGCGGCGGGTGGGCCTGACCGCCGGATATGCGCTGGGCGCGCTGGGCGGGCTGGTCGGCGTGCTGGCGATTCTGAGCCTGTCGTTTCCGCTGCTGCTGGTGAGCGCGGCGCTGCTGGGCATGGGGCGCGCGGGCGGGGAGCAAAGCCGGTTCGCGGCGGGCGAGTTATTTCCATTGTCGATGCGGGCGCGCATGATCGGGCGCATCATTTTCGCCGGGACGATTGGCGCGGTGGCCGGGCCGGCGCTGGTGGCCCCCAGCGGGCGTCTGATGGAAACCTTCGGGCTGCATTCGGATGTGGGTCCCTGGATGGTGGCGCTGACGCTGGGTGGGGTGGCCGCTTTGATTACGCTGCTGCTGCTGCGGCCCGACCCGATGGCGATTGCGAAAGCCATCGGCACTGCTGAGGACGCCGAGCGCAGCGACCCGACTCCCCGGCAGGATCGTCCGCTGGGGGTGCTGCTGCGGCTGCCGACGGTGCAGCTTGGCATTCTGGCGATGCTCGTCAGCCAGACGGTCATGGTCGTGCTGATGGTCATGACCCCGCTGCACATGGATCACCTGCACCACCCGCGCGAGGCGATTTCGATGGTGATCGCAGCGCATACACTCGGCATGTTCGGCCTGTCGGCGCTGACCGGCTACCTCATTGATCGTTTCGGGCGCGTCACCATGCTGGTGGTCGGCGGCGTGGTGCTGATCGCTTCGGCGGTGCTGGCCCCGCTGGCGGTGACGGAAGTCGCGCTGGCGGCGGCCCTGTTTTTACTGGGCCTCGGCTGGAATTTCGGCTACGTGGCCGGGTCGTCGCTGCTGGCGGATGCGCTGCAAGGGGCGGAACGGGCGCGCGTGCAGGGCGTCAACGACTCGCTGGTATTTTTCGTGGCCGGGTTCGGCAGCCTGGGGGCCGGTCCGTTGTTCGCCACCGGGGGATACACCGCCGTGAGCGCTGCCGGGGTGCTGCTGACACTGGTGCTGCTCGGTCTCATCTCCTACCTGGCCCGCCCCAGAGTCGCAGCGGAGGCGGCTTAATGGGTCAGATTAACGACTATAGAGTGGACTGAATCGCATGGCTGATCCAGAGTTCATAGCCTGCACTCCAATTGCTGTTGATGAAACCGGATTTAATGTCTTTGCCCAAATTCCGTTTGGATGTACGCCCGCACATATTCGTCTGGCGATGAACGAATTTGCTGAGTTTCTCGGTTTCATTAATAACCAACTCTATACCAGGGGCATCGCGCGATTTGAAACGATGCTGATGCCAGCCAATTTCAGCAGTCTGGTAGGCGAGTTCATGGGTTCCACCATTCCCAGGTATGCCGATGGACTGGTGAGAAATCAGTTTCACAACGGCCATCCTGATCTGCTGCCTGCTGGTCTGTTTCCAGGTAATGCAGCTCAATATGCGAATGCGGGTATTGAGATCAAGGCATCGCGCTATCTTCGGGGGTGGCAAGGACATAACCCGGAAGATGTATGGTTGATGGTGTTCGTGTTTGACAGCAACCGTCCGGTTGATGCGGTCAGAGGCATCGCGCCAAAGCCGTTTCGATTTGTAATGGTCCTGGGTGCACAGTTGGAAAAGGATGATTGGGTGTATTCGGGCCGATCAGAGGCCAGCCGCCGTACTATTACGGCCAGCGTAGCCCATTCCGGTTACGAAAAAATGATAGCAAACTGGATTTACCGGGACCCGGTTTTATTCCCAGTTCAGGGGAACCTGGGTGAATAAACGGTTATCAGTCTGAACAGCCTTCAAGAGCGGAATCGCTGTGAGACTCATCGTGTAATATTCAGGGTTTTTCTCGATGCCGATAGCCGCCAGCCCCAGCGCTTCGCAGGCTGCTATAGTCGAGCCGGAACCCATAAACGGATCAGCGATAATGCCTTCACCTAATGGCAGCGCGGCAAAGACTACATGCCTGAGAAATGACTGCGGCTTCAGACTGGGGTGATTGGCAATGTCCCGTTCCTTTCGGCTGGTGCGCTCACTGGGAATCACATCATTGAACGGTCTGCCATCCGGGTAACGCCGCAGACCGCCGGTTTGATATTCTCGAAGGCAGTCACTTAACCGCATACCGGGGAGCATGGGCTTACGCAGCAGGCCCCAGGGTTCAAACCCGCCGCGTGGCAGCGAGGACACGTCAGGAAATTCCTTTTCGGCATTTTTGGGTCGATCACCACCCCGCAAAGTCTGCACCAGCCGGATAAGCTGCCCACGATACTCCAGCCCTCCCTCCACTAAAGCCGCGAATACGGCCTGAGATAGAAAGGTGTTACTGGCGATAAAGACATGGCCGCCGGGCCGGAGCGCGTGGACCGCGAGTCTGGCCCATTCGGTAAAAAATCCTTTCAAAGTCTCCAGTTCTTTGCCTGACAACGCCGTGAACCGGGGGAGCGGTGAACGCTGATGCCCATCAAACGCGGGTGGAATGCGCCAGATGCCACCGCTGCCAGCGCTGCGTTTTTCGAGCTGGTCGAACTCATATTCTTTCACGCCGTAGGGAGGGTCGGTGACAATGGCGTGCAGGCTGTTTTCTGGTATTCGCCTGAGCCAGTCGAAGCAGTCCGCCAGGATTACATGCGACAGGTCGAAATGGTGAGCGTCGTAATCCAGCGACAGGTCTTTAAGATTTTTTACGGTTGATTCTGGAACCATGATGGTCTCTGCATTGGTGGTCAACTGACTGAAATTGTAACATGAAACATCTGTTTCGTCTGATATTCACACCAGAGAACAAGTTTGATCGCTGCCACAGACTTGCACAATTTCACTGTCGTTTCAATTCGCAAATGCTTTTCCAACCTACCGCTGCCGGGTACAATTGGGGGATTGGTTGCGAATCAGGGGCGCGATAAGCCCCGGTGAGAGTGATCGGGCAGCGAATGATGAAATCCAATGGCATGAAATACCAGCCCAAACATATCCAGCAGGTACTCGGCAAGTCGGCGGAAACGGTGCGAAGCTGGTCAGTCGAGTTTGCCGAATTCCTGTCTGCCGAAGCGAATCCCTCCAGCGGCCACCGGCGTTACACCGATGAGGATTTGCAGGTCCTCAGCTATGTGAATTACCGCAAGGCGGAGGGGGCCACGCAGGAGCAGATCGTGGATGAACTGGCCGGTGGACAGCGCGCCGACCCACCCCAGGAACCGGCGGCGGTTGTGGCGGCCAGCGAACGCGGCGAGATCACCCTGCTGCATGTGCGGCTGGCGGAAGCCGAGCAGCGCATCCACGATCTGGAGCAGCAGCTTGCCGAAGCGCAGACCCGCGCAGACCGGGCCGAGGGCGCGATTGCCTACAGCGATAACCTGCACCGGGCGGAACTGGAACGGGTGGAGCGGCGGCTGGCGGACAAGGAGAAGGTCATTCACGATCTGTATCTCGAAATCATCCAACTGCGCTCTGGCTATGCGCCCAAAGGCTGAGGTCTAGCGCACGCGCCGGTGCAAAGGCTGTTTCCCCGGTGTATCATATAGACTGCCGAATGTTATACAGACCTGACGATGGCTGCTGAAGGTCGAGCGATGGGAGTCAGACAAAATGGAATCACCCACTGTTGAGGCGCTGGTCCGGTTGGCGGAGCAATTGAGCGAGGCTGAACAGGAAGAACTGGTGCGCCGCCTGGAAGCGCTGCTGCCGCCGCGCCAGCGCCCGTCAACAACGCTGCGTGTTTTTCATGTCAATCATTTTCCTGAAGACCTGACCTTACGCCGCGAAGACGAGTATGGCGATGACGAGCGCTAGACGCTTTCTTAACTTTCCATAATCTTGATTACCATGTAATCATTTTAGAATAGTGCTGTAAATGGAGGAGCTATGCCTGAGAAACGCTTTGGTGACAAAGAGACAGTTGAGTATCATCTGGCCTACAGCATGTTGATTCAAGCAGCGCGTCACCGCGGGACTGTCACCTATCAGGAATTGGCCCTGCTGGTGGGCCTTCCACTAAGTGGCAACTATATGAGCAACAGTCTGGGGTGGTTACTAAGGAATATTGCTGAAAATGAAGCTGTTCATAAGCGTCCGATGCTCAGTGCCCTTGCTGTGAGTGTAAACGGCAAACCTGGCACTGGCTTTTTCCCACTGGCACGCGAACTTGGTCTGCTAAATAGTGCCGATCCTGAAACAGAAGGAGCCTTCTGGGAAAACCAAAAGCGCCAGTGCTACGAACTTTGGCAGCAGCAATTCAGCAAGTAGCGAGGAAATTCAATTGAATTTTCGTTCAAGAGAAGAACTTGAGAAAGCTGGCTATGCAGGCTTCATTCCAATGCGTGAACTGCCATTGGACATGGCACAACGCGCCAAGATTCCTTGCAAACGCGATATATATTTGATCCTACGATTGCACAGTGATAACCCACGATTTCTGCGGGTTAACCCCGCGCGAGTTTATTACAAATACAAGAACAGACCAGAAAGACATTCCTACCTGGTTGAGGACCTTGTGGTCTACCCCCAGTTTTATGGAGCAACTGTTACTCTATTTTAGCGGGGGTGGGCCAGCGCTAATTGAATCCACGATGACCATCCCCGAAATTCGCTCATCATAGCGTCCTCTCGAAGTTATCAGCAAAACTTGACCTAACGGATGAACAGGCCGGTGGTGATCCAGGCGGGTTCGGGTTCGTCCGGGTAGGGGTCGCCGCCCTGAATTTTGCGCAGGACGTACACGACGATCACGCGCAGAATGCCCATGACCGGGGCCGCCAGCAGCGCGCCCAGCAGCCCACCGATCTGCGCGCCGATAATCAGGCCGAGGATGATGACCGGGACCGGCAGCGAAACCGCGTCGCCGGTGATCTTGGGCGCAACGACATTCCAGATGATCTGCTGAATGATGAGGTTGGGCACAATCGCCAGCAGTAGCAGCGTGCCGGTGTCCAGATTGAGCGTGCTGGACCCCTGAATGGCGGTGACGAGCAGAATGGCGAACAGGGCGATGAAGCCGCCCAGCAGCGGGATGAGTGACACCAGCGCGGTAAACAGGCCGATGACTACCCCGCCGGGGATACCCATCAGCATCAACTGCGCCCCGGTCAGCAGACCAATTACGCCGGCGATAATCAACTGTCCGCGAAAGAACCCGGTCCACACCTGCCCGATGCGATTCAGCAAAATCGCCATTTCGCGGCGGTAAACCGGCTGGATGGCCCCCAGTCCCCATTTGAAAATGCCGGGAATCTCCAGCAGGAACAGCACCGCCAGCAGGTTCACCAGGAAAATATTGCCAATGGCGCTGCTGATGGTCCCGGCAGCCACGCCGGCCGTATCCATCAGCGTGGGCAGCGCGCCGCTGACATTTTCCAGTTGGAAGGTGCGGGCGAACTGGAAGGTCCTGACAAACTGGCTGAGCGGCTGGTAGAGCGCATCCAGCACATTGGCGATTTCACCTTCCGCGCCCAGGATGGTGGCGTCGCCCGGCTCATAATTTTGCAGAAATTCGAGCAAGATTGTGGCGCTGCGCTGGCCTTCGCGCGCCAGATCGGTCACAAAGGGGATGACGGACGTAATCAGGCTGCCGACGATGGAAGTTGCCACCACCAGATAAATGATGAAGACCACCAGCACCGACAGGCCATAATTCAGCCGCAGCCGCCGGGTGAGCGCCCGCACCGGGAAAAACAGCGCGAATGCCAGGATAAACGCGACCACGACATTGGACAGCACGCTGCCGAGCAGGGTCGCGGCGAACACCGCCCCAATCATCAGAATGATGATGGCGAGGCGGCGCGTCCAGCGGTTCCATTCCGTGCCGGTTTCTTCGTGCGGGGCTTCAAATTCTTCCGGGCGATGGTCGATCTGTTCCATGTCCATACGGGGTCTGTCTCCTGATGACGGGGCGTATTGTACGCCGGAATCCAGTATCCCCGCAACGCGCTCCGCCGCCAGTGCCAGGTGGCCTACTTTTTTTTGTGCAACCCGCGAAGGGCCGGGTGATTGCGGCGCTGAACGCTATCTGGACAGTGACGAACGTGAGGCGCTTTTGGTGTCTGAATTCACTGACAGAGCCGGGTCGCTGCTGTTAGACTCTACGAATAAACCTGATGTGTGATGGACAGCGGGCGCATTCGGAAACGGAGGCGTATACAGTCCTGGCTCCCTGCACCTCACCCCTGCCAGTCTTCAGTTGTCGTTCCTCCCCGCCTTCGCAGTGGATACAGGGTCGGTGAACCACAAGGTGCAGCGCTGCTTCAGAAACCAGAATGTACCTGGACCGCCTCCCGTACACGGAGCCTGGAATGTGTAGAGTCCCGCTTATTGGATAAAAGTGTTATCAAAGGAGACAGTCGTGAACTACAATCGTCGGTTTTTAACCAGCCTTCTTATCATCTCCATCCTGCTCCTGAGTCTCGTCGTATCATTCAATGCCGTCACCGCTCAGGAGAATCAGACCTGCGCCGGTGTCGACATTATCTTCTTCCCCGGTGGATCCCCAGGCGGGCCGTTCGAGACAGTGGTTTACAACGGCGCATTGCGTGCCGTCCAGTACATCTGGTCGGACTGGGACCCGCAGAAAATGGTCACCCAGTTGAACGAAGCGCTGGCGACCAGCCCGGACGGCATCGCCATTATGGGGCATCCGGGTGATGAAGCCTACCGCGCCATCGTCGACCAGGCCGAAGCGCAGGGCACGATTATCACCGCCATGAATGTGCCGCTCTCGGATTTGCAGGCCCAGTACGGCGCAAACGGTTTCGGCTATGTCGGGGCCTTCCAGTACACCGCCGGCTACTCGCTGGCTGAGGAAGCCGTGCGCCGCTTTGGTCTGGGTGACGGGGACCGCGCTTTGGTCTGGGGTCTGCTGTCCCAACCGGGTCGTGGTGAGCGGACACGCGGCGTGGTCGAAGGTCTCGAAGCGGCCGGTCTCGTGGTGGACTATCTTGAAATCGACTCAGCCACCAACTCGGACCCTA
>CAZKIB010000096.1:4230-4508 GCA_964552425.1 uncultured Anaerolineaceae bacterium | reverse complement strand
GATCGCCACCTTCACCGGCTATGTGTCGGCCAACGCAGATGTCAGGCTGGTCGTGACCGATCACGGCAACCTGACCGCCTCGCTGGAAACCCTGCTGACCGCCGCCAACAAAGGCCCGGATGACATCTTCACCGCCGGCTTCGATCTGTCCCCCGCCACTGTGACCGCCATTCAGGGTGGCTGGACGGACCTGGTGATCGACCAGCAGCAGTGGCTGCAAGGCTACCTGCCTGTCCTCCAGATCTGCCTGGCGAAGAATTACAACTTCTCCGGCCTGA
>CAZKIB010000096.1:0-4149 GCA_964552425.1 uncultured Anaerolineaceae bacterium | reverse complement strand
CCGCTAAACGATCTGAGTGCAGCGATCAGGGGTGTGTAAGCTGCACCCCTGATCCTCCCATCCGCGCTCCGGCGAAGTATGTATTCGAGGCTTTTTTACCCATGACGGAACCGTACCGACTAGAACTGCGGGACATCAGCAAATCCTTTGGTGAAGTGCAGTCCCTGCGCCATGTGAATTTCCGCGTGGGGATGAACGAAGTCGTGGGCCTGCTGGGTGACAACGGCGCAGGCAAGTCCACACTCATCAAGATCATCACGGGATATTACCGGCCCGAAAGCGGAGAAATCTACTTTAACGGTCACAAAGTCGAAAATCTGAGTGTGCCCCGCGCGCGCGAACTGGGCGTCGAAACGGTCTATCAGGAGCGGGCACTGGCCGAACAGCAGAACCTGTGGCGCAACATCTTTATCGGGCGAGAGATTACCGGGCGTTTCGGCTTCCTCAACATCAACAAAATGCGGGCCGAGACTGACCGCCTGATGCGCGGTGAACTGGGCTTCACGTCCACTGCGGTGACTTCTGAGTCGGACATCAAAGGGTTTTCGGGCGGCGAAAAACAGGGCGTGGCGATTGTACGGGCGCTCTACTTCCAGGCCGAACTTATCATTCTGGATGAGCCGACGATGGGGCTGGCGCTCAGTGAGACTCGCAAACTGCTCAATTTTGTGCGCAATATCAAGCGGGCCGGCAAATCCGCCATCTTCATCGACCATAATGTCTTTCACGTTTACGAGGTTGCGGACCGCATCGTGCTGCTGGATCGCGGCGCAGTGGCCGGGGAATTCCATAAGGAAGACCTGACACTCGAAGAACTGCTTGAGAAAATGCAGCATGTGGCTGAAACCGGCACACTGGACTGAAAGAGAGACGGGCCTGTGGCATCGCAAGCTGAAGAAAGCACCCTGCCAGTCGCACCACCCCAGCGCACCACCGTCAGGCGTTTCGTGCGCAAAAACGGCCTGCAAATTGGCATCGTCGGCGTCATGGCCGGATTGTGGCTGATCTTCCTGATTCTGGCCCCGAACACCTTCGGCCAGCCCAACATCTACGCCGCGTTCATGCAGAGCGTGCCCTTCTTCGGCATCGTCGCCATGCCGCTGACCATGCTGGTGATTGGCCGGGATATGGACCTGTCGTTCCCCTCCATCATGGCGATCAGCGTGACGACCTTTGTGCTGGTTCACCAGTCGACCCAGGATGTCCTGCTGGCGTTTGTGCTGAGCATGATAACCGGATTTGCGGTGGGCCTGCTCAACGGTCTGATCGTCGTGCTGATCGGCATCCCCTCGCTGATTGCGACCATCGGCACGCAGTTTTTCTGGCGCGGCATGGTGCAGGTGCTGACCAACGGGCGCAGCTTCCCGCTCAACGAACTGCGCGGCACAGCCTTCCGCGAGATTATGGTCGGGCGTCTGTTCGATTACGTGCCTATGCAGATGATCTGGATGATCCTCGCGGCGGTGATTATCTGGGTGCTGCTCAATCGTCATCGCTTTGGGGCGCACGTTTACCTGATCGGTGATAATGAAAACAGCGCCCGCCTGATGGGTATCAATGTACGCCGCACCCGTGTCCTCATGTTTGCGACGGTGGGCCTGTTCTCCGCTTTTGCCGGACTGCTGACGGCGCTGGAAATCAACAACTTCTTCACCAACCTGGGCGAAGGCTACCTGCTGATCGGGCTGGCGGCGGTTTTCCTGGGGGGAACCTCGGTGTTCGGCGGGGTCGGGACGGTCTTCGGCACGTTCATCGGCTGCTTTATCATCGCCTCGATCCAGCCGGCGGTGGTGGCGGTGGGCTGGAGCGGCTTCACCACGCAGGTGATTTACGGTTTTATCATCGTGCTGTCTGTCGCCATGCACACCGTCCTGCGCCGCCGCATGTAGCGCTCGTGCCGCTCATGCACGCCAGGCTTGACCCACACCGCTGATTAAATTTACAATGCCTGTGTACGCACGCTATGCAGGAAAGCAGCTATGGACGCTTACGCAGCATCAACGACTATTCAGGAAGAGGTATTGGCCTTTCTTGTTTCTGATGGTGCGATATTTAGAAGATATGTGGCATTTGTCACCCCGGTGTGATGACCGCTGGTTTCAATATCCATTGTAATATATGAAGTGATAAAAACCGTTGTTGATTGCGTTGCAACGGCAGAAAACAGAATAGAGTGACTTGAGACTCAACAGCTGCCGAAAACGAGATCCTAAACCGCAGGGTGTTTTCGGCAGTTGTTTTTGTCAGAAAGGGAGAGAATGTTGTTACAAGTCGTTCTTCATCTACTCCAAAAATGCCGAGTGAGAAAGTTTAGGGAGATCGGCGATGTCAAACCCTTCGATAGTTCACCTAGAGAACGCTGCTCATATTGGTAATGTTGAGTTTCCGGCCGGGACATATGAGGATGTAATTGCCGCAGTTGATTCTGTGGAGGCAGACACTGGTTCTTATGGATTAAGATCTCTTGAGTACTTAGTCCGTATAGGAGCGATCCCAAAGGATAAGCGGTATCGTCTACTTGGCCCGATGTCTGTCCTCAAATTATCTCTTTTGTTTTTCGTAGTCTTCGTTTTGTTTTTTATGTCCATGACCTTGCAAAGCATTGTGCTGCTGTTTCTACAATGGTCAGTTGACGAGATTGACTCCGGAGCAGACCGGATAATCAGCACTTTGCAGGGTGCATTTCAGATTATTGCCATTGGTCTAGTCGTGGGGCTGACGTTGTACTACACACGTAGATTTATTATGCACTGGTCACAAAGAATAGATGCTCTTCAATTTCTGAAGGAGCGAATCGCGAATAATGAGGAATTTCATTCGGCAGAGAGACGACATGCTAGCCTGCGCATGCAGGCAGATTTGCGGCGCGAACAGTTAGCCAAGCTCAATTCAAAAATAGGAAGCATTCTTGTTGACAACGTAGATGAAAGAAACCGAGCGAGCGAAGCAGCTACCAAAGCCTATAGTTATTTGGGGCAGTTTGACGAAGCCATACCTATTGAAGGTGCGAGCAATATCGAAAGTGAGAATTATGGTCGTTTGACTCCGGCACAAAGTCAGTTCATGAGCGATGTCGATGAATTAATCGGTTCAATTGAGGCCAGAATAAATCGCGAAGAGTTGTTGCGTGCTGAGCAGCGTAATTGGCAACTTGTCTTCCTTGTTGGCATCATAGCCTATATTGCATTGTTACTTTTTGTGATTAGTAGTATTCCTTCGGGAGAATTCAGTAGGACCATGCCCAACACGGGCATCCCCGCGTCAATTTTTGTGTGGGGCCTTTTTGGTAGCATAGGTGCAATTCTCTACAAATTTTATAAGGTTGATAAGCCGGTGCGCTTCTATATTGAATTTCGCTGGTTAATCGCACGGCCTATTATTGGGATTATAATGGCGGGTTTGTCCTATCTTGCGGTTATTTCGGGTCTAGTTGTGGCGAACACGGCAGCAGGCGGGGCGGTAGATGCAATACCCATAGAACCAACTGCGGGACGTATGGAATTGTTCTGGGTGTTAGCCTTTTTAGCCGGATTCAGCGATAAATTTTATGAAAGTATCATCAATGCCCTTGTCCAGCGTACGACAGGCGATGATAACAAGCAAGAAGACCAACCACAGACACAGGATCAAATCATTGTTGCATCTACTCAGACAACAGAAGAATATCAAAGTGGAAACCTTGCTTCAGATGCCCCTGTGTTCGTTCAAGGAGCAACCTCTTCTGGGAATGTTGTGATGAACGGAAAGTAGATTGATCTTAATAAACAAGAGAATCGCAATTATCGCAATGCCTCTGCCCGACGCAACAATGTTTTTCACCGGCGCATTCGGGGGTCGAGGACATCGCGGAGGCCGTCGCCAAGCAGGTTGAAACCGAGGACGCCGAGCATGATGGCGATGCCGGGGTAGATCATCAGCCAGGGGGCGCGTTCGGCGATGCCCCGGCTTTCGGCCAGCATCACCCCCCACGAGGCGGCCGGCGGCTGGGTACCGAGTCCCAGAAAGCTCAGGGCCGCTTCGGTCAGCAGCGCCCATGACAGCGCCAGGCTGACCTGCACGATCAGCGGGGCGAGCGTGTTGGGCAGGATGTGCTTGGCGATGATCATCGGCGTGCGCGTGCCGGCCGCGACGGCCGCATCGACATAGGGC
>CAZKIB010000095.1:12846-22376 GCA_964552425.1 uncultured Anaerolineaceae bacterium | reverse complement strand
AGTGTGAAAGTATACTAGCACAGGGCCAGCACGGTGGTCAAGATTCAATCTCCAGCGCCAGTTCGAATCCACCGGCCGCTCCGGCGAAATCACGCACCTGAATCTGACAGATGCAGTCCGCCGGAATGGTATAGGCCGGGATGCGCGCGTCGAGTACGTTCAGCGTCAGGTCCGCGCCGTCGTGATCGTCATTCGATGCAAGCTGACGACCCTCCGAATCCAGCAGCGCGATCATGGGGTCGAGCGTGCCGCTGGTATCGCGCGCGGTCAGAGTCAGCATTTGCCCGGCTTCCAGCGTGATCTGGCAGGCAAATCCCCGGCGCGGCTTCAAAGTCACTGATTGTGCCGGCAGTTCGCAGGGTATCAGCACAGGCTGCGCTTCGACCTGGATTTCCACTTCGCCGCTCTGCGCGCCGCTGAAACTGTGGACACGAAGGGTGTATTCCCCGGCTTCCCGAAGGTGCAGATCGGTGACGGCAGAGTCCAGTGGGCCGAGTTCCGCATCAGCCTGTGGATGATCGTCGCTGAAAGCAAGATGCTGCTCATTCCACAGCACTTCCAGCGTCACATCGACAGGCTCAGCGGCCCTGCTGCGGGCAGTGATCGTCACCCTCTCGTCAGCGTTTGCGGCATAAAGCACATCCACTGGCCCGGCCCCGGCAGTCAGCATGACCGTGACCGGGACACCCGGTTCAATGATCGCCGGCTGTAATAACCCCCACAGCAGAATGAACCACATCGACAGTCCCTCTTCAAACAAAAAGACGGCGACTATTATAGCCACCGTCTTGCATCTCTCCACTCAGAACGACGATCAGCCGCCGGTGCTGCTGGGGATCATGGTCGCGCCTTCAGGAGCAGTCACAGCCACCGGCACGTCGTACTGGATATTGCTGACATCCAGCGTGAAGGCAATGTCTACCGGCGTGGCACTGGCATCGCTGGCGCCCATCATAGCCGGGTCAACCGTCATGGCGAAGTCCAGAATGCCCTGGCGGACGCGGCTTTCGGCGAGGTCCACAAACTGGTCAAAGGTCAGCGACATGTTCTGGAACATCATGGCGAACATCGCGCCCATACCGGCCATCGATTCGTCACCGCTCATGGTGCCGGCCGCGCCCATCATTTCACTAAAACCCTCGGAGGCCAGGAAACCGGACAGGTCGATATTCACCTGGAAATGAGCCTGACCGTTCATGTCACCCAGACGGGCGATGCTGATGAACTGCGCCGGGTCCATGCTGGCGAGCGCGTTCATCGCCTCACCCATCGCTTCCATGGCTTCGGGGTCCTCGCTCATATCACCAGAGGCCAGGGCCATCGGGTCCACCGGCAGAGGGGCCATTTCGGACAGGCTGGACATCATTTCGTCCAGGGGTTGACCCAGCCAGCCGCTGCCATCGCCCAGGTCAAAATACAGAATGCCATCCACCGCACGAAGCTGGATATTCACCGGGGTGCTGCTGCCAGCCATGTCGGCGTTCCCGCTCAGGGTAATGTCTGCAACCGGCATTCCGGCGGCATCCATCCCAACTACGCCGGTCCCGGTCAGGGCGACAGCCACATCCCCATCCGGCGATCCGGTCACGTTCAGGTCAACAGCAAAATCAAAACTTAAAGAATCGGCATCCATATTGGGCGAACTAAACAGGGCAAAGTCCTCAGCGCTCAGGCCAAAGGTTTCCTGCGCGAAGGCAGCAGGGACCACAGCCAACAGCACGGCCAGCAGTGTGAGGAACGGTGTAAGACGGAATTTGCGAGACATATTCGCTCCTTGAAGAATAATGCGCCCGGTCAATTGAGCCAGGCGTAAGAAGACTTTTTCAGTGTAGGTGAAAAGCAATTTTACGTCAAATGAAGGTCCGCTGAAGCCGGGACACCCTTTGCGCAACCCGCGCTTTGCTGCTATGCTTCAAACTTGATTACGGAGAGATGATGAACGGGTCAGATGCGAAAATATCTTCTTCTGCTGCTCATCGGCCTGCTGGCCGCCTGTTCCGGTGGTGGGGTGGAAATTAACGCGGTTCCCGCGACAGCCACCCTCGCGCCCATCGTCAGCATGACGCCGCGCTTTACCGCCACCCCTGTACCGACGCGCACGCCGCTGCCCACCTTTACCTTTACGCCCTCAATCACGCCGGCCCCACCCACACCCTCGGATACGCCCACGCCCACCGACGTGCCGCCGATCATCGGCATTATCGCGTCGATCAACACGGTGAATGTGCGCGAAGGCCCGGGCACAGCATTTGCCGCATTTGAGGCGGTGCGCCCCGGTTCTCGCGTGGAAGTCCTCGGCCAGAACGCCGAGGGCAACTGGCTGAATATCCAACTGGAAGACGGGCGCGAAGGCTGGGTTTCCAACAATCTGGTGCGCTTGCAGGAAACCGCCACGCCGCTGCCGACGCTGACTCCCTCACCTGATCTGACTGCGCTGGCACTCGGTACACCGCTGCCCACCGCTGTACTTGGCGGCGGCACTGTCACCCCGACCCCGCCGCGTTCGGTGGTTTCGCCCACGCCGGTGACACCCACCGAGCCGGGTCAGTCCAGCATCGCGGCAGATGTATCGCCCACCTCGTTCCTGCCGATTATCGACGTGCCTTCCATCAACGCCACCGCCACTGCGCTGGTCGGTGGAATCGTCGCGCCCACCAGCACGCTTGCCAGCCAGTCAGTCACCCAGACGACCAACCCCGGCACACAGCCGACGCTCGATATTGTCGCCACCGCCACGCAGTTGGCCGGAGTGGGTGGTCAGGGCAGCGCTTCGGCGCAGCAGGGTGTGGATGTCCTGGCGTATTGTAACAATACCAGCCTGGGCAGCCCGCCGCCCACCAATCTGGCCGCCGGTTCGACCATCGACATCTGGTGGAGCTGGTTTGCCCAGACTGAGGCCCAGATTCAGGATCATATCGCCAACGCGATTTACGAAGTGGCGATTGACGGCGTGCCGCTGGCGAACTGGCGCGAATACCGCACCAGCATCCGGCAGGAAAGCGATAATAATTACTATGTCTACTGGTATGTGCCCGCCGGGCCGCTGACATCCGGCCAGCATGAGATCACCTACCGCGTGACCTGGCGCGAAGCCATCAGCGATGGATATGCGTCGTTCGGGCCGGGCACGAGCAACCCGGTTGAAACCGGCAGTTGTACATTTCTGGTGCGTTAAGATGCGGTGGGGCGGTTTGTGAACTGCCCACCGTACAGCATAATCTCACAGAAAGACTGGTCGTATGGTTCGCAAACTGCTTTATGGCCTGCTGTTGTTTGTTCCGCTGGCGCTGCTGGCGGAATTTGTTTTGCATCTCGACCCGGTGCTGATCTTCGTGTTCGCCGGGTTGGGCATCATCCCGCTGGCGGATTTTATCGGCGAAGCCACCGAGGAACTGGCGGTCCATACCGGGCCAAAGTTAGGCGGTCTGCTCAATGCCACGCTGGGAAACGCGGCGGAACTCATCATCACGATTTTCGCGCTGCGCGAGGGCCTGCTTGATCTGGTGCGTGCCTCCATCACCGGTTCCATCATCGGCAATCTGCTGCTGGTGATGGGAGCCAGCCTGCTGGTTGGCGGGCTGAAAAACGGCCTTCAGACCTTCGACAAGCGCACCGCCGGCATTAACGCCACCCTGCTGATTCTGGCCCTCGTCGCGCTGACGGTCCCTTCCATTTTCGACGCGGCTATCGAACCGGACCTTGCCGCCGAACTGGGCCTCAGCGAAGGGGTGGCGATCATCATGATCGTGCTGTACGGCCTCAGCGTCCTCTACAGCTTTACCGGCGGGGCGCGCACCACCCGCGAACCAGCCACCGAAGAGGAACCCCATCAGGCCCACTGGAGCGTGCGGCGCGCGCTCATCGTGCTGGCGCTGGCGACCCTCGGCATCGTTTTCATGAGCGAGATTCTGGTCGGCGCGGTAGAAGCCGTCACGGTGACGCTTGGCCTGACGGAATTCTTTATCGGGATTATCGTTATTCCGCTGGTCGGCAATGTCGCGGAGCATCTGGTCGCGGTGATCGTCGCCTACAAAAACAAGATGGAACTCAGCCTGGCGGTGTCCATCGGTTCCAGCTTGCAGATCGCCCTGTTTGTCGCGCCCGTTCTGGTGTTCATCAGCCTGCTGTTTGGCGACCCCCTGCTGCTGGTGTTCAACAACTTTGAACTGATCGCCCTGGTCGCCGCCTCACTGATCGCCGCGTTTATCGCCCTCGATGGCGAATCGAACTGGCTGGAAGGCGCGATGCTGCTGGGCGTCTATCTGATGATCGCCATCGCGTTTTACTTCCTGCCGGTGGATGGCGCGCACGAAACCGCCGAAGCCGTGTCCATGCTGGTGCGATAAGGATGATAGTGGGGTGTGGAAGTCGCTGCGCTCCTATTCACGCGCATACGTCAGCGGGTCCGGGACGCCGACTTCCGCGAAGGCTTGCAGACGCTCCGCGCAGGTGGGGCAGCGCCCACAGGCCAGCGTTTCACCCCGGTAGCACGACCACGTCTGCGCGTAATCCACGCCGAGATCCAGACCGATGCGCAGCAGATCGGCTTTGCTGTGCTGGACAAACGGCGCGCAGATGTGAACCGGCGTTTTGCGATTGAGCGCGTAGACCTGATTCAGCCGTTCCAGAAAGTCCGGTGTGGTGTCCCAGTAGCCGTACAGGTCATGCCGCTGCGCGCCGTAGAAAACCGTATCCGCCCCCAGGCTCTCGGCAAAAGCCGCCGCCAGCGCCAGAAAAATCATGTTGCGGTTGGGCACATACGTGATCGGCTGTGGATCGCCTGTCACCGCTTCCATATCCGGCACATCCAGGCCGGCATCCACCAGCGCCGACCCGCTGAACACCCCGCGTAAAGGCTCCAGGTCCGCCACCCGATACGGCTCACAGCCAAGCAGGTCGGCGTGGTATTGTGCGCAGACCAGTTCGCGGACGTGCTTCTGCCCGTAGCGGAAGCTCATGACCGCCGGACGGCGCTGTTCCGTCTTCACAAGATAATGCAGCAGGGTCACACTGTCCATGCCGCCGCTGACAATCACGACTGAATCGACCATCTTTTAAACACCCCGCGCTCAGTTCTGAAAACCCACCAGTTTCATAACTTCCAAATTAATAGTAATTTCCATACACTGAATGGAATATAGCCGATTCCTGACCCGGCGACGAGGGCAGCAGTGACCACCGAACGGGCCGCCAAATCGAAACCACCAGATCGCAGCAAACCCCAGCAGCATGAGGAAGAGACCAAGGGGTTGGTTCGGCCTGTCGATCCAATCCAGTCTCCCAGACTGCAAAATCTGGTGGGCAACCAGGCCACGCAGCGCATGATTGCCGAAGGCCGCCTGAACACGCGCCAGAGTCACTTTAACGGCCTGCCACCGGTGCGCGGTGTCAAAAAACCACCCAAAGACCCGGCTGAAACAGAAACCGCCGGGCAGGAACTTGCGGAAGAAATCACCCCCGCAGCCGCACCAGCCACCACCCTGCAAGCCAGCGGCAGCCCAACCCCCAACCCGCCGCCCAATTCGCAGAACGGACCCAATCAGCCCGAAATTAACCAGACCGGCGGCGCACCCGGTGTTCAGCGCATCTTCGGCGCGCTGGCTGCCGGGGCCGAATGGCTGTTCAAAAAAGCCCTCAGCGCTGCCGGGGTTCCGGTGGGCATGGTGTGGGGTTTCCTCAAAAAAGCCGGCAGCGCCTTCATGGACATCATCCGCAACCCCGGTGAATTCCTGGGCAACCTGATTGATGGGGTCAAACAGGGCTTTTCACAGTTCACCGGCAACATCATGAACCATCTCAAAGCCGGGTTCCTGTCCTGGCTGTTTGGCGCGCTGACCAGCGCCGGGATCGAAATACCCAAAGAATTCAGCATGAAGTCGATCCTCAGCCTGGTCATGCAAATCCTGGGCATCACGGTGGATGCCATCCGCCAGCGGCTGGTCAAGTTCATCGGCCAGAAGAATGTGTCACGAATCGAAAAAGCCTGGAGCATCATCAGCAAGTTCATCTCCGAAGGCGTCGGCGGCATGTGGGAGATGGTCAAGGATTACCTGAGCGACCTCAAAACGATGGTCGTGGACGAGATCAAAAACTGGGTCATCGTTGAGATTGTCAAGGGCGCGGTCATCAAGCTGTTGAGTATGTTCAACCCCGCCGGCGCGCTCATCCAGATCATCACCACCATCTACAAGATCGTCAAATTCTTTATCGAACGCGCCAGCCAGATCGCCTCGCTGGTCGAAGCCATCACGGGTTCCGTTGCCGCCATCGCCACCGGGAATGTGAGCCTGCTGGCCCAGAAGATCGAGCAGTCCCTGGCGAAGGCCATCCCGGTAGTGATCGGTTTCCTGGCGAGCTTACTGGGCATCGGCGGCATCGCCAACAAAGTGCGCGAGATTGTCCAGCGCATCCAGAAGAAGGTCCAGGACGCCATCGACTCGGTGCTGAAGAAGATCGCCAACGGCGTCAAGAAACTCTTCGGCGGCAAGGGTGGCGCTCAGGAACAGAAGAAGGCCCTGCAAGGGGATGCTGACAAACAGGCGAAGGTCAAAACCGGGCTGGCGGCATTCGACGTGGAAGAAAAGAAGTATCTCAAGGAAGGGGCCATCACCAAAGCGGACGCCGAGCAGGTCGCCTCTTCCGTCAAGAAACAGCACCCGGTCTTTGCATCGATCCGCGTGATCGAAGGTGTTCACAAAGACGCCAAAACCTGGGATTACGATTACTCGATTGTCCAGCGGACAACCAAGGAAGGTGAACCGGCTGAAGAGGAAAAGAAAACCAACACCTTCAAGTTTGACCTGCCACTGGCGTCCCGACATCGTGCCGGAAGTATACGATCTCGTTCTGTTCCTAGAGGTGATGGGAAAAACAGTGTGGTGGTTGACTGGGACAGTGTTAGGAAAGATGTGGAAGACATCAATGCAGGAAAAGCTAAACAGGAAGGCAATCGTTTTACACTACCAAGTGGTCGCATCTACGACACCGACAATCCAAAAGGGACGCATCTCTGGCCGGTTGGGACTGAAGAGGCGGGGATTTATCCTCTAAGCCGCGCCGCATTCAAAATTCTGGGCCACCTGAATGAAAACAATGGGAATATGGATGTTCCACGCATTCAGAAAGACCCCAGCCTGCAAGACCCCGCAGACCGTGAGGCGGCATTGAATGTCTGGAAGAAACTATAAGTTGTAGTTAAGAAAGTTAGCCCCATGTCGTGGCAAGATGTTTACGTGAATCGCAGACTTGAACCTGGTGAAATTATTCAGGCGTTGAGCCAACTGTTTCATGTCGAGCCGAACACGGTGGTTGTGCAGTCAGAAAAAGTTGATTTAAGTAATACAGAAGGATTGAGGGTTGTGTGTGGAACTTATAGATTGCGAGGAGATTTTCCCATACTTCTTGAAATCGTTCCCTTAGATGGCGATCTTATTCCCAAAAACCATTATGAGGCAGTGGGTTTTTTGTGTGAGCTGCTCAAGGTTCAAGCCTTGCTTCCCTATGAGATGGATACGAACCCCTATACCTCAACACTCGTTCGGAAAAGACACGATTATCAGAAAGTCAAACTTGATCCCGATAAACTTGATGCCGCAGATGGGGAACAAATGGTGATTGCAGAATACCTCGAAAAATTCGATGCCTAATCTAACCGCAGCACAAAACTGCTGCGCGGGGGCAGCACATCCAGCGGCCTATACGCAGCGAAGCCACCGGCGGCATTAATCTCTGGCGGGCGGACATCCCCTTCGCCAAGCAGCAAATCCACCGTCACCGCACCGATCAGCGGCCCACTTTCCAGGCTTAATTCA
Source organism: uncultured Anaerolineaceae bacterium (assembly GCA_964552425.1). Taxonomy (GTDB): domain Bacteria; phylum Chloroflexota; class Anaerolineae; order Aggregatilineales; family Phototrophicaceae. The sequence goes on along the minus strand of CAZKIB010000095.1, from coordinate 14,565 downwards.
TAATCGAGAATCTCGCGGTGGTTCAGGTTGACCAGCACCAGCAGAATTTCCTCGTCCGTATGGCGCAGGAAGGCATACACCGGGCGCTGGCTACTCTCGACCAGCGTATAGGCCCCCTGCCGCAGGGCATGTGATTCGTTCCGCAGGTGAATCAGGCGGCGGTAGTGGCTGAGGAGCGAAGCGGGGTCATCACTTTCAACCGCCACGTTGAAATCTGCGGCGCTGGCATCCGGCATCTGCCACGCCGGGATGGTGGAGAACCCGGCATGTTCAGGGTTGTCTGTCCACTGCATGTGCGGATGTGTTCGTCTGGCTTCTGGCCCTGCATCCCGATCTCTTCGCCATAATAAATAAATGGCACGCCGGGGTTGGTCAGCAGCAGAGTCGCCGCCGCTTTGGCCGAGCCGGTATCCCCGCGAAACTCGCTCATGACGCGGTTCTGGTCATGATTGGTCAGAAACACCGCGTACTGCCCCGGCGGATAGGCTTCCAGCACCTGCTGCTGAATCTGTGCCAGCGAGTCCCTGCTGCGCCGTTTTACCGAGTCAATCATCGTCGTCGCCAGATTAAACTCGAAGGCGATGTCCACCGACGCCGGCACATAGCGCGCCACCTGACTGCTGCCGCTCCAGATTTCGCCGACCAGCAGAGTATCGGTATAGACGTTAAAGTCTGCCAGCCAATCGAGTGTCGCCGGGGTGTGTTCCTGGTCCGGCCCATCCTCGATCAGATGTTTGGCCGCGTCCAGCCGGAAGCCATCCACGCCCATGTCATCCAGCCAGAATTGCGCGACAGCCTGCATTTCATCGGTCACAGTGGGGTTATCGTAATTCAGATCGGGCATTCCATCCCAGAACAGGCCATAATAATAGCGGTCATTCAGCGGATGCCAGACGATCTGATTGGCGGGGCCGCCGTAGCCGGGGTTTTCAGCGCGCCACACATAATAATCGGCGTAAGGGGAAGTCGGGCCGGTCTGTGAACTGAGAAACCAGGGGTGCTGGCTGGAGGTATGGTTGATGACCAGATCGACAATCACGGCCATCCCGCGCGCGCGAGCAGCTTCCATCAACTGCGCGAAATCGTCCGCCGTGCCATAGTCCTGTTCGATGGCGCGATAATCGGTCACATCGTAACCGTGATAGCTGGCCGCCTCCGTGACCGGCATCAGCCACAGACCGGTCACGCCCAGGTCATCAGTGGTCGCCGGGTCGCCGTCATTGAGATAATCGAGCTTCTGGATAAGACCCGGCAGGTCGCCAATACCGTCACCGTCGCTGTCGTGGAAGCTGCGCACGAAGACCTCATAGAACACGCGGTCATTCCACCAGGGCAGGCTGCTCTCCTGCGCCTGAAGGTTGAGGCCAGTGAGCAGCGCCAGCAGAACCGGCGCGAATTTCCGCATGGTCCGATTGGGCTAGAGAATCTGTGAGAGGAACAGCTTGGTGCGCGGGTGCTGGGCGCTCTCGAAGAAATATTCCGGCGTGCCCTGCTCCACAATGCGTCCCTGATCGAAAAACAGAACGCGATCCGCCACCTCGCGCGCGAAGCCCATCTCATGGGTGACAACCATCATGGTCATACCGCTGCGCGCCAGTTCCTTCATCACATCCAGCACTTCCTTAATCATCTCCGGGTCGAGCGCGCTGGTTGGCTCGTCAAAGAGCATGATCTTTGGCTCCATCGCCAGGGCGCGAGCGATGGCGACGCGCTGCTGCT
>CAZKIB010000095.1:10812-12833 GCA_964552425.1 uncultured Anaerolineaceae bacterium | reverse complement strand
GGAAAGCTGGCCGGGGTATTTATTGGCCTGCTCCGGGATGCCAACGCGATCCAGAAGCTGCATGGCTTTGGCTTCGGCGTCTTCGCGGGAACGACGGCGCACTTTGGTGGGGGCCAGCGTGATATTTTGCAGCACGGTCAGGTGCGGGAAGAGGATGAACTGCTGGAACACCAGGCCGATCTCGCGGCGAATGGCGGCGATATTGCGGATGTCATGGCTCAGTTCCATGCCATCGACAATAATCTGGCCTTCCTGATGTTCTTCCAGCCGGTTGATGCAGCGAATAAATGTGGATTTGCCCGACCCCGACGGCCCGATGACCACGACCACTTCACGCGGGGCGACCTCCACGCTGACATCGCGCAGCACATGAAATTCGCCAAACCACTTGTTCACATTGCGGCAGATGATAATCGGTTCATCACCCGCCATACTGTTTTTGGGTTTCTCATCAATCGTCGGTGCGGTCATTTCTAATCACTTCCCTCTGAAAATATGGTTACACAAACTACCACCGTCTATCAGACCTTGACTCAGCACTGCTCGCTCACACCCGCCGGGCCGCGCCGGAACCACTCGCTTCAATACGGCGGCTGACCAGCGACATCACGTAGCTGAAGATAAAGTAAATCAGCGAAATAAACACATAGGTTTCACGCAGCAAACCCTGAAACTCGGTTTGCGCAGCCACATTCTTGGTCACGCCAGTCAGGTCAATCAGGCCGACAATGGCGACCAGAGAGGTGTCCTTGTAGAGTGAAATAAACTGCCCGACCAGCGCCGGAATGACCGCGCGCAGCGCCTGTGGCAGGGTGATATACAGCGTCACCTGCCACCCGGCCAGCCCCAGCGCTTTGGCAGCTTCTTCCTGTCCCGGCGGCAGCGATTGCAGCCCACCGCGCACATTTTCTGCCAGATAAGCCGCGCTGAACAGCGTGACCGCCACCATCGCCCGGAACGGTCCGGTGTCCGGCCCGGCCAGCGAAGGAATCACGAACGGAACCAGCAGCATGGACATAAACAGCACCGTCACCAGCGGTACGCCGCGCACCAGTTCGATGTAGAGCGTACTGAACGTGCTGACCACCGGCAGGGAACTGCGCCGTCCCAATGCCAGCGCCACACCAATCGGAAATGCGCCGACAATGCCCACCGCTGTGAGCATCATCGTCAGCAGCAGGCCGCCCCACAACTGCGGGTCGCTCACTTGCAGCGGGCCGGATGGCGCAATGCCTGCCACCAGCACAAAGGCCACCACCGGCAGGGCGATCCACAACCACGTGGACAGCCGCCGCGAAGTCTGGCGGGGTCGTTCCTGTCTGGAGAAGCGCTCATCCATCAGCCGCGCCCCGTAATAGCCAATCACCGCCACTGCCAGGAAAACCGCCAGCGGCAAATCAATCTGTCCGAGGAACGGGCCAACCATCAGGCTCAGGTAATCACCAAAGGAGCGCGCATTTTTGAACTGGTGGTCGATAATGCCGATCAAGGCGATGTCTGTACCGTCGACACGCGGACGCCCACCCTCCACCACCAGGCCATCCGTCGCGCGAATGTACTGGAAGACACGCTCTGCGCCGCTTTCGCCAGTAGACTTCAGGAAGTTGCGCTCAAAAATCGGGTAAATGCCCTGTGTTTCCAGCAGGGCGACACTGGTATCACTGCCAGAAACAGACTTTTCAAGGATGTACCAGCCATCCGCCGGAACCGTAAAGGTGAGAGGTTCGCTGTCGGGCGTCAGCGTAGCGGACACCAGCGGCTCGAAATTGCCTTGCAGAATGCGCACATCCACCGGAGCCTGGTTCACCGCCAGAGTCTCGCTCACGGGCGGGGGCACTTCCAGCTCTTCCAGTTCAGCCGTATAGACCTCGCGCTGGCGGGCGGTCAGGGTGTCACCGGACAGCAGTTGTTCCAGTTCGGCGATGCGTGCCTGGGTCCCCAGACGGTTATCGGCAGCGTTGCGTACCGCATTGGTTGCGCGATCCGTAAAACTGTTGATCTGCGCCAGCGCGTCATCACCG
>CAZKIB010000095.1:0-10675 GCA_964552425.1 uncultured Anaerolineaceae bacterium | reverse complement strand
GGCACAGTCGCGCTGATAATCACCGAAATAAGCGCCATGGCCGCCACAATCACCGCCAGTGTCACCCACGTGCGCAGCGCGACCCGCAGCCACGCCGCCAGATTCACCCCGACGATGAGCGCGATCAACAGTCCCAGCAGTTGAACGCGCCCCTCCATGAGCGGGTCCGTGATGCGCCCGATCATGAACAGACGCAGGTTCAGCATGACGGTGTACCAGTTGGCCCAGCTTGTCGCCCAGATCAGGAAGGACGACACGACACTCACAATCAGGGCGACACCCACCAGCGTAAGAATCGTATCCATGACCGAGCCAAACAGATTCTCGCGCACCCAGGCCAGCGGACCCGCGACCAGCCGGGGCGGGGGTTTGACTTCCGGTTCGTCATAATGAGCCTGGTTGATGACTGAGGGGCGGCGATCCTGCATGGTTGTCATAGGTGTTTACCTCGTCACCAGTTGAAAACGGCTGTTCACCCAGTTCATCACCGCAGAAATAAACAGGCTCATTAACAGGTAAAACAGCATCAGAATGGTAAAGCCCGTAATCGTCTGGCCGGATTGATTCATCACCGTCGTGGACGTGGTGAAGATGTCGGCAAAGCCGATACCGATTGCCAGACTCGAATTCTTGGACAGATTCAGATACTGGTTGCCCAGCGGTGGGATAATCACACGCAGGGCCTGCGGCAGCACCACCTGGCCCAGCACCTGCCGCTGGTTAAGACCCAATGCCCGCGCCGCCTCAATCTGCCCGTAGGATACTGCCTGAATACCGGCGCGCACGATTTCCGCGATAAAGGCGGAGGTGTAGATCACCAGCGCCAGCAGCAGCGCCATATATTCCGGCGTAATTTCCGTGCCCACGACAAAACGCCCGAAACGGTTTTGTTCCGGCAGCAGCACCAGCACCGGGACCTGACTGTACTGCTGCAAATCTTCGGTGGTCAGCAAATCCTGTTCGACAGCTTCGGCGTAGGGCATCATCACCTGAGCGCCATCCTGTTCCACGCTGATCGTTGGCGGCAGCGGCTCGATGCCCACCACCAGCCAGCCGATCACCGCGAAACCGATAATCGCCGCTGTGACATATAATTCTCGCGGGTAGGGCCTGCCGGTGGTTTCCGTAATGCGCCCGAACCACACCCACATAAACACAGCCACCACCAGCCCAAGCACCAGAAAAGCCACCCATTCCGCGATGCGGGCGGTTGCCAGTACCTGGGGAAAGGCGAAACCGCGAATACTGATATACACCGCCGGGATCATTTCGACTCGCAGGGCTGCGTCCGGCATAATGCCCAGATAAAATAACAGGCCGCCCACCACCTGCCCGATGCTGATCGCCAGCGCCCGGCCCCGCCAGGCCGGATTGACCAGAAAGGCCCCCGCGATTGCCAGCGCGCTGATCGCCAGATAAAACATGAACGCAGAGCTGCTCATGCTGCCGTTATAGGCCAGCGGCCAGCCGGCAGCGTTGTGATGCAGGAAAAAGGCCAGTTCCACCGTCAGCGCCATCACCAGAAAACCAGTCCGCAGCCCGGACCGGTAGGGTGAACCGGGTGGCAGCCGCCGCACCCACATCCCCTGCATCAGCAGGTACAGCACCACATACAGCGCAGGGCGCAGGCTGATAAACAGCACGCCCTCAGCCGGGACCGTCAGCGCGTTTTCGATAGTCGGCAGGCTGAACATGACGATGAAATACCACGCGAAAATCTGCACCAGCAGCGGCGTGTTGCGCAGCAGTTCGACATAGACCCGTGAAATCGTGCGGATCAGATAATTGCTGCTCAACAGAAAAATGCCGACCATCACCCCCAGAATCGTCGTCAGCACCAGCCCGATGCTGACAATCCGCAGGGTGTTGATGATGCCCACCAGCAGGGCTTCACCATAGCTGCTGTCCGCCGAGTACCATGAGGGGCTTTCGGAAATATCGAACCCGGCGCGCAAATTCAAAAATGAGAAACCGGGAACCAGATTGCGCGCGCGCATTTCTGCGGATGCGGTGGCCGCCATCTGGGAAAGAACCAGCACCACCACCAGCACAAAAACGATTTGTCCAAGCGCCTGCAAGACGCGCACATCGCGCAAAAAGTCGGGGAAACTACCTTGACGCTGCTGAGGCTGCGTTGCCGCCATAAACGACTCCGGGGACTGCTACAGACAGCGGGATGCCCACAAGCATCCCGCCGTGTATTTCATGAACTAACCGGGCCGCCGGCCTAGCGGAAAGGGGGCGCGTACAGAATGCCGCCCTCTGTCCACAGAGAATTCAGACCGCGCGGCAGATTGAAGGGGGCGACACCCAGGTGACGGTTATACACTTCACCATAGTTGCCCACCTGACGAATGACGTTGACCATGAAGTCATTGGCGATGCCCAGATACGAACCAGAAGCGTTGTCGCCAATGCCCAGCAGACGCTGAATTTCGGGGTCTTCGCTGGTCAGAAACTCATCAATGTTCTCGCTGGTGATACCTTCTTCTTCGGCGGTAATCATGCCAAAGACCGTCCAGGCGATGACTTCGGCAAACTGCGGGTCCGACTGTGGGGACAGCGGGCCGAGCGGTTCCTTGCTCAGCGTCACATCCAGAATCATGTGTTCACCAGGGTCCGGCGCAGTGGCGTGGAACGACACGATACCGCTTTTGTCCGTCGTCCAGGCTTCGCAGCGGCCATCCAGATACGCCTGCCAGGTAGCGGGGGCATCCGGGAAGGTCAGCACAGCAATGTCCAGGCCGAGGCTCGAAATCGCATCGCTGATGTTCAGTTCAGTGGTCGTGCCCTGCTGCACGCAGATGGACGCGCCATCCAGGTCTTCCATAGTTGAAACACCCAGTTCAACCCGCGCCCCAATCCCCTGACCATCATAGAAGGTCGTCGGGCCAAAAATCGCGCCCCAGACGACATCACGGCTGAGGGTCCAGGTGGTATTGCGCGACATCATATCAATTTCACCGCCCTGAATCGCGGCCTGACGATCCGCAGCGTTCAGCGGACGGAAGGACACTTTGGTAGCGTCGCCCAGAATCGCCGCAGCCACAGCCCGGCAGATGTCGACATCAAAGCCCACGAATTCACCCGCATCGTTGACCACACCGAAACCCGGCAGGTTGGCGTTGACGCCGCAAATTAATTCGTCACTGTCAATAACCTTCTGAGTAACCGGCCCCAGAATCACTTCATCCTGAGCCGCTACAAGCGTGACCGCAGATAATGTTGCAGTCAGCAACATCACCAGCAAAAGGCGTTTCAGCATGTTTCACCTCTCCTCGATGTAAAAGTATGCACTTCTTAAGTAGATCATCTACCTCGCGACATGGTGGTATAACATGGTTCTATACAATATGCCGCAAAGGCGAGTCTACCGTACCGCCAGAAGCATGTCAAAAATTACCGACCAGTCTGTAATCCTACCGCAAATAAAAAGGTGAGACACCGATGGCATCTCACCAATTCATCAGCGCTTGATTGTCAACATTCGACAAATGATCCCGCTGGCCCTGCGGATCAGCTATCCGCCGGCAATTGTTTGGAAGGCGGCGGTAATCCGAAAGGGTCGAACTACCCGAATGCTGACCGGCTGAAGTGCTGTGGTCAGCGCCACAGCGGCGCGTGCAGCAGGCCCCCGTTAACCCACAGGTTGTTCAGGCCGCGTTCGATAGGCAGGGCGCTTTGCGGCCCCAGGTTCCGGTCATAAATTTCGCCGTAATTGCCCACCTGATGAATCACCTCATACATAAAATCGTTTGGCAGCGCCAGCCGGTGGCCCATCCCCAGTTCAGGGTCCAGAAAAAAGCCGACCTCTTCGCCCACCCGCTCCAGATAAGCTTCGGCGGTTTCGTTGAGGCGGCGGCGCAGGCTTTCCACATTCTGGCTGGTGATGCCCAGTTGCTCCGCTTCGATCAGCCCCCACAGGGTCCAATCCACCAGATCACGCCACTGGGGGTCGCCATCGCGCAGCAGCGGCACAAGGGCGCGATGCGCGAAGGGAGTCGGCCAGACCACCAGACTCTCCGGGTTTTCCGAACTCTGGCGAATGATTTCCAGCAAGGAACGGTCCAAGACCTGCGCGGTACAGCGGCCTTCATCAAACGCGGCGCGCATCTCTGCAATACTGGCGAAAGTCGCGACATCCGGTTCCAGACCGAGCCGGTTCATTTCCACTGTAAAGGCATCGGCAGCAAGCGAATCCGCCAGCAGGCAAACCGTCGCGCCCTCCAATGTATTCAGCCCGGTAAATCCGTTGCCGGCATCCACCAGCGCCGATGGACCATCGTAAAACACCTCCACCTGGCCCCGGTCCAACCCGGTAACGGGAAGCTGCTCCAGCCCCGGTGTGAAGCTGTGGTCAAAAAACACATCCATGTCGCTGCTGACCAGCTCCGCGATGGGCGTACCAAGACTGTGCAGTCGCAGTTCCACCGCTTCGGCCTCACCCGTAACGGCTGCCGCCAGCGCCCGGCACAGATCAACCTGGAGACCGGAAATCTCGCCCGTGTTAGGGTTCAGAAAGCCGAACCCGAATACTTCTTCATCCACCCCGCAAATCAACTGCCCGCGTGATTGTACCGCCGCCAGGGTAGGCCCTGGTTCCAGTGTGGGGGCTTCCTGTGCACGTACCATCAGGCTGACCACGGCGCTGAACAGCACTATAACCAATGATTTTCGCATCATGTTCTTCAAATCGGCTGCTACCTTCTCAAACGACCTTTCATCTTATTCATTGTACGTGATTTCAGCCGCAGGCCAACCCTCGTCACCGGGCCAGCGCGCCCGGACCACGTACCGCTTTCCTGATGCAAAATATCTCAATTATGTTATATTTGATGAGGCATTCGGCCCACCACGAGCCTGACTTATGGCAGATACACAAAAACTCTTAGCGCTTTACATGCGGATGCGCGCCCAGGGGATGGAAGTTCGGGCCGCGCTGGATGTCCTGCGCGAGGCAATCAGTGACCTCAATGAAAGTGACCGCCTCGAACTGGCGCAGCGGATTCGGATGCAGGAATCTGCCGAAGCACCGGCGCGGGTCGCACCCCTGGCCCGGCGCAGCAGCCCATCCGGTGAGAAACCGGCTGCCGGCGCCGCCGTCGCCTGTCCCCACTGCGGCAAAGTCAATCCACCGGGGGAACTGTTGTGCTACGCCTGCGGCCAGTTTTTGTCAGACCGGCCTGGCGATTTCCAGACCCAGATTTTAGACCCTTCCGAGGCTGCTGAACACGGTGATGATTATTTCGGGAACGACTCGATTCTGGTGCTTACGGCCCGCCACAACAACCGGCACTACGAGATTCGCCCGCAGGACAGCCACCGCGAGCTGGTGCTGGGCCGCCGCACCCATCATGGCCCCATGACGCCAGATGTGGATTTGTCCGACTCAGAGGGCAACCGCCTGGGGGTGTCGCGCCTGCATCTCAGCGTTCGCTATGATACCCAGTATCACACCCTGACCGTGTTCGACCTGGGCAGCGCCAACGGCTCGTTTGTCAACGGGCAGCGCCTGCACCCGCATGAAGTCCGCGTTCTGCGCCACAACGACGAACTCCGCCTGGGTAACATGATGCTGCTGGTTACGTTCCGCCACAGCGCCCGCGCCGGCTGAAAATCTTCAGGCGTTATCCCGTATATGATGAATAATACGCCAGATGTCAGGCCGCCGTACGTCATCGTCCCCATCCAGCGTCGCCTTGAGTTTATTCATCAGGATTTCGACAATTTTGATGTCGGTCCGGTGTCGGGTGATGATTAACTCAATCTGCGCAATGTAATCCATCTGGCGGGCGCGGCGTTCCTCAGCGCGGGTCTGGCTCGTGTACAGATTTGCCAGTTCGTCCAGCACAAACTCAATCTCGCCCAGCAGCCGCTCCATCTCCATCCGGTAGCCTTCCAGGGTCGCATCCGCCGCCGGTGGGACAGGCGGGGTGTCCGCCAGCGTAGGCGTATACGGCCGGTTCAGCAGCAGCCGGAGCAGGTTGGGTTCATAATCGAGCGCCTGGGCGATGCGGGTGAGCAGGTCATCACTGAGCGCGGTATGCGGAATCTGCTGGTTCAGCAGCGCTACCACCCACGCCGGGCGGACGTTCAGATGCCGTGCCAGGTCTGCCGCGCTCCACTCCTTGTTTGCCAGGCGCGCGTCCAGAAAACTGACAAAGAGTTCCTCCATCTGGTCATCACTGCCCTCATCCGGTGCAACCAGGGCCAGCAGCGCGTCGACATCCTCAAACGAGTCGGCTGCATCGAACCCATTTACTTTTTCCATGTCCGGGTCTCCTTACCCGCCTGCACCCGGAAAAAAAGATCGGGAGCCAGCAAATAATTCCGCAGTTTTTTCTTCGTATTACTGGTGATCTGATAAATCGTCTGAGGCTGTAACTGATATTCTTTAGCCAGTTGATCGACATTCTCTTTGCGCAGCAGCCGCCGCAGCACAATTTCGCGGTCTCGCGGGGCCAGTTCCTGCAAAGCCAGGTCCAGAGCGGACAAAATTTCACGGCGGGTTTCCCGGCTGATAAGTTCGTGTTCCGGGTTGGCAGCGCTGGTGTCTTCGACCTGTTCCGCCAGTTCAGCGCCGGCCTGTTCCGCCGGTGCGTCGAAGGACAGCGGTTCCACCTCCCGCGAGTGATTGCGGATGTGATTGAACTGGATATTGTCGAGCCACTTGCGCAGGCTGTGGCGGCGCTGGGGGACAAACTCATGGATGCGTGTATAGACCGTTACCCAGGTCTTCTGCTCAATATCATCCATGCGGTCCGCCGGGAGATGATAGCACATCAGCGTATAATGAATGCGCTGGCGCAGAATGGGGCGATATTCCACCAACAGCTCCTTCCAGGCTTCCGAATCGGGCGGGTTGGTGCGCTTCAGGCGCTCAACCAGCCACCGTTCGCGCTCAAATTCACGGGCATCATCATCCAGCGTTGTCCGGGCCATGAGCATCTTATTCCTCTTTCCCTGCCGCCTGATATTACTATGTCGGCGGATGCAATTTTTTATATAAATTCATTTTGAGATCGAAAATCACAGCCTTGCGCCGCACCGGCGGTCACAGCGTTTCGGGCAACATCCGCCGCGTCACATGCTCACCCAGCCAGCCGCCCAGGTTGTAGCTCAGATAAGCCAGCGCCGGGGCCACCAGCGCAAAGGCCGCCAGCCGGTAACTCAGGGGAGGTTCGTAGTAGAACCACATCGGAAAGCCGGATGTCACCAGATAGATGACCAGAGCAAGGGTGATCGCCACACCCGCGATGAAACTCTGCCGCGTCGGGCTGATGATTGCCGCCGCGCGCTGCCACCCCAGTGTGCCGGCCACCAGCGCCGCCAGCAGAAACACTGCCCCGCCGGACGTGCTGGCGCTGCGATAGGTCAGCAGAGCTTCAACCAGCAGCCACAACCCCACAGACGCCGGGATCAGCGCCACCATGCCACCAATCATCCTGCCGACATGTCCTAAAGCGCGCTCCGGGTCCTGCTTTTTCGCATCGCTCACCACCCCGGCCTGCGCCCATTCCTCACGGTGCAGTTCATCCAGCCACAACCGCCACTTTTCAGCAACTTTGGGCGGAATGTCCGTCTCACTTTCCAGAATCCCGCGTGCCTCACGGTAATCCCCATTGGCGACCAGACGATGAAATTCATCCAGCTTGTCTTGAGACTCCACCTGTTTAATCCTGTGCGACTTAGTGTTGTATTATTCTTATTTTACTGCCATAGCAGATTAAGCTCTGCCCCCCAATATTCGGGTGATGAAGGTTGGAAAAAACTCACAAAACGAACTTCTCAATGATTCCGGAGGGTAGGAACCCCTAGAATGAAAGTATTGTTAATCCATGGACCGCACTTGCACGTCCAGCGCTGCAACCACGTTCGCCAGCACCATCGATCTCATCATAACATCTGGCTCACTCGTGTGCGCTGTTGAAAGGATGTCATAAATGTCCGCTTCGACACTTTCGGGCACACCACCTGCTGCTGCGGGAAGTATTCGCAAGCCTCTGGTTATCACAATGGTGCTGGCTGTGCTGCTCCCGGCCATTTTGGGCAACGTAGTGATCGCCTTCTTCGGTTTCCAGTCGGTTGAAGCCCGCGCTGCCGGCCAGTTAAATGACGTGATCGAATTCCGAACCGGCCAGTTGAACACCTGGCTGATCGAAATGCAGACCGACCTCGATCTGGTATCCAGCGATGTCGAGGCACAGGGGTATGTCCTGCGCATTCTGCCCGGTTCACGTTTTCAGTCACTGGCTTCGGATGCGGCTTCACGACTGCAAGCAACCCTCAAACAACTGATGCAGCATTCGGGGTTATTTAACACCGTTTATATTACCGACACCACCGGCACGCTGCTGCTCAGTACCGAGATGACCTTTTCAGACATTCAGGCCATTCTGAACAGCCAGGTGGACCCGGTCACGCTTTACGACGGGCAGATTGATTATGCCCAGGCCGCCAATGGCCCGGTGGTGCTGCCGCTGCACTATCTCGAAGACCAGGGTCGCGCTGAGCTCGTGGTCTTCCAGCCCCTGCGGGACCCGGTTGGCAATACCATCGCCCTGATCGGCGGGTCCGCCAACCTGGAAAACCTGAACTTTCTGATGACCCAGCGCGCCGGCCTGGGCCAGGGCAGCGAAACCTACCTTGTCGACAGCCAGAACCGGCTGGTCAGCGCCTCCCTGTTCTCCGAAATGTATCCGGTGGGTGAAACCCGGATCGATACCACACCTTTTGAAAAAGACGCCCTCGCCTCACCGTCAGATATCCCTGATGCGGACAGCATTCCAGCCGTGACCTATTCCAACTATCGTGATGAGATGGTCATCGGTGTGCCTGTCGCTGTCCCGCAGCTTGGCGTGACTCTGGTGGCAGAGGTGGATCAGGCCGCCACCATGAGTCTCATTACCAGCGCGGTGCTGACGAATTTTGTCGTTGCGCTGGTGTGCAGCATGGTGATGGGAGCGCTGGGCCTGTGGATCATCAACCGCCAGGTCATCCGCCCGCTGTCTCGCCTGACCAGCACCGCCGCCACGATCACCAATGGCAACCTGCATGTCACGGTTCCCGCAAACCGCAACGACGAATTCGGCCAGTTGGCGCAGTCGTTTAATACCATGACGGCTCATCTGCGCAGCCTGATCGAGTCCGAACGGCAGGCCAAGCAGCGCCTGGAATCCATCGTCGCCGAATATGTCACCTTTGTGCGGCGCATCGCCAATGGCGACCTGACCTCGCGGCTGGCCTTAACCGAAGCGGACAATCAGGACAGCGCTGCCGAAGACCTGTACATCCTGGGCAGTAATCTGAACGAAATGGTGGAAGGTCTCAGCGAGATGGCTTCTCAGGTGCGCCATGCGGTTGAAACCATTGTGTCCACCGCCAGCGAAATCCAGGTTGCTACGGTCCAGCAGAATGCCACCGTACTCGAACAGGACTCGGCTGTCACCCAGACCGTCGCGACGGTTGAGGAAGTGCGCACCACCGTTCAGCAGACTGCCGAACGTGCCCGCGCGGTTGCCAGTGTCTCGCAGCAGTCCGTCACCGTATCACGCAACGGTCAGCAGGCCGTCGCCGACAGCGCCAGCGGAATGCACATGATCCAGCAGCGGGTCGAAAGTATCGCCGAGACGATCCTGATGCTGTCGGAACGCACCCAGCAGATCGGCGAAATCATCGACACCGTCAACGCCCTGGCCGACCAGTCCAAACTTCTCGCGCTCAACGCCAGCATCGAAGCCGCCCGCGCGGGTGAGGAAGGGCGTGGGTTCGCTGTCGTGGCGATGGAAGTGCGCCAGCTTGCCGAACAGTCCCGCGAGGCAACCTCACGGGTGCGCGGCATACTGAGCGAAATTCAGCAGGCCACCAACACCGCCGTGATGGTCACAGAAGAAGGCAGCAAAGGTGCGGAACAGGGCATCAGCCTGGTCGAACGTACCGGCGCGGTCATCCGCGAACTGTCAGCGACAATTGAGGACGCCGCCCAGACCGCCATGCAGATTGCCGCCAGCACCCACCAGCAGGCCAACGGTATGGAACAGTTAGCTGCCGCCATTCTGCAAATCAAAGCTGCCAGCGAACAAACCGCCGCTGGAACCCGCCAGACCGAAATCAGTATCCACAACCTGATCGAGATGGCCGACCAGCTTGAACAGGCGGCAGCCCGCTATCAGTTGGCAGAAAAGAAGCTGCCAGACCAGGAGATTAACCCCCATGCTGCTCAGGCATAAATTTATCACCGGACTCGCGCTCATGACCCTGGCAACCTGCGCGCTGGGGTTTTTCGCGCTGCGCACCTATGCCGTCACCCGTGAGACTTTCACGGTGCTTCACGAGGATGTCGTGCCGGACGCGGTCTTTCTGCTCGATACACGCGCGCTCATTGCCATGATTTCCGCCTCGGTAGAGCGAGTCCAGAACACCAGCGACTTCACCTACTGGAACGCCATGCTTCAGGAGATCGCCCCGCTGCGCGCCCGTCTGGCCGCGTTTGCGGAACACGAACCACAGGGGCTTAGTGAGGACGAAATCGCAAACATCACCGCGCTCGAAGAGGAAGTGCAGGACCTGACCAATCTGTATTCGCAGTTTGTCACTGCCCTGCAATTCAGCAGCGGCACGGACCGCATTGATTCGCTGCGCGCGGACATCATCGAAACCGAGGGACGTGTCAACT
>CAZKIB010000094.1:6872-22422 GCA_964552425.1 uncultured Anaerolineaceae bacterium | reverse complement strand
ATCCGGCCGGCAGCGCGGTCATGCCGCAGCAGGTTGTTGCGCTGCTGCAACCGGCGGATGAGCCAATCGTCGCCCAGGCGAAATCAAACCCGGAAAAGGAGCGCGCACCCGCCCCTAAAATCTCCCCGGTGGCGCAGCGTCTGGCGGTTGACCTCAACGTTGATCCTGCCACCATCACGGGCAGCGGCCCTGGTGGACGCATCACGGCGGATGATGTGCGCAGCAGGGCGAATCATCACGCACCCGCGCCAGCCCGGCGTGTCAATGTCTCACCTAAAGCCAAGCGTCTGGCCCGCGCACAGGGCATTGACCTGTCCACACTGGTAGGAACCGGCGTGAATGGCATGGTGCGTGTCAGGGATGTGGAGGCCGCACAATCCGCCGTCCCGGCAGTGCGTGCATCGGCGCTGCCGAAACTGCGGCAGACGATTGCCACCCGCACGGCGCAGAGCAAGCAGACGGTTCCGCACTTTTATCTGATGGCCGATGTCCACATGGCGGCGGTCAACCATCTGCGGGAATACTGCCGGGCGCAGTGGGAACGCCCACCCACCTATACCGATATTCTGGTGCGGGTCTGCGCGCTGGCGCTGCGCGATAACCCCCGGATAAATCAGCACTTTACTGAGGCGGGGTTGGTCACGCATGAATCCGTGAACATCGGCGTGGCAGTTCATACTGACGCGGGGCTGGTCGCGCCGGTCATTCCGAATGCGGACAGGCTCAGTTTACGGGACACTGCCCGCGCCTTGCGTGAAGTCGCTGATCGCGCGCGGACGGGCCGCCTCAAGCCAGCCGACATGGGTGGCAAGAGTATGGTCATTTCCAATCTGGGAATGCACCGGGTGGATGCCTTCATCGCCATTATCGATCTGCCGGACCCCATGATACTGGCGGTGGGTCGGGTGGCGGACCGGGTGGTGGCGGTCAACGGTCAGGCGCAAATCCAGCCTATGTGTACCCTGTCGCTTTCGGTGGATCACCGCGCACTGGATGGTGTCCCGGCGGCGCAGTTTCTGGAAGCCATCACCCATCACCTTGAAAATCCATTCGTCATTCTGGGGGAAGTCTGATGGCTGTTCAACCCTTCGTACAAAACACTGCCGTTCAGACATCTCGGAAAACAGAGGTGGTGAATGTCACCGCGCAGCTAGCCGCGCTGCTGCCTGCCGGGGCAACCGGGCTGGCTCACTTCAGCGTGCCGCATACCACCGCTGCGCTCATCATCTGCGAGGACGATGACGAACTGCGCGCTGATCTGGTTAAGGCGGCGGAAAACCTGCTGGCGGATTTGCGACCTTTTCAGCACCGGCGCAAGAACAATCCCAATGCTGAGGCGCATATCATCAGCGCGTTGAGCGGCACGACTCTGACGCTGGCAGTCATTGACGGGCAGCTTGATCTGGGAACCTACCAGCACATTCTGCTTCTGGAACTGGATGGACCTAAAGAACGCGAGATTCGCTGCGCGGTACTCGGCAGCGCTCCTGTTTCGTAAATGTTGTCTATACAAGGTTGTACCTGAGTATAAAGGTGGTGCGCAATGCGAATAGCAATCGGATGTGATGATGCCGGGCTGCCCCTTCTGGAAGTGGTAGCAGATATGCTGCGCGATCACCCGGAGATTGAGGTGGTCGATATGAGCGCGCCGGTGAATGCGGCAGTGGAATACTACCCCGATGTGGCCGAACGAGTCGCGGCGGCGGTTGCCTACGATGGCTACGAACGCGGCATTCTTGTGTGCGGCACAGGGATCGGCATGGCGATCACCGCCTGCAAGGTGCCGGGTGTCCGCGCAGCCTTATGTCATGATACCTATTCGGCGGAACGCGCCCGCAAAAGCAACAATGCCCAGGTCCTGACGATGGGCGCGCGCGTGATCGGTCCAGAGCTGGCGAAGGCGATTGTCAATGTGTGGTTGCAGGCAGAGTTTGACGAGAACAGTTCGTCAGGGCCAAAAGTTCAGCGCATGATCGAAATTGATCGCAAGTACCTGGGAAAGTGAGGTGATGATTGCATAAGGATAGCAACCGGAGTCCCGGCGCTCGAAACCAGCCAAGTTTGAAAAGCGCATCTTATATTGAAAGTTTCGTTTTTGAGGAGACAAATCATGCAGACCACCCCTAAGAAAGCCCTTTCGCGTCGTGATTTTCTAAAGCAGGCGGCCATCGCCGGCGCTGCCGCATCGGCTGGCCTTAACGGGTTCGCGCACGCTTTAGCCGCGCCGCCCGCTCAGGATACGGTCAATATTCGCGCGATGATTATCAACCCGGCCCGTGTGGCTGCTTTTGAGAACATCGTGCCACCGTTCAAGGAGCAGAACCCCAACATCAATGTCGAGTTCGTGGGTGTCGCCGCTGCCGAATGGGATGAATTCCTCTCCAAAGTATCGGTCATTCTGGCATCCGGCCAGCAGTTGGACAACCTCGAGGTCTCAAACGAAGGCTTCCAGTTGTTCGTCAGCAACAACATCGTGCGCCCGCTGGATGAACTGGTGCAGAACGATCCTGACATCGCCGACTTTCTGCAAGATGTGAACCCGGCGATGATCGAATCGCACATGTACGAAGGGTCACTGTACAATCTGGCGTTTCTGTGGGCCGCTGCGGGCATCAACTACAACAAACGCCTGTTTGATGAGGCCGGGCTGGACTATCCCACGAATGACTGGACCGTCGAAGACTTCCAGAACGCGGCCAGAGCTATCAGCGCGCTGGGTGACGACATCTACGGGTATGCGTGGCCCAACCGGCCCTGGGGTGGCTTTACCCCCTGGTCCTACGCCAACGACAGCACGCTGGTCAATGCGGAACAATCCGAAGGCGGTGACTGGCTGTGGGACACCTTCTACCCGGATATGACACCGGAAGAACGGGCGCTGCGCGGCGGTGGCTGGAAATGGACCACGTCAAACGCCAATGACCCCAACAATGTCGAAGCGCTGCAAATGCTCACCGATCTGGCGCAGGTTGATAACGCCTCCTACATGGTTGGGCCGGGCGGTATGGGTGAACTGCACACGGCATTTATCGCCGGCAAACTCGGCATGATGGTGTCCCATCGCGCCTGGCTGGCGACCTTCAAAAACGGCGGTATGTCCCCGGATGATTACGATGTCGTTTATCACCCCATGTGGAAAACGCGCAAACCCCAGTTCGGGGCCAGCGGTCTGGCCGTCACTACCCTCAGCCAGCACCCCGATGAAGCCTTCCAGTGGTTGAAACACATGACTGCGCGTGAAACGCAGGCCGCCTTCATTGCCGGTGGCACACATACGGCGTCCCGCCGGTCAGTCACGAATGCACCGGAACAGAATGAAGGCATCGCGCCGGGCAACTGGCAGGCTTACTATGGGATGCTGGATGATAATGTGGCGATGCCGGTCCCGGCCCCGTCGCAGAATCGCGATTTCACCAATGCCCTGACCAAATGGTTCAGCCTGTCTGGCAACGGCGAAGCCACCCCGCAGGCCGCGCTGGATGGCCTGCATGAGGAACTGACCGCCATTCTGGGTGGATAATCATTTACAGATACACCGGATGCGCTGGTAAGGGTGATAAATGCCTCTCCCTTACCAGCGGTACATCCTTCTGGCCTTAGTGAGGAGATTATTCATGGGGATCACTTCCGGGCTGCGGCGCACAGAGCTATCCGGCAGCGGCCAACAAAGCATGGTCAGCCTGCGGCGGCGAGAGGCGCTGGTGGCCTATCTGTTCATCGCCCCCACATTTATCGGGTTTCTGGTCTTTATCGCCGGGCCAATGGTTTATTCGTTGGGCCTGAGCCTGTATGAATGGAATATTTTCCAGCCGCCGGAATTTGTGGGCCTGGAAAATTACGTCAATCTGGCAAGTGATGATCGTTTCTTTACCGGCCTGCGCAATACAGCAGTCTTTACGTTTCTGGTCATCACACTGGATGTGATCCTCGCGCTGGTTCTGGCGGTTATGCTGCAACACAAAATGCCTCAGCTCCTGCGCAACATTTTCCGCACGATCTTTATCCTGCCGATTGTCACCTCCGTCGCGGCGATCTCGGTCATTCTGCGGTTTATGCTCAGTACCCACAACGGCGTGATTAATTATTATCTGGTACAGCTTGGGCTTGAACGCATTGCCTGGCTCGATTCGTCACGCTGGGCCATGATCGCGCTGGTTCTGGCGACCATCTGGAAGACTTTTGGCTTCAGCCTGCTGCTTTTCTCCGCCGGGATTCAGAATATCCCCCGCCATCTGTACGAAGCAGCGGAAATTGATGGGGCCAACGCCTGGAAACAATTCCGCTTTATTACCCTGCCGCAGCTCAGCCCGACCATTTTTTTCGTCGTCGTGGTCGGCATTATCGGACATCTGCAAATGTTCGATCAGGCGCGCATCATGACCGGCGGCGGGCCGGGTGAAGCGACCACCACAGTCGTCATGGTGATCTGGGACAAGTTAAGCCAGGTGCAGTATGGCTATGGCTCCAGCATCGCGCTGGTCTTTTTCCTGTTGATTCTGGTGCTGACCATCGTGCAGTTTCTGTTGAGCCGCCGCTGGGTTTACTACGAAGGGGGCGACTCATGATAACCAGCCAGCAGGCGTTACTGCGCCGGCGTGTCACCACTGGTTTTGTCATTGCGATCCTCGCCATCGCTTCGATTATCGTGCTGCTGCCGCTCATCTGGACCTTTTCGACTTCTCTGCGCGTCCCCAGAGGCTCGTTTGACCTGCCGCCCAAGTGGCTGCCGACAGACTGGCAGTGGCAAAATTACGGCGAAGTCTTTAATCGTGTGCCTTTTGGCCGCTACATCATCAACAGCCTGCTGGTGTCGATTACCAGTGTCCTGGGGCAGGTCGTCACCGCGACGCTGGCGGCCTATGCCTTCGCCCGGCTGCGCTTCCCACTCAAAAATATCCTGTTTATCCTGCTGATGTCCGCTTTGATGGTCCCGTTGTTTGTGACGATTATCCCGGTTTTTATCCTGATCTCACGCCTGGGCCTGATCGACACGTTATGGTCGCTGATTATCCCGTCGCTGGTCTCACCGTTCGGGGTGTTCCTGCTGCGCCAGTTCTTTCTGACCATTCCCAATGAACTGGAAGATGCCGCGAAGATGGATGGCGCTGGCCCATTCGGAATCTTCTGGCACATTTTCCTGCCGCTGGGCGCGCCCGGCATCGCCGTGATGGCAATTCTGTCGTTTAACGGGCACTGGAACGATTTTTTCCGCCCCTTTATCTTTCTGTTCTCGCAGGATCATTACACCCTGCCGCTGGGGATTGTCACCCTGCGCGGACCGCTGGATACCGGCGAATTGTCGATTGTGCTGGCGGGCGTCATCATGTCGATGATTCCCATGCTGGTGATCGTCATTTTCGCGCAGCGCTACCTCATCGAAGGCGTGATTCTCACTGGCTCCAAAGGTTGACCTATGGCGATTACCGAGGCTGCCCCTGGAATCTACAGCTTTGACCATGACCGGGCCGACGGCAAGAATGCCATCATTTTCAGCCAACGCGGGGCAGTGGCAGTGGATATGGGTGATTCTGACAGGGTTGGGCAGGGCATGGCGGATTTTATCCGGGCGCAGGGTTATCAGCCTGACCGGGTGATTCTGACACACGGGCATGACGATCACGTGCTGGGGGGCGCGGCCTTCGCCGGCAGTGAGGTGTATGCACATGTGAACATGCCGGCTGTCGCGCGCCGGGACCTGCGCCGGATTGCTGATCGCCGGAGTATTTCCTATGAGGCACTCTTGCAGCAGGTGCTGTGGCCCACCGTGATGTACAGGGATGAGTTGTTTCTCGATCTGGACGATAAACATTTGCATTTGTTTCCCACACCCGGACACAGCGAAGATGGCATCAGCGTCTACGTGGAAGAGGATCGCCTGCTGGTGGCAGGGGACAGCGTGGTCACGGGCATCATTCCCGCTTTTGGCGATGGAGACAGCCGGGTCCTGCAAGCCACACTTGGCAAACTCCTGGCGTGGGATATTGAAATCCTGATTCCAGGGCATGGCGCGGTCATTCATGGCGCGGCACAGGTTCAGGACGCGCTGCGGTGGTCGCTGAACTATCTGTCGCGGGTTCAAAGTGCGGTTCAGGGCATGATCCGTGACGGCCTGCGCGAGCAGGAGACGATCTGCGAGCGCATTGATTACGAAACCTTTGTCGGGGACCGGCTGCCAGCCGACCATCATGGGATGCTGACCCGCCATCGCAACACCGTCATCAAAATGATTACCGAAGAACTTGAGCGGGGTCCATGATGTTAAGCCTGGCAGTGGTTGGAGTGGGCTGGGCCGGTGAACGGCAGGTGCAGGCAGTTCGGGAACTGAGCCGCAAAGTGCAGGTCGAATGCCTGGTGGACCCGGACACGGATTTTCTGCGCGCCAAAGCCGCCGAACTGGGAGTCAGTAAAACCTATACGACCTTGCAGGCTGCATTGGAAGATGACGCTGTCGATGCGGTTTCGATCTGCGCGCCTCATGCCCTGCATTGTCCGCTGGCGCTGGAAGTCGCCGCTGCTGGCAAGCATATCCTGTGCGAGAAACCCATCGCGCTGACGGTTGAAGATGCCACGCGCATGATTGAGGCCGCAGAACGCAGCAATGTCAGGCTGTATATCGCCGAAAATCTGTGTTATACGCCCATGTCGCGCGCTCTGAAACAGATCGTCACGGCGCGTGAGCTTATTGGCGAACTGGTTGCGGCAGCCTTTACTGGCGGTTTCCGGGCGAAAAACTTCGGCTATCCGGGGCGGCGCGCATGGCTGACTCAACCAGACGCAGGTGGAACCGGAACCTGGATGCTGCATGGTATCCACAGCATGGCTCAACTGCGCTTTATTCTGGGCGAGGTAGAAACGGTCTACCTGCGAGAGCATCATGCGGCCTCGTTTGAGCGGCCTGATATTGAGGGCACGGTGTCGGGGACCCTGACACTGGTGAGCGGGGTCAATGTCTCGGTGCTGCAAACCTGTGAACTGGCTCTGCCCGGTGATCTGCGCGGCTACACATTCTATGGCGATCAGGGCAGTATTCGCGCCCATGCCGATGGCTATTCCATAATGAGCGATCAGGGGGTAGAACACTTTCAGTACCCCTCATCTGAACTGAGCGATTACGCTGCCGAGATCGAAGCCTTTGCGGATTATGTGGCTGGCGCGGCGGAAGGCCCAACCACTGGTTGGAGTGAACGGCGCAGTCTGGCAGTCGTCCAGGCCGGATACGAATCCATGCGCAGCGGTCAGCCTGTTCATTTGCCCACACGCTTCGGTTCAATCTGGTCCGCCGCCTCACAGCCGGGCGGGGAGGTATAGGACCATTCTTTTGTGGTATTCAGAGTATAATATTATAATATTCGGAATTGGGCCGAGGAAGGGAGCGCGCGCACGAACCAGCACTTGAAAATGAATTCCAAATAGAGCTTGAACGAATATTCAGGAGTGAAAAATGTTAACCAGAAAATCATTGCTCATTTTCTTAGTTCTGTTAACCTTCAGTCTGAGTCTGTCTGTCACCACCGCCCAGGACATGATGTACCAGGAAGCCCCGATGCTGGCCGAGCAGGTGGCCGCTGGTGAACTGCCCCCGCTGGAAGAACGTCTGCCAGCGACCCCGGTGGTCCTCGTGCCATTTGAGGAAATCGGCACGTATGGCGGCACGCTGCGACGTGGTACTGCCAGCCTCAGCACCTATCTGACGCAGAACATGACCCGCGAGCCGTTGATGATGTGGCATCTGCCCATCACCGGGGATGGCCCGATTGAGGCAAATCTGGCCGAAAGCTGGTCATCCAGCGAAGATTTCACAGAATGGACTGTGAATCTGCGTCAGGGGGTGAAATGGTCCGATGGCGAACCCTTTACGTCCGAGGATGTCGCCTTCTTCTGGCTGGACGTGGCGCTTGACGAGAACGTGGTGGACGAAGCGGGCATCGGTACAGTTCTCCTGGGCGGACAGCCGCCGGAACTGGAGGTGATCGACGACTACACGCTGAAATTCACCTACCCGGAACCCTTCCCCAGCTTTGTCGAAGGTATGGCCTCAATGACCGAAATTGCCTACCCGAAGCACTACATGGAGCAGTTCCACCCAAAATACAATACCGACGCAACTTATGAAGTCTTCAATCAGCAGCACCTGCTGGAAAACGGGCGGGGCTTCCACACGCTGCAAGCCTGGATGCTGGAAGAATATGTAGCGGGCGAGTTCTATAACCTGGTGCGTAACCCCTACTATTGGAAGGTTGACCCTGAAGGCAATCAACTGCCGTACTTTGACCGTGTCACTGTTGAACTGGTGGAAGACCGTCAGGCCGTTGCGCTTGGCAATGTGACCGGCCAGTTTGATATGGACGCCATGTGGGTCGGCGTGCAGCACCTTCAGTTGTTTACCGAGGCCATTCAGGAAGGCCGGGACATCAGCCTGACTTTCGCCGACTTCGCCGGGGTTGCATTTTACTTCAATCTTGACCATCCCGACCCGATCAAGAAGGCTGCTTTCCGGGACATCAACTTCCGCCGCGCCTTCTCAATGGCGATCAACCGTCAGGAAATCGGCGACCTGTTTTATGCGGGTCTCTTTAACCCGTCTGGCACTGTATTTGCCCCGGAGTCCGGCGCTTACACGGACGAAGATGCGGCGCTCTGGTCTGCCTATGATCCTGAAGGCGCGCAGGCCATGCTGGAAGAGGCCGGTTATGTGGATGTCGATGGGGATGGTTTCCGTGAAAACCCGGAAGGCCAGCCCTTGCAGATTGTCATCGAAGTGGGCCAGCACGACCTTTACACTCCAATTGTCGAGCTGATGGTCGAGTATATGGCTGCCATCGGTGTGAATGCTATCATGGATGTCGATGACCAGACGCTGGTGCGTGAGCGCTATATTGCCGGAGACTTCGAGATTCACACCTGGGATCGGGATGGAGCCGACTACCCACTGGGCGCTTCCTTTGGGGAACTGGCGCCGGGCGGTCCGAATACCCCGCACTGGCATCCGAACTGGGAAGCTGATCCTGTCAGCGATGCGTTTATGCAAATGGCCGATCTCATGAACGAGGCGCGGACGCTGCCTGCCGAAGAGCGTACCCAGGCGCTGACCGAGGCTTCTCATCTCCACGCAGATAATGTATGGACGGTGGCAACCGGCTTCTGGCAGCGTCCATTTATCAAGAGCAATCGCCTGGGTAATGCGCCGGACGTGATCTCACGGAACAATCAGGTCCAGATTTCTTCCTGGCAGCACGCGACCCTGTATGAAAAATATCCTCCCGGTGAAGGCTCCTGAGTTGTGACGATCAGGCAGTTGGTCTGAACCATGCAGGCATATCGGGGAAGGAAGCTCCCCGATATGCTTCTCAGGCATCGTGAGTCAGGAGCATCCAGATGTTCGCGTTTATCATTCGCCGCTTCATTTCGGCAGTCATCACCTTTTTTCTCATCACCCTCGTCAGTTTTCTGGTGATCCAACTGCCACCCGGTGATGTCGTCTCAAACTGGGTACGCCAGCAGGAGGCCGTATCAGGACAGCCCTTGCCGCCTGAGACCATTGAGAATCTGCGCCGGGTTTATGGCTTTGATGAGCCTCTGCTGGTGCAGTATCTGAAATGGATTGATGGTTTCCCCAGCGGCGACTTTGGCTTCTCGATTGAGTACAGTAATACGCCGGTTTCCGAGATTGTCGGGCGGCGAATTGGCCTGACTCTGTTCCTCGGCCTCAGCACGCTGTTTATTTCGTGGGGCCTGGCGATTCCGTTTGGCATTTATGCCGCCACGCACAAAAACACCCGATCCGATTATGCGCTGTCCACCCTTTCGTTTATTGGTATTTCTGTGCCGGACTTTCTTCTGGCCGTGATTTACCTGTTTGTCGCTGTATTTGTCCTGAAGACCGATTACGCCGGCGGGCTGTTTTCGAGCGAATTTAAGGATGCCCCCTGGACCGCTGCGCGCGTCCTCGATTTTCTGGCTCATCTACCCATACCGCTGCTGATTCTGGGGCTGGGCGGGATGGCCGGAACCTTTCGGCTCATGCGCGCCAATCTGCTGGATGTGATGGATCAGCAGTATATCGAAGCGGCGCGCGCCAAAGGGCTGCGTGAATGGACTGTGATCTATAAACATGCGGCCCGTATCGCCATCAACCCCCTCATCAGCCGCCTCGGTCTGCACTTACCGGCTTTGCTCAGTGGAACCATCATCATTTCGATTGTGCTGGATATTCCGACACTGGGGCCGCCCTTTATCCGGGCATTGCAGCGGCAGGATATGTACCTGGCCGGGGCAGTGCTGCTGATTCTGGCGGTGATTTTGCTGATCGGAAATTTTCTCGCCGACCTGCTGCTGGCATGGAGTGACCCCAGGATTCAATATGACTAGCGAACCCACCACCCGCGCTGGTTTCAGACTGCCACGCCTGTTTGGCAGCAGACCGCGTGCGATTACAGACGAAGAATACCAGCTTCTTTCTGTACGCCAGCTTATGTGGCGCAAATTCCTGCGCAACCGTATGGCGGTTCTGTCAGGCATCGCGCTGATTATCATCTATCTGGGGACAATCTTTGCCGGGTTTGTCGCCCCCTACAGCGCGCGGGATGGTGTTTCAAGCCTGACATTCTCGCCGCCGGTTGTGGTGCGTTTCCTGGACCCGGAGAGTGGACAGTTTTTCCTGCAACCCTTTTTCTATCCGCTCAAAGGCGAGCGCAATACCACCACCTTCCAGTTGGAATATGTCGAAGATCGGACAGAACGTATCCCCATTGACCTGTTCGTGCGCGGCGAACCCTACACCTTTCTCGGCATTTTTCAGGGTGATGTGCATCTGTTTGGGCCGCGTGACCCTGACGCGCGTCTGCACCTGATGGGGTCCGACCAGCGGGGGCGTGATCTGTTCTCGCGCATCATTTTTGGTGGGCAGGTCTCGCTGTCGGTGGGTATTCTGGGTGTGCTGATTACCATCATCGTCGGGTCGATCATCGGCACGCTGTCCGGTTACTTTGGCGGGATGTTCGATAACGTGACACAGCGCATCATCGAAACGATCCGTTCCTTCCCGCAGCTTCCCCTGTGGATGGCGCTGGCGGCGGCAATCCCGCCTGAATGGCCGCCGGAGTGGGTGTATGCCGGTATCGTGGTGGTGCTGGCCTTTATCAACTGGACGGGGCTGGCGCGGGAAGTACGCGGGCTGGTTCTGTCGCTCAAACAGCGCGATTACGTTCATGCTGCCGAGGCCGCAGGCGCATCCACCGCGCGCATCGTTCGCCGGCATATGATCCCCAACATGAGCAGCCACATCATTGTCACGGCGACCCTGGCGATTCCGGGGACGATTCTCGGCGAGAGTGCCCTCAGTTTTCTGGGCATTGGCGTCCGTCCGCCGATGGTAAGCTGGGGCCTGCTGCTCAACGACGCCATCAAAATTCAGAATATTGCGCTCTATCCCTGGACACTGTTCCCCGGCCTGTTCATTCTGGTGACGGTGATTGCCTACAATTTTCTGGGCGACGGGCTGCGCGATATGGTCGATCCATTCGCGCGCTGAGGGGACACATCATGGATGAAGCACGGACACTGCTCGAAGTAAAAAATCTCAAAACCTACTTTTATCTGGAGCAGGGCGTCATCCGCGCGGTGGATGGGGTCAGCTTTACCCTGCGCCGGGGCCAGACGCTGGGCATTGTGGGTGAAAGCGGCTGTGGCAAGAGTGTTATGGCACGCTCGATCATGCGTCTGCTGCCGCCCGACATCACCCGTATTGTGGACGGACATATTCTTTATCACAGCAGTTCAGGCGTGCCGGTTGATCTGGCGGCGCTCGACCCGCACGGCGATCAGATTCGCGACATACGCGGTAACGACATCGCCATGATCTTTCAGGAACCGATGACTTCCCTGAACCCGGTCTACACCATCGGCCATCAGATTATGGAAGCCCTCCGACTGCATCAGACCGTTTCCAAAGACGAGGCTCGCCAGCGCGCTGTGGATATGCTGCGGCTGGTAGGTATCTCGGAACCGGAGCGGCGCATCGACCAGTACCCGCATCATTATTCCGGCGGGATGCGCCAGCGGGCGATGATTGCAATGGCGCTCAGTTGTAACCCGGAACTGCTGATTGCCGATGAACCCACAACGGCGCTGGATGTCACTATCGAGGCGCAAATTCTCGATCTGATCCAGCACATTCAGGCCGAACGTCAAATGGCTCTGATGATGATTACGCACGATCTGAACGTGATTGGCGAAGTCGCCGACCATGTGATTGTGATGTATCTAGGCAAAGTGGTCGAAAGCACGACAGTGGACGACATCTTTGATCACCCGAAGCACCCGTATACACGCGGCCTGCTCAATTCGCTGCCGCAGATTGGCCGCGCCGAACGCCTGACCCCCATTGAGGGCACTGTCCCCGGCCCGCACGAACGGCCCAAAGGCTGCTCATTCGCGCCGCGCTGCCCGGCAGTGATGGAACGCTGCCATACGCAGGAACCGCCCATGTTCCGGGTTGAGGAGAACATCACGGCAGCCTGCTGGCTTTATGAGGATGTGGCGGAGGTGGCCTATGGTGAATGAGAAGCGCATCCTCGAAGTCGTTGATCTGAAGCAGTATTTCCCGATCAGGCGCGGTTTGCTGCGCCGCACCGTCGGTTATGTCAAAGCAGTCGATGGCGTGTCGTTTACCGTTGACCGGGGTGAAACTATCGGGCTGGTGGGCGAGAGCGGGTCAGGCAAGACGACCACCGGGCGCTGCATCGTTCGCCTGTACCAGCCGACCAGCGGGCAGGTCAACTTCTGGACAGACTCCGGCGTGCATGATCTGGCGACCATGCCCAAACGCGATCTCAGACTGGTGCGCCGTGACATCCAGATGTTGTTTCAGGACCCCAATTCATCCTTGAATCCCCGAATGCGCGTGGGAGAGATTATTGCCGAGCCGCTGGAAATTCATGGAATTGGCAGTTCGCGCACTCGCACGGAACGGGTCGAACAACTGCTGGTTCAGGTGGGCCTGAGCGCCGACATGATGAACCGCCATCCGCACCAGCTTTCCGGCGGGCAGCGCCAGCGGGTTGGTGTCGCGCGGGCGCTCAGTGTTGAGCCGCGTCTGATGATCTGTGATGAACCTGTGTCCGCGCTGGATGTGTCGGTGCAGGCGCAGGTCCTTAATCTGCTGGCGGATTTGCAGCGCGACCTGGGCCTGACCTATGTGTTCATTGCCCATGATTTAAGCGTGGTGGAATATATCAGCAGCCGTATCATGGTGATGTATCTGGGCAGGATTATGGAGAGCGCCCGCAAGGATCATATTTTTGCGCGGCCCACCCATCCCTATACCGAAGCGCTGCTCAACGCTATCCCCAAACGGGAGAGAGGCGGACATCGCAAGCGCGCTGTGCTGCACGGTGATATTCCCAGCCCGGTGAAGCCGCCGTCCGGCTGTGTCTTTCATACCCGCTGCAAATATGTACAGCCCATTTGCCGGCAGGAAATTCCGCTTTTGCGTCCGCTGGCGAGTGACCTGACCACCCAGGTGGCCTGCCACTTCGCCGATGAATTGAGCCTGACACCTTACCTTGCCGAACCCCTTATGGAAACGCCGCATGAGTCACGTTAGAGCCATTCTGAATGTTCATAGCAGCGGTTATACCCGTATCGACAAACCGGTGGAGGTTGATCTTGAACCCGGAATAAACAACCTGTGCGTGGTTGAGCTTGATGCCAGCGGCAGGGCACTGGATGCGGCTGTGCCGTTTCAGATTGACCAGAGCGATGATGGCAGGGCAGCGCTCACATTCCTGCTCCGGGGAGTCACCCCCGCTGATGCGCAGCGCTGTTACGCGCTGGTGGAAGAGGATGCCCCGCAGCCGGTTACGCCCCTGGTCGACCTGACTGATGAGGTGATGCACCAGGAACAGGCCAGCTACAAAATCACCACGCCCGCCGCGACTTATCTGTATCACAAGCAGGGCGCGGGCTTCGCCAGCCTGTTCGACCCGGCGGGTAACGACTGGATCAGTTACCGGCCCTACGGCGGCTCCGATGGCAAATATCGAGGCATCCCCAACCTGGCCCACCCGGAGCAGGTTTTCCACCCCGGCGGCACAGGCTGCACCAGCCGCATTGTCAGCAGCGGTCCGTTGAAATTGACCATTGCCTCCCAATCCCTTGATGGCAAGTGGGCCTGTACGTGGGACATCTTCCCGGCCTGTGCGCGCCTGACGGTCCTGAAAGTCGATCATCCTTACTGGTTTCTGTACGAGGGCACACCGGGCGGCAAACTGGATGAAGCCGGTGATTACTGTGTGCGCTCAAATGGGGTGCGTCTGCCGCTGTCTGAGCGCTGGGCACAGGCGATTCCCGCGCCGGAATGGATTTACTTCGGATCGGCTGCTGCGGAACGGGTATTGTATCTGGCGCATCACGAGGCTGACGAGCATATCGACTCGTTCTGGCCGATGGAACACAACATGACCGTTTTTGGCTTTGGGCGGAATGGCATTGAAAAATTCATGACTCAAACCCCAGCACAATTCACGATCGGTTTTGCGGAGGATGGTGATTTCGGGACGGTCCAGCGGGACATCCATTCCGCCATTCACCCACTGGCAGTCACTCTGGAGTAACCCTGTGCCCCTTCTACCAGCAGGCCAGCAGTGCAGCAAGAAATCAGGGCGCGCTTTTCAGTTCGCAGTGCAGCGCATAGCGATCCGCCCGGTAGATGATGCGCAGAAATTCAACCGGGATACTGCGCTGCGAATAACTCACCCGTTCGATCACCAGCAGCGGGCTGTCTTCCTCCACTTGCAGCCGGCTGGCGGTTTCGGGCGAGGCGAGCTGTGCGCGGATAGTCTGCTCGGCAGATACCAGCACAATATCATACTCGCTGGCAAGCACTTCGCTCAGAGAGCGGGTCGAGAAATCATATTGCAGGATACCCGGCACATACCGGTGCAGCAGACAGGAATTCTCAATACTCAGCGGTTCGCCATTGGCATAACGCAGCCGCCGGATCGCAACAATTTCTTCGCCAATTTCGACCCGCAGCAGTTTCGCCGTCGCAGTCGAGACCGGGCTGATGTGCGTATCCAGCATCTCGGTATGCGGTTCCAGCCCGCGCCGCCGCATGTCGTCCGCAAAGTTGACGATATACGTGAGGTTCGATGTAATCACCGGCTGGGCCACAAACGACCCCTGACCGCGCCGCCGGTAGATCAGGCCATTATCGACCAGAATATTGAGGGCCTGCCGGACTGTGATCTGGCTGACGCCATACTGCCGCTTGAGTTCCGACTCCGGCGGGATCATATCCCCCGGCTGCCAGATACCGCTGGAAATATGGCTGCGCAGAATTTCATACAGTTGGTGATAAAGCGGAATCACACTGGCCCGGTCAAGTGTGTCCTGATGAGTGAACAACGTGGATTTGTAGATCGACATAAGTTACCTGAAGATTACCGACAATTTCGTGCAGTCTTTCCACATTTTACCACAGCCTGCGCAGACTTTCGGCTGCCATGTGGCAGCGAAACGCGCATAAAGAGTATCGGTATGGTTTGCGGCT
>CAZKIB010000094.1:0-6862 GCA_964552425.1 uncultured Anaerolineaceae bacterium | reverse complement strand
GAAGATAAATATTATAATATTATATGTATTATTTGTGGAATCAGACAATAAGCGAAGTTCACCTGCGCGGTGAAATGGAGAAGTGTTCTCAATGACCAGGAAACCGGTTATTACTGTCATCGGGGCGGCCAGTACCACCTTTGGCCCTAAAGTGCTGCGTGATATTCTCAACCATCCCCAGGTGTGGGGCAGCACGCTGCGATTTGTAGACATCAACGAAGAGCGGCTGGCAATCTATGACCGTCTGGCGCGCAAGCTGAATCGTTTTCTCAAGGAACCCATCGAGATTGAATCCACCACAGACCGGCGGGTTGTGCTGGCCGGCAGCGATTATGTGATTGTTTCGGTGGATACCGGGCACTACACCACCTGGGAGCAGGACTTTAAGGTTCCCGTGCAGTTTGGCAGCCGCCAGATTCTGGGTGAACTGGGCGGGCCGGGCGGCCTGTTTCATGCGCTGCGCCAGATTCCGCTGCATCTGGAAATCGCCCGCGACATTCAGGAACTCTGCCCGGATGCCATGGTGATGGTCGCGTCCAATCCACTCAACCGCATCTGTCTGGCGATGGAACGTTATGCCCATGTCGGCGAGATTGTCGGCCTGTGTCATGGGGTGGAGATGGCGCTGTATCTGTATCTCAATCGCATCATGGAGATTGACGGCGACGATATGGAAGTCACCGCCGCCGGAACCAATCATCTCACCTGGATTCTGGACCTGCGCCGCAAATCCACCGGGGAAGACCTCATCCCGCTCATGAAGGACTGCCTGAGCCGGCAAACCGACCATGTGCAGTCGCTTTCGCGCAAGCTGCTGGATGTCTACGGCTACTTCTCCGGCACGCTGGACAGCCACGCCGGGGAGTATATCCCCTATGCCTACGAATTTTACGGCATCACGGGCATTGACTTCAGCGCCTATCTTAATCAGGAGCAGCAGCGCTGGCAGTACCTGCGCGACCTGGCCGAGACGGATACGGAATGGGACAAATTTGCGCAGTATGCGCGTGACCAGAGCCTGATGTCCGAAGAACTGCGTCTGGATAATTTCTTCAAGCCGCGCAGTTGGGCTGATACACTCGCGTTTCCGATTATCGCTTCGGTAGCGGCGAATACCTTCCACCGGATGCCGGCGCTCAACCTCGTCAACACCGGCCAGATCGAAAACCTGCCGCGCGGGATTTTTGTCGAAACGCCCGCTGTGGTGGATGGCGCAAGCGGGATTCGCCCGGTTGCCATCGGGGAACTGCCGCGCCCGCTGGCCGCCTTCAACCGCCGTGACATTGACCAGATGGAACTGATTGCGGAAGCCGGCGCTACTGGGGATCGCCGTCTGGTGCTGCAAGCCATGCTGCTGGACCCGGTGACGGACAGTGTCGCAATGGCGGAACGCACACTGGACGAAATGCTGAAGATTCATGCGCGTTACCTGCCACAGTTCGCATAAAAGCCCGTAGCCCTCCGAAGGATACAGCACGTCGCAGCCTTCGGAAATGAAATAGTTTTCATAATGTTTACCTGTTTCTCACCTGTTTTACAGGAAGACAAGGATATTTTCATGACAGCACAAAAAGTAAAAATCGGCGTGGTCGGCTGCGGTGTCGTGGCAACGGCCTACTATTTGCCCTACCTGATGCGCATGGAAAATGCCGAACTGGTCGCCGTGTGTGATCGCTTCAAGACACGCACCGATGCCTGTGTGCGTCTGTTTGGCGCAAAAGAAGCCTATCTCGATTATTACGAGATGATCGAAAAGGCCGATCTTGACGCGGTGTTTATTCTGACTGCGCCAGGAACCCATGTGCCCTTTACGCTGGCGGCGGTGGAAGCCGGAAAACACGTGCTCGTCCAAAAACCGATGGCGACCAGCATGGCCGATGCCCGCAGGATCGCGGACGCCGTGCGCAAAGCGGGTGTCAAAGCCATCATCGAGCCAAGTTCCAGTTCGCCGCTGGACCCCGATATTGCCGTGCTGCGCGATCTGGTACGCAAAGGGGTATTGGGCGATATTTTATGGTTCACGCTTGGCGCAACCGGCCCGACCACCTACGGCCCTGGTTTATCGAGCAACCCCTATGGGCAGGATGCCTTCTACACAGCCGACAGCGGCGGCTTCCTGTTCGATCTGCCCTATGCTCCGGCCAATATCATCGGCGTTCTGGGACCGTGCAGGACCGTATTCGCCCATACCAAAATTTCGGTTGCCAACAGCCATATTGTGCCGGAAGAAAAATATGATGAATTTCTGGCGCAAGTGACTGATCCTGACAGGGCCAATTACTGGGATGTGGTGATTGATTTACCGCGCACGAAGCCCGTCCGTATGGAAGCAGTGGATCAGGCCTATTCTCTGTACGAGATGGTTGACGGTTCACATGGAGCCTGCCATGTCGGGCGCATCTACCATCCTGTGCTGCCGGGGTCTGGCGGTGGTTCCTTGCAGGTCTTCGGAACCGACGGCAACCTGATCTTCGGATCAGGTTATATGGCGTCAATTATTTCCACGCATAAGGACCTGCTGCCGCAGGTTGATGAGGATGGCTGGTTCCATATCCCGCTGCGTGGGGATCGCAGCAAAGCGAAATGGCCGCAGCCTGTGCCAGGTGCGTTTAACTATTACCACCAATCCAGCCAGCATCTTGTCGACTGCATTCTCGAAGATCGGGAGCCGCTGGTGAATGTCGATTGGGGCCTGCACATCACTGAGATGATGGCCGGCGCGCTGGAATCATCCCAGACCGGCCAACTGTACACCATGACGACGACGCTGGATTATTAGAAAGGACTGTCTGTGGACCGGATTCGTATCGGCGTTATTGGCCTTGCCTTTGGGCAGTATATTGTGCGCACGCTGGCCTCGATGGATGATGCACACCTGGTAGCTATTGCAGATCGCTCGCCCAATGTGCCCGGTGGACTGGACGATTACGCGCGCCGCTATGGGGCCAGAGCCTATGCGGACAGCGCCGAGATGCTGGCGAATGAAGAACTGGATGCGGTATGTATCTGTGTTTCACCCAAAAGCCGCGCTGCCATCATTGAGCAGGCTGCCCAACGCGGTCTGCCCATGTTCGTGGAAAAACCCTGGGCCACGAATTCGCAACATGCTCATGAACTGCGGGCTATCTGCGAAAAACACAACGCAATGGTCATGCTCGGCTTCAGCTTTCGTTTTCACGCGCCTGTTGTGCGGCTGAAGCAGCTTATGGACAGTGATCTTGGGCCAGCCTGGATGCTCAATGGGGAGTACGTGTTTGGCTGGTCTCCGCCGCCCGATCACTGGCTGTGGGACCCGAACAATGGCAATGGCTTTTTCAACGAGAACTCCGGTCATCTGTTCGATGTTGTGTGCCATCTGCTCGGCAGGCCGGTTTCGGTCATGGCGGAGGCAGGCAATTTTAATCAGCGTCCATCAGAAGATGCGGCGGCGGTCTCCATCCGGTTTGAGAGCGGCGCGATTGCGGCACTGACCATCGGCGGCCTGGGGGCGGCGGCGCATCAGGATTACCCGCGTATCGATGTGGCGACCCAGAATGGTCAGGCGCGGCTGCGCGGCAGACATCATATGTGGGAAACACTGACCTGGGCGACTCGCGCTGACAAAGAGGTTCACACCTTCACGGAATTACCAGAAGTTCTGGGAACAACCCGTTATACTCGTGCCATGAATCACTTTTTCGCCTGTATCCGCAGCGGGCAGCCGCCATCCGCCACGATTGCTGATGGCATCCGGGCGGTTGCGCTGGCTGAGGCCGTCTATGAATCTGCCCGAACGGGCCGCAAAGTGTCAATGCCGATTTGATCAATAATCGTTTCTCGCGTATAGAGATTAAGGATAAATCATGCGTTTAGGTTTAGAGGCGGGTGAACATACCCGCGATCTGGCGGTTGAGCAGGGGATCAAAGGTGTACCGATTACTGCCGCGCAGCTTGTCAACGATGGCGTGGCAGCGACTCTGACCCCGCTTCGAGAACGTGGATTGGAAGTCTGCCAGATTGGCGCGTTCGGGTTTAACCCGCTGTCCACCGACCACGAGGCTCAGGTCAGGCAGCGGGCCATTCTTGAACAGGTGATTCCGCTGGCAGTGGAGACAGGCTGCCCGTACATCGTCATCAACGGCGGTAACTACCATCCGTCAGGCTTTGGGGCTGGCGACGCCCGCAATTTCACGGACGATGCGCTGGACAAAGTCGCTGAGACATTAAAACCGCTGCTGGATATGGCAGAGAGACACGGCGCGAAACTGAGCATTGAAGCTTATCTCAAAACGGCGGTCAACTCCCCGGAGCGCTTCCTCAGACTCAAGGAAAAAGTGGGCCATACCGGTGCGCTGCGCGTGAATATCGATGTCACCAGCCTGTATAATTACGATGACCTGTGGGACCCGGCTCAGAAAGTGGAGCATATCTGTACAGCGCTGGCCGGACACTATGGTCTTGGGCATATAAAAGGGGTAGCCCTGAAAGAAGGGTTCCATATCCATGCCGCGCTGGCCCCTGTCACGGAAGACCCGACGGACTGGGCACAGGTGCTTCGCCTGATGAATCCGCATGTGCCGGAAGATAGCTGGGTGATTCTGGAACATATCCTGTCACCCGAAGAAGGCCGCGCCAGTCTTGCCCATCTCCGTGACGCTGCCGCCAGCGCCGGTGTGACACTTACCTAATATGACGAAAGGTAAACCCGGAGTGGAATTCCCACAGATACCCGAAGCTGTACGGCTGGCCCGGCTGCAACCACCGGCTGGTAAAGTGCGCATGGTGCTGGATACGGACACCTACAACGAAATCGACGACCAGTTCGCGGTGGTGTATGCGCTGCTTTCCCCCCGGCACATGACCGTCGAAGCCTTCTATGCCGCGCCCTTTCACAACAAGCGGTCCGACAGCCCCGCCGACGGCATGGAAAAGAGTTATGAGGAAATTCTGCGTGTGCTGGATAAACTAGGCCATCCCGCTGATGTCCCGGTTTATAAAGGCGCGACGGCTTATCTTCCGGCTGATCTGAAACCTGCGTCGAATCCGGCAGTCGAAGACCTTATCCGGCGCGCATTGGCTTCACCGGAAGATGACCCGCTGTACGTCGTCGCTATCGGAGCAATCACGAACATCGCGGCGGCCATTCTCATCGAACCGGAAATCATCAGGCATATCGTCGTCGTCTGGCTGGGCGGTAATGCGTTATATTGGCCTCATGCTGTCGAATTCAACCTGCGTCAGGATGTGCCGGCTGCCCGTGTGGTGTTTGACTGTGGTGTGCCCCTGGTACAGATCCCCTGTCAGGGTGTCACCACCCATCTGCTGACCACCATGAGCGAGCTGAACGCCTTTGTGCGCGGCAAAAACGCGATAGGGGACTATCTGTGCGAAATTTATGAGGCTTATCTGCCTGACCATTATGCCCGGTCAAAAGTGATCTGGGATATTGCCGCGATTGCCTATCTGATTAATGCTGACTGGACTCCTGCCGACCTCGTACACAGCCCTGTGTTGACCGATCAGGTCACCTGGAGTGTGGATCACAGCCGGCATTTTATTCGTTCGGTCAACTCTGTGCGCCGTGACCTGATCTTCCGTGATCTGTTTGAAAAGTTAACCTGACGTATGATGCTGCGGATGTGACCCGGATACGTCAGGTGTTGTCAAACCTGCTCACCCCTGCGTTGTATACTGCCAGAGGTGAAATCGCGATTCAGATGATACCGGCGCGGGCCGGCGTCCAGCGGGCGTCGACCCGTAGAAGCCCCGCCTTATGTGCATG
This sequence comes from uncultured Anaerolineaceae bacterium, assembly GCA_964552425.1. Lineage (GTDB taxonomy): Bacteria > Chloroflexota > Anaerolineae > Aggregatilineales > Phototrophicaceae. The sequence goes on along the minus strand of CAZKIB010000094.1, from coordinate 1,101 downwards.
GGGGAGTCGTCACGCTTCCAGGTCTGCCATGACCCGGTTCAAACGCTCACGGGCTTCCTGGGCGACAGGCTGCAAGGCGTCATTGGGTACGAGATTCATCATCGCCAGCGGATCGACAATGGCGACCTGTACCCGCCCGTCATCCATCTGGGCAACCGTCACATTGCAGGGCAGCAGCAGTCCCACTTCTGGGGCCGCTGTCAGGGCACGATAGGCGAGCGGCGGATTGCACGCGCCGAGAATTTTATAGGGTCGGAAATCGACATCCAGTTTTTTCTTGAGCGTATCCTTCACGTCGATTTCGGTTAAGACCCCAAACCCTTCTGCTTTCAGGGCATCGGTAACACGCCTGAGCGCTGTCTCGTAATCGGTTTGAAGATAAGTCATCAGCCCGGTCATCGGTTGTGTCAGCATTGAAGTGACCTCCTAATTGTGTTCAATCGGCAGCCCATGCTGCATCCAGTTAGATGTGCCACCAACGATGTTGTAGACCGTATTGAAGCCTTTTTGCCCCAGCAGCGCGGCGGCAGATTGGCTGCGGCTGCCACTGGCGCAGATGACTGCGATAGGCTGATTGGGGTCAAATTCGTCCGTATGACGGGCAAACTCACCGAGAGAGATCAAACGTGCGCCGGGAACATGTCCCTGGGCATATTCCCACGATTCCCGCACATCAATCACAATGGGGCGATTGCTGCTTTCCAGAAGTTCGTTCAATTCCTGGGGTTCAATGTCGCGCACGTCACCAGCCGTTGTAGGCAGCCCAAGTCCTTCCCAGATTTCGAGACTCTCTGCCAGATAGCCAATCACATTGTCGTAACCGACCCGCGCCAGACTGTAAACCACAGTCCGGTAATCATTCACATCCGCCAGCATCAGGATAAGCGGCACATCGGGCGGCAGGACAAATCCGACCCGGTTGCTGAGCTGATTATCGGCTTCCAGATGGACCGCGCCGGGGATATGCCCGGCCTTGTAGTCGGCTTTGGGGCGAGTATCTAACAGGGCTGCTCCGCGCCGAAACTCCGCTACGGCCTCATGCACACTGAGCGGACGGGGCGTGACTTTACCCAGAACACGCGGACCCTGCCGGTTGATTTG
>CAZKIB010000093.1:20985-22503 GCA_964552425.1 uncultured Anaerolineaceae bacterium | reverse complement strand
TACGCGGCGGAGCCGGACCCGACGCAGCGGCGCAAGCTCTCTTCCCTACACGACGCTCTTCCGATCTGATCGGAAGAGCGCCGTGTAGGGAAAGAGCTGGTCAATATGCTCAATACCGTGTTCTGGGTGGAAACCGGCGTGAACAAGCGCGCCTTTTTATACATCGATTCCTGCCTGCTGTCTGCTGGGGAGGTCTAGCCGTGCCGCAGTTACGCGAAAGTTACACCCTCCCGGTTGAACGCAACGTCATCTGGTCCGGCCCCTATGCCAGCGAACCCGCCGAAGCCGCCTGGGCCAGCGAAGCGATCTTTTTTGTGCGGGCGCTGCGCGTCAGGGGCGATGCCAGAGGCGCGCTGGTGCGTGTGCAGATTTCGCCAGATGGGATGCACTGGTGCGATGAAGGTACGCTCTTCCCGCTGCCCACCGAAGCGGACGGCCTTACCTTTGGGCGCGTCAGTCATTTTGGCGGCTGGCTGCGCATTGTCGGCACGGTGCCACCCGACGCCGAAATCACCGTGATGGTTTACCTGGTGCTGAAAGCGTAATGTTCAAGGTGCTGGTCACGGATTACGCCTGGCCTTCGCTGGACATCGAGCGACAGGTACTGGCCGAAGTCGGCGCGGAACTGCTGGTAGCTGAAACCGGCGACGAAGCCGAACTGGTTGCGCTGGCCCCACAGGCAGATGCCATTCTGTTCTGCTGGAAGCGTGTCACCGCCGCTGTACTGGACGCTGCCGTCAAATGTCGTGTGGCGAGCCGCTACGGCGTCGGGCTGGATAACATTGATCTGGCGCGCGCCACACAGCTTGGCATTCCAGTCACCTATGTGCCGGATTACTGCACGGAAGAAGTTTCTGACCACGCGCTGGCGTTGCTGCTGGCCTGTGCGCGCAGCCTGCCGACCTTTGACCGCGCAGTACGCCGTGGTGTGTGGGACTTGCAGGCCGGGCGTCCGATGTACCGCATCATGGGGCGCGTACTGGGTATTGTCGGTTTTGGTCGGGTCGGGCGCAGACTGGCCCGCAAGACACGCGGCTTTGGTCTGCGTGTCGTGGCCTATGACCCGCATGACGAACCCGGTGAATACCCGCTGTTCACCATCACGCATGATCTATCGCAGATGCTCTGGCAGGCCGATTTTGTGTCGCTGCACGTCCCGCTTAATGACGAGACACGCGGCATGGTTAACGCCGAATTCCTGCAAAAAATGAAATCCACCGCCTTTCTGATTAACACCGCGCGCGGCGGGTTGGTTGACGAAAACGCGCTGGTGGATGCCCTGCAAAAGCGCATCATCGCTGGGGCTGCGCTGGATGTGCTGGCGCAGGAGCCGCCCTCACCAGACCATCCCCTGCTGAAGCTGGATAATGTGCTGATTACCCCACACGCCGCCTTTAATTCTGAAGAAGCGCTGGCGCAGTTGCAGGAGGATGCGGCCCGCCATGTCGTGCAGGCGCTGCGCGGCGATGTGCCCGATCAACTGGTCAACCCGGCGGTGCTGGGTCAGCCCAACTGCCG
>CAZKIB010000093.1:20123-20965 GCA_964552425.1 uncultured Anaerolineaceae bacterium | reverse complement strand
CCTGAGATTCGAATGGCTATGCGAATACTCGACATCGAACAACCTGACGCGCTGATTGCTTACCTGCGCTCACACGGGCATATCGCGCCCGATGAAATGCCGCAGGTCACGCCGCTTCCTGGCGGGGTGAGCAACCGCACCGTGCAGGTCGAACGCGCCTCCGGGGAAGCCTGGGTCATCAAACAGGCGCTCGAAAAACTGCGCGTGCAGGTCGATTGGTTCAGCAGCCCGCAGCGCATCCACCGTGAAGCTGAGGGCCTGCGCTGGCTGATGAAGCTGGCTCCAGCGGGGTCCATTCCCGCCTTTGTATTTGAAGATCATGAGACGCACCTGCTGGGCATGAGCGCCGTGCCCCAGCCCCACGCCAACTGGAAAACCCTGCTGCTGAAGGGTGACTTACAGGCCGATCATGTCCGGCAGTTCGCGGCGCTGCTGGCTGCCATTCATCGCCGGTCAGCGGAACAGCGGCGTGCAGTCGAAGCCGCTTTTGCGGATACCTCGTTTTTCGAGTCGCTGCGGCTGGAACCGTATTATGCCTATACTGCCACGCAGATTCCCGAAGCAGCGACGTTTCTGAACACACTGATTGACGAAACCCGCGCCAGTAAACTCACACTGGTGCATGGCGACTACAGCCCCAAGAACATCCTGGTGTATCAGGACCGGCTGGTGCTGCTGGACCATGAAGTGATTCATTTTGGCGACCCGGCCTTTGATCTGGGCTTCTCGCTGACGCACCTGTTGAGCAAAGCCCATCATCTCACAGATCGACGCAGCGACTTTGCCGGGGCGGCGCAGCATTACTGGCAGGTCTACGCGCAGGACAACCCACTGGTCACAGC
>CAZKIB010000093.1:15689-20112 GCA_964552425.1 uncultured Anaerolineaceae bacterium | reverse complement strand
GGAATCCCGCGCTGTTCAGCACACATTGGCCTGTCTGCTGGCGCGGGTAGCCGGGCGTTCGCCGCTGGAATATCTGAACCCGGACGAACGCAGCCGCCAGCGCACAGCGACCACCGCGCTGATGGCAAATCCGCCGCGCACCGTCAGCGAACTTATTCCCGCATTTCTGGAAAGGCTCTGAACATGCCCATCATTCGCCGCCTGAGCGGTCTGGAAATTCTCGACAGCCGGGGCAGGCCCACCATACAGGCCACCTGTGAACTGGCCGGCGGCACAGTCGCCACAATCTCTATACCTTCCGGCGCATCCACCGGGGCGAATGAAGCTCACGAACTGCGCGATGGCGACCCGAAACGTTATCGCGGTCTGGGCTGCCGCAAAGCCGTGAGCCACATCCACAATGAGATTGGCACAGCGCTGGCCGGGCAAAACTTTGAGCATCAGAGCCAGTTGGACCACACCCTGATCGAACTGGATGGCACAATCGATAAATCACGCCTGGGGGCTAACGCGCTGCTGGCTGTATCGCTGGCATTTGCGCGGGCCTGCGCGCTGGAACAGGGCATCCCACTCTATCGCTATTTCGCCGGTCTGCAAGAGATCAGCGCAGTCACAAGCCTGCCCCGCCCCACGATCAACCTGTTCAGCGGCGGCAAACACGCCGGCGCGCAAATCGCCATTCAGGATTTGCTGATCGTCCCGACAGCGGCGCAGACGATGGACGAAGCCCTCGCCACCACTGCGGAGGTCTTCCAGTGCGCCGCCGAACTGAACCGGGAGCGTTACGGCGTGCGCCTGCTCACCGCCGATGAAGGTGGGCTCGCACCGCCGTTTCCGTCCATTGAAGCCATGTTTGAGGATGCCATCGCCGCGATTAAACGCGCCGGGTTCCAGCCAGGGCGGGAGGTCGCGCTGGCGGTGGATGTCGCGTCGAGTCAATTCTACCGGAATGGACGTTATCATCTGAGCGCAGATCAGGCACTTGAATCGCACGACATGATCGCTCAGCTTCAGACATGGCTTGAGCGTTATCCGATCATCAGCCTTGAAGACGGCCTGGCCGAAGAGGATTGGGCACACTGGCCGCAGCTTCGGACGCGCCTGGCCGGGCGTGCGCTGGTTCTGGGCGATGATTTTCTGTGTACCAACCCGGCGCGCATCCAGCAGGCCATCGACACACAGGCGGCCAATGCCCTGCTGCTCAAGGTCAACCAGATTGGCACACTGACTGAAGCCGGCGAAGCCTGCCAACTGGCGCGTTCGGCGGGCTGGCATGTCACCATCAGTGCGCGCAGCGGCGAAACCGAGGATCACTGGCTGGCCGATCTCGCCGTCGGTTGGGCCGGCGATCATATCAAAATCGGCAGCATCACCCAGTCCGAGCGGCTCGCCAAATACAACCGCCTGCTGGCTATCGAAGCGGAAACCGGCCTGCCGCTGACACGTTAGAAAATCTCAATCTCCCGCCGGGGCAACCACCACTTCCTGCTGTGTCTCACGGCGTTCCAGCCAGGGCAGCGCCAGCCCCCACAGCGCCAGCGGGCCGAGGCTAATCAGCCCCATGAGGCCGACTACCTGCCGCACATTCTCCGCGCCGATGGCATCGACCAGCAGCCCGGTGGTCAGAATGCTGATCGTGCTGGCAAACTGGTACCCGGCCATATCCAGCGAGAACATGCGCCCCAGAAAATTATCCTGCACACTTTTCTGAATGATGACGGAACTGTACGTCCAGTTGGCTGAACCGCCCATCGCCCGTACAATCAGCGCCAGCGAGACCAGCGGCAGAGTAGCCGCACCGCCCATGACAAACCAGCCCAGTGTCATCCAGATAAAGCCCACAATAATCAGCCGACGCATCACCCGCACCGAGCCGTCATTAAAGCGATTGAGGAGCAGCGGCCCCAGCACCGCCCCAAACCCGAAGGCAGCGTACATGATGCTCAGGGGGGTCGTGCTGTCCGTTCCGATAATAAACAACTCCGCCGCGTAGATCACCATCAGCGCATCCACGTTCCCCAGACTCTGACCGGTTTTGACCAGCAAAGCCGCCAGCGTGGCCGGGTGGCGGCGGGCATAACGCAGACCGTCGACAAAGCCTGTTTCCGACTTGCCAGTGTCCGGTGTGTCCGCGTCCACAGTCACCAGCTTATATTCCGGGTGCAGCGTAATCTGCGCGATCAGCACCGCCGAAATGGCAAACGTCACTGCATCAATAAGAATAGCCGCTTCCGTGCCCAGCACCAGCGCCACCACACCGCCGACAATCGCGCCGACTGCCAGCATCACCGACCATGTCACGCTGCTGAGGGTGTTGGCGATCACCAGTTTGTCACGCGGGAGCAGGCTGGGCATAATGGCGCTGCGCCCCGGTTCAAAAATCGCCGAAATGGACCACTGGACAACGGTCAGCACATAGATCAGCCACAGTCGATCCGGTTGCAGCGCGAACAGCAGCAGCACCGTGACAATCGCCCGGCCCACGTCGCTAAGAATAAGCAGCCGCTTGCGATCAAAACGATCCACCAGCACACCGGCAAATGGCCCGATAATCAACGGGGGCAAAAACCGGGCCAGCAGAAACCCGCTCACGGCCAGGCCAGAGCCACCGCTGTACTGCGCGACCAGCGCCGACAGAACAATCGTGTTAAACCAGTCCCCCAGCAGGCTGATAACCTGAGCCAGCCATAAACGAGCGAAATCGGGTTGTTCGCGCAGCAGGCGCAGATATGCAGACACGGCAGACATTCCTTAATAAGTAATTCCACAAACTCTTTTATTCTAACATCGCAACGCGGGCGCTGAATATGGTCATTGGTACAGGATAGGCTCAGGAGGGCTGCTTGACAATCCCTCTGGAACGCCAGTAAGATACGACGGTTTGCGACAATATGAGTTTATACACTCTAAGACAGCACCCTGTCGACTGACCATCACCGCATAACGGCCAACATCCTGAAGGACACCCATTGTGAGCGAGTGGATCAAGGTTGTCATCCTCGGCATTGTCGAGGGAATCACCGAGTTTCTGCCGATTTCATCCACCGGCCATCTGATTGTCGCGGCGGCGTTACTCAATTTCCAGAACAGTCTGGGCGGCGCCTTCGAAATTTTTATTCAGTTAGGGGCGGTAGTGGCGGTCATCGCCTTTTACTGGCGCGATCTGTTTCAGCAGGTCAGGAACGCGCCCACCAGCCCGCAAACCCGGCGCTTCTGGTTCGGCATTGTGATCGCCTGTGTGCCCGCCGCAGCGCTGGGCTTCTTGCTGCGCGGCTGGATCACCGACACACTCTTTCATCCGGTGGTGGTGGCGGCTTCGCTCATCATCGGCGGCATCGTCTTTTTAATCATCGAACGACAGCCGCAGCGGGAAACCATCACCGAAGAAACGTTGAACATTTCTCTGCGGCAGGCACTGTTCATCGGCCTCGTCCAGACTATCGCGCTGATCCCCGGCGTCTCGCGCTCCGGCGCATCCATCATCGGCGGGATGCAGGCCGGTCTCAGCCGTAAAGCCGCCACCCAGTTTTCCTTCTATCTGTCGATTCCCACCCTGGGCGGGGCCACACTGGTGGAACTGCTGGATGTCCTCGGCAGCATTACCAATGACCAGTTGGCGCTCTTTATGCTGGGTGCGGTGGTATCCGGCATTATCGCCTGGCTGTCGATTGCCTGGCTGCTGCGTTATGTCGCTTCAAACACATTTGTCGCCTTCGGTTATTATCGTATTATCGCCGGTGTGGTCATTCTGCTGGCTGTCGGTGTCGGGCTGGTATGAGTGAAGTTCCATTATTCTAACCTGCGAACAGCGTTAAAATAGAAAGTGTAACAGTATAATGATTTCACAAACCATCCTGGAATCGTCGGCCAGATCGAACGGCGATTGGAAACCAGCATATGACCAGCCACAAGAGGCGGTGCGCATGAACACACCCAATGCCCTGAAAAAAATCCTCGTGGTCGAGGATGAACAATCGCTGCGCAAGGACATCATCGAAATGTTGAGCTACGAGGGCTTCGATGTCGTCGGGGCCGAAAACGGTCGGGTGGGCATCGAGCAGGCTCGTGAACATCTGCCTGATCTGATTATCTGTGACATCATGATGCCAGAAGTCGATGGCTATGCCGTGCTGGAAGAACTCCGCAAGGAGATTCGGACGGCGGCTATCCCGTTCATCTTCCTCACGGCGCGCACCGACAAACTGGACCGCAGGCAGGGAATGGAACAGGGGGCAGACGATTATCTGACCAAACCGTTCGCCGTGACGGAACTGCTCAAAACCATCGAAACCCGCATCCACAAGCATGAAGTCGTCAAAAAAGAGGCCGAGCGCCGCAATGATATGCTGCGCAACAATATCATCCTCTCCATGCCGCACGAACTGCGCACCCCGCTCACGGTGATCCTCGGCTTTTCCGACAT
>CAZKIB010000093.1:8087-15679 GCA_964552425.1 uncultured Anaerolineaceae bacterium | reverse complement strand
CTGATCGCCGATCATCAGGATATGGAACGCGGACGCATCGGTGAAATGTCGCAGCACATCAACAAAGCCGCCCTGCGCCTGTATCATCTTGTCGAAAATTACCTGGTCTACGCCCAGATTGAAATCGCCATCAACGAACCCAATTTCACGGAGACCCTGAAAGCAAACACCACACACCAGGCAAAACTGGTCATTGAAGATCAGGCCATCCAGAAAGCCCAGGAATATGACCGGGAAGGTGATCTGAAACTGGATATTGGTGATCTGGGCAAGGTACAGATTCTCGAAGATTACCTCAAGAAAATCGTTGAAGAACTGGTAGATAACGCCTTCAAATTCTCCGAACCTGGACAGGCTGTGGAAGTATCCGCCAAAGAGGATAAAGACTGCTGCGTGCTGCAAGTAACCGATCATGGCCGGGGCATGACCCACGACCAGATCAGCGATGTTGGCGCGTACATGCAGTTCAACCGCAAGTTTTACGAACAACAGGGTTCTGGCCTCGGCATGGTCATCACCCGGCGCATCGCCGAGATTCACGGCGGCGGCATGACCATCACCAGTATCCCCAACCAGCATACCACTGTCACCATTATGCTGCCGCTGGCAGACAAATCCTGATGGGTCGCTTGCCCGTAAACTCACGAGATGGTAGACTGACAATGGAGATTCTTCACCGGTCTGCCGCTTGAGGAAGGGGCGCTTCGATGCAACAGAAGTTCAGGACATTTGGGGTGCTTGCAGTCATCTGTTTAGGCGCCCTGCTCCTGGTCACGGGTTGTTTTCAATCCGCAGGAGAAACTTTGCAGGCGACCAGCGTCGCGCAGGGTGTAGCCACCTTTACACCCATCCCCTCTGAAACCCCGACACCGGAGCCAGAGGAAGAAGTAACCGAGACTGAAACACCTGTCGCTGCCCCTGAAGTTACCGAGGACCTTTTCGCGCCCCAGGAACTGCCGTCGGCCACACCAGACGCTTTGGCGTCGGTAAACGGCCAGGAAGATGTTCAGCAGGACGCCAACGTACAGGAACAGATCGAACCGCCGGAGATGACCGCCACCGCGTTGATCGAACGCGCCACGCAGCAGGCGGCTCTTGAAATGACCATGACGGCTCAGGCTATTTCGACGCCGTTCATCCCGACCTTACCGCCCACCGCCATCTTCCCTACCGCTACCTCCATCGCACCGCCATCGGGCTTTACGCCTGTGCCGGGCGGAAGCTGCGTGCATGTCGTCAGCGCGGGCGAAAACCTGTTCCGCATCTCGCTGCGCTACGGCACAACCGTGCATGTGCTGGCGGCGGCCAACGGCATCCCCAATATCAACCTGATTCTAGTCGGGCAGCGCATCACCATTCCGAACTGCTCAGGCGGTGGCACAGTCCCAACTCCACCGCCGGGTGGAGGCACATACCACACCGTCATGCAGGGTGAAAACCTGTTCCGCATCTCGCTGCGCTACGGGGTGTCGCTGTCAGCCATTCTGGCCGCCAACCCGCAGATCGTGAATCAGAATCTGATCTACATTAACCAGCAGATTCTCATCCCTGGAATCTGATGTCCATCGTTCGCAAACAGCGCATCTTTGATGGTAAGGTCGTCCACCTTACCATCTTTGATATTCAGCTCCCCGATGGCAGCACCGCGCAGCGTGAACTGATTGAGCATCAGGGCGCTGTCGCGGTGGTCGCTCTGGACAAAGACCAGCAGGTCCTGCTGGTGCGGCAGCATCGGGTCGGGGCGGGTCGTGATCTGTACGAAATTCCGGCAGGGCTGCTCGAAGACGGCGAATCCCCGCTGGACTGTGCCACGCGCGAACTGCGCGAGGAAATCGGCTATCGCCCCGGCAGGCTGGATTCACTGGGCGGGCTGTACACCGCGCCCGGTTACACCACCGAATACATCCATCTTTTTCTGGCGCAGAACCTGACCCCCGACCCCCTGGCGCAGGACCGGGACGAATTTATCGAAGTGGCGCGAATGCCGCTGCGCGATGCCTTGCAGCGGGTCGAAAACGGTGAAATTACCGATAGCAAAACGGTGATCGGTGTGCTGAAGGTTGCCCGGCGTCTCGGCCTGTAGACCCTTGTCCAGCCCGCAAAGTTCGTGCTATAATTTCACCCACTTCGTCCGCTTGCGCCTTCGGGCGTCTTTTTTTGATAGAAAAGGAACAGGGTTATGGCGAACCTGGTTGAATATCTCGTCGAACAAACCCCGGACCGCAGCCATCCTGAACTGGCTCCCGGTGATACGGTCAAAGTTCACGTCCGCATTGTCGAAGGGGACCGTGAACGTATCCAGATTTTCCAGGGGGTCGTCATTCGCCTGCGCCGGGGCGGCAACGATGCCAATTTTACCGTGCGCCGCATCGCCAGTCATGGCATCGGGGTCGAGCGTACCTTCCTGCTGAAAAGCCCGCGTGTCGAACGCATCGAAGTTGTCCGCCGCGCCAAAGTGCGCCGCGCACAACTGTACTACATGCGTGAGCGTCGTGGTAAAGCAGCCCGACTGAAAGAACGCCGCTAACGCATTGGCTGCGCTGATCGGTATCACCACAAATTTACTGCCACGTCCCGAAATCGGTGGGGGGTGGCTTTTTCATATGGCCTACAGCCGCAATGCCTTCGCCATCGAAAAAGCCGGCGGTTTACCTGTTTTGATTCCGTCCGGCCTCGAAACCCACACCCTGCGGCAGATTTATGAACGGCTGGATGGTATTCTCGTACCCGGCGGCGGGGACATCAACCCGAACCAGTACGGCGCGACCTCGCACCCGAAAACCGCCGGCATTGACGACATCCGCGATGCAGCCGAAACCCAGGTGGTGCGCTGGGCGGTGGCGGATGATCTGCCGGTTTTGGGAATCTGCCGGGGCAACCAGCTTCTCAACGTGGCGCTGGGCGGCACGCTCATTCAGGATGTGCCTTCACTGGTCGATACCCCCATCCGGCACAATTACCAGCCGTCAGAAGTCGCGCTTGGCTATCGCGCCCACCCTGTCGCATTGGACCCTGAAAGCCGGCTGGCGCACATCCTCGGTACGGCCACCCTGGATGTCAACAGTCTGCACCATCAGGCAGTCGAGTCTGTCGCCCCAGGAATGTGTGTGGTTGGGCACAGCCCGGATGGCGTGGTGGAAGCGCTGGAAATGCCGGACAAACGTTTTGTCCTCAGCGTGCAGTGGCATCCCGAAAACCTGACCGATGACCCGGCCATGCTGGCAATCTTCGAAGCCTTTGTGACCGCCTGCGAGACTGTTCGGGCATAATTTATGCAACCGGACGGCGCAGGGGTGTCGGATTTTTCATCGCCCCGGTATCTTCAATCGCCACGCGACGGGCATTCTCTGGCGGGTTCACCGGCAGCAGAACATAGAAGGTACTGCCGGGGCATGTCTCCATGTTATGACCACTGCTTTCGGCCCATACCTTGCCGCCATGACTTTCGATCACCCCTCTGGCAATGGTGAGGCCAAGCCCCGGTCCCGCGCCCATAAATTTATACGCCCCGGTGGAATGCAGCGACGGGTCATAAGCCCGGTAAAACTTCTCAAAAATCAGCGTGAGGTCCGGCTTGTTGATGCCTACACCGGTATCCGAAATAGCCACGAGGATATGGTCATCAAGCCCATTTTCCGACGGTTGCAGGCTGGCGGTAATGTCGATGCGTCCGCCATCCGGCGTGAATTTGATCGCATTGGTAATGATATTCCGAAATGCCTGTACCAGCCGCTGCATATCGCAGTGAATGGCGGGCAGTCCGCGCAGCCCGCGCGCCGAGAGTGTCTGTTTGCGCTGCTTGACATGCTCCGTCAGTGGCTCAATCGCCATCCGCAGAATGCTCTCCGGGGCCGCCTGCGCGAACCGCAGGTCCATCGCGTTCACATCCAGTTGGCTCATATCCAGCATGGCGGAGAGCAGTTCTTCGGTGCGTTCAGTGGCTTTGCGCAGGTTATTCACCATGCCGGTGATCTGATCCTGGTCGAGCATCCCCTGCTCGTTGAGCGCGTCAAGGATGTCGGTATACCCGCGAATCTGCGCCAGCGGGGTGCGCAGTTCGTGGCTGGCAATCGTAATAAAATCCGTCTTCACCGAATCCAGCTTTTCGTACTGCTGGTTGGCTTCTTCCAGTTCCTCATTGAGCGCCTTCATGGTCGCGTTCAGATGTTTCAGATCAGCCATGGCCCTGGAGTTTCGCAGCGCGATTCCGGTCTGGTCAGCCATCGTCGCCAGCAGTTCTAGGTCCGCAGAGGTAAACGGGGTATCGTTGAGCCGGGGACCGCACATCAGAATACCGATCAGGGCATTTTCGACCACAATCGGAGCATAGGCGCTCATGCCCAGACTCTCGAAAAACTGCTGCTCTTCCGGTAGAACACTCTGGAAACGCGGCCCGTAGGCCAGATCAAACTGCGCGAGGGGCAGTTTGCGCACGGCCAACTGGTCATAAACCGGGCCGGCCTTCGATAAAGTACCCTTCAGGTCCGCGCTGCCACCGGCTTCCTTGAGGATAATCACTTCCACCGCGTCCGGTATTCTTCCGGTATCATTCACCAGAATCATACCCGAACGGCGGACGCTCATCACCCGGTTGAGCGTCTCGGACGCCATTCTGACCAGGTCGCTCAGTTCAACCGCTTTTGTCACCTGCTGGCTGTACTGGCGCGCGGCGCGGGTGGGGCTGATCCGTTCTTTCAGAAACGGACGAAAGAGAACCCCGGTGAGCTGCGAAAACAGCACAAAAACGGTGGCTGCCAACAGCGCCAGCACAACCAGAACCAGCCCATGCTCGGCTTCTGTTCCAAAAGCAGTATTCTCCGCCGCGTAGAGCGCCAGAAAAATCACGCTGGCGGCGAACAGAATAAACACAACTGTGCGAAACGCCCCGACCAGACCGCCGCGAATATTCAGGACCCGGTAAGCCACATGGGCATAGATCGCGCCGGCCAGCGCGGCCAGCACCAGCAGCGCGCCGACGACCCGAAACGTGGTGACACCACTGACAAACAGCAGCGCGCCCACCGCCAGCACAGCGCTGTTCAATACCCAGAACAACGCCCGGTTGGCGATCTCTGGCAGCGGAGCAGCATAAAAACGGTAGAAAGCCCTGCCAAGGAGCCATACGGTACTCAGGATCAGGCCGCCCAACCAGATGATCCCTGTCGGATCAACGTTTTCCTGCACGGTCAGCAGCCAGGCGGGCCGGTTGAGCTGCGGGTTTGCAGACAGGGCCGCAGCCACCGTAAGCGCGATAGGCCACAGCAGACCCATCAGCAGCCACAGCGGTGTCCGGCGTTTCGCCAGATCATTCAGCACATACTGGCCGTAAGCGATAAAGGCCAGCGCCAGCAGGACAGCGGACAGCACACCCGAACCGGCCCATGCCGGCAGGGTCAGTGTTCCCATCAAACGCGGCAGCAGAGTTGCCAGCAGCGACCACACCACCGCCACTTGCAGCCAGAAGGGATGCAGGCGGGTGGGGATGCGATTAAATTGTAAGAACACCAGCAGAACCACATGCGCAACCGTGCTGAACAGCAAGATTACGTCGAGAATCGAACCCATAACCTGCCTATCCGCTACTTCAGAATATAATATGTACCCTTCTTTGAACCGACCTTCAACAAAATGCCCTGTTCCACCAGGTCTACCAGATCAAGACGCAGGGTTTCGGCAGAGACACCCTGGCACAGGGAGCGATATTCCCGGTTGGTGATCGAACCATTTTCACGGATATATTGCAGCGCGCGCGCCTGCCGGTGATTGGTATTGCGGGTCCATGCCGGGGCGGCCTGCTTTTCGCGGGCGTTGTACAGTGTCACGGCGAAACTGTAGGGGCGCGCATCAAAGGTGGGCGGCTTGTGCCCGGCCTGCTGCATGACTTCCATCATGCGGTCAATGCCGAGGCCCAGTTCTTCAATATACCCCCACTGGAACAGGCCATTCACGATGCGCGGGTTGCGGCTGAAGTGTTCATCAACGATGTTTTCCACCGTGATAAATCCGGGCAGCCCGCCGGGAGAAATGACCTCCAGACGGTCAGAATACATGCGCACTTCGATACGCCGCCCTTTCAGGCGATAGTCACGGTGGCAGACGGAGTTGACAATCGCTTCACGCACGGCAAACTGCGGATACTCGAACGTCTCTTCGCGTTCCAGCCCCTTCACCACCGCCCCCACCGCCATTTCACTCCAGATCAGGTTCCAGGTCGCCTCAATCAACCGGGGCAGTGGCCCGGTCAGTTCCTCGCGGCGCGAATACCCCGCCAATCCGTTTTCACCACGCGGCGTTTTGCCGACAAATTTGGCAAACACAATACCGCTCTGGGGCAGCCAGTGCTGCGGATAATCACTGAATAACAGAATACCCCCAACGGTGGGCTTGCCATCCGCATCCACCGCGCCAATCTCTTTAAGCAGGTCATCAATCTTGCCGTTGTAGGGACGTTTCGAGCGTTCGGCCCGTTTCGCCAGATACTCGTCGATCATTTTGCGGCTGAAGTCGTCTTTGGTCGCGCCAGGTATCACTTCGGACTCAAAATCACCGGTGTTTTTGGCGCTGGCGAGTTTGAGAATTTCCTGCCCGCCCAGCGGACGATTCTTAACCCCGCTGCGAATCAACACCCGGCCATCGGTCAGCGCGTGCAGTTCGATACTGCGCGGCACGCGGATCGCATAGGCGGTTTTATCGTCTTCAATATCCACCGATTCCCAGTTGCCCACCACCACCGTCGGGTTACAACTGGCATCAGCTTCTTTCAACGCGGTTTCCAGCGCCTCCGTTTCGATCTGTTTACTGACCGGCTCACCATCCTTATCCAGGCCAATAAACATGACGCCGCCTTCGGTATTGGCAAAGGCAACCATTGTCTCAGCCATTACCTGAGCGTCCGCTTTTTCCAGAAATGCCGTTCGCGGCCCCGCGCCGGATTTAATCAGATCCAGATTCGCCATGTGTTTTTTGAGTTTCCAACCGCTTTCTGCTCATCCATATGTTTTTGTCCAGATTACTGGTAAGCTATTTTAGCATAGAACCTATTCAGCCACATACCGCAAGGTCGATCAAAAAGCGCGCCTATGTCTGTTCGCCATGTCCTGAATCTCGCCGGCCACCATCTGCATACCCTGCCGCTGGTGGTGCTGTACCTGACCGACGGGTGCAACAGCCGCTGCGTGATGTGTGACATCTGGCGCAGCCCCCGCCGCAATATGTCGATGACGCTGGTAGAGGGCATCGTCCAGCAGGCCCGCGACCTGCATGTGCGCGCAGTCCTGTTGAGTGGTGGCGAAGCCATGCAGCACCCCCAGTGGCCGGAAATTGCCCGCCAGTTCAGAAGCGCTGGTGTGCAGGTCATGCTGCTGACCAACGGCCTGCTGCTGCGCAAACAGGCACAGGAAGTCATCGCTTCCGTCGATGAAGTGATTGTCAGCCTGGACGGTGGCACAGCCGCCACTTATGAACACATTCGCGGGGTGGACGCCTTCGATCTGGTTGTGGATGGTATCCGGGCTGTGCGCGCCGGCGGTATCCCGGTGACAACCCGCACGACGGTGCAGCGCGCCAATTATCACGAAATCCCGGACATTATC
>CAZKIB010000093.1:7806-8077 GCA_964552425.1 uncultured Anaerolineaceae bacterium | reverse complement strand
ACCGTTGATGTCAACCACATCAGTTTTCTCACGGTGGACGTGAGCAATCCTGTCGCCTTTGGCCCACGTTTCGCCAGTGACCCGGCCCTGCCGGTGATCGCCAGCATGGGGCCAGGCGCGCCGCCCGAACATGGCCCCGCCGCCGCCGCGCTGACGCATGACGATATTCACCATCTGGAAACCATTCTCGATGAAATCGAACAGCGCTTCGCAGATGATTTCACTGCCGGACGGATGGCTGAATCCCCGGCCAAACTGCGCCGGATGCTGA
>CAZKIB010000093.1:0-7790 GCA_964552425.1 uncultured Anaerolineaceae bacterium | reverse complement strand
CAGCAGTCAGCGGGGACACTGCCTTCAACCCGCCGCGCTGCAACGCCCCCCATACCAGTGTTGTGGTCGAAGTGGATGGAACCCTGCGCCCCTGCTATTTCCTGCCCTCATTCGGACAGCTTGGCGTGAATAATCCGCTGGCTCAGGCAGTCAATCAGCCGCCCGCTGTGGCCCTGCGCCGGGCCTACCGCAGCGGCCAGCGACCTGAATGTGAACGCTGTGTGTGCCCTTTGTACCGGGGACCGCGCGCGCTGCTGCGTCTGTAGCACCATTCCGGTTTGGGGTTCACGGTAAATTCTGGTAAGCTGAAACGAGAAACCTGAATGCAGTCACGGGAGCAGGCGCGATGAGTCTGGCGCTCATCCCTCTGATCATCAGCCTGGCCTTTTTGATCCGCACCGGCCTGATCCTTATCGGGCTGATGAAGGGGCCAATTTTACAGACGTTTGAGAAGTATGGAGACGCGGAAAACCTCTACTATCCGCTGCCATCGATGCTGCTGTGGGCCGGCGTGCTGATGTTAAGCACCACCGCGTTTCTGGCTGACCGGACCGGCATTTATGTGCCCACCGCGCCGGTGGGTCTGCTGCTGCTGGCGGCGGCCTATTTCGCCTATACTCACCCGGAGATCGCGCGCCAGTACCCGCAGGTCTTCATGAGCTATCCCCGCTGGTATTTTGAACTGCGCGGACGCACCTCGCGGTATGAGCGCCGCCGCCTCGCCTATATGTGGTTGTGGCTGCCGCGCCGCCTGCGCCTGATCTACAACAGCAGCGATCACGCCTTCAATCAGTGGGCCGACCTGGTCATCATGGCAACCATGCGCTTTGAAGATGACCCTGAACAATGGCGCGAGATCGACGCCCCTGTCAACGCCAATGGCAAGTTTTAACCAGCCAGCCCTGCCAGCAACATTCCGGCCTGTCCCGACGTATAGGAACATAGAAATCGCAGGAGGAATTCCTATGGCCGCTGTCATTATCTGGCCGTTCAGACTGCTCTGGAATCTGGTTATCTGGGTCATCAACCTGACCGGGCGCTTCGTCGCCATTCTCATCGGTCTGGTGCTGCTGCTGCTGGGCGTGGCCCTTTCCGCCACCGTCATCGGGGCGATCATCGGCATTCCGATGGCAGTCTTCGGCGGGGCCTTGCTCCTGCGCGGCCTGTTTTAGCTCATGCTCAAGCGCCTGCGCCGCATCTGGAATCCATCTGCAAAAGCGCCCATCCTCAGCAGCCTGGAAGCTTATGACCGCTGGGCCTCCAGTTATCCGCCGCAGGCCCACAATGCCCTGATGCACACTGAACAGGCCGCCATGCTGAGTCTGCTGCCGGATATGCGTGGGAAAATCGTGCTTGATCTGGCGTGTGGAACCGGGCGCTACGGGCTGCTGGCCGAAAAGCGCGGCGCGGCACAGGTAATCGGCGTGGACAACAGCCCGGCGATGCTGGCTGCCAGTCCGCTCGGTCAGCGCGTCCTGGCGGTCATGGACTCGGTTCCTCTGGCAGCCCATTCGATTGATCTGATTCTGTGTGGTCTGGCGCTCGGTCATGTGCCCGAAATCGCGCCGGCGGTGAAGGAAATGGGTCGTCTGCTTAAATCGGAGGGTGTGGCGCTCATCAGCGATATTCACCCGCTGGTGGCCTTTGGCGGCGCACAGCGCACCTTTACCACGCCGTCCGGCAAAACCTACGCAGTGGAGCATTATCCGCATCTGTACAGGGACTATCATCATGCCGCTCGGCAGTCCGGGCTGACTATTGTGGACGTTGTGGAGCAGGCGGTTCAAGGCGCGCCATCACCACTGCCAGCGGTCATCGTGTATATGCTGCGGGCTTAATCGCGCGGGCTGCGCGGTTGAATGAGCAGAAAATAACCGCCCACCAGCATAGCGATGAGCGCCGGGGGCACACACAGGGAGACGATCAAACGCGGAAACTGATCGACCCCCGCATTACCCAGTACAATCCAGAGAATGACAAAGGCAATTACCCCAGCAACCGCCAGGATAACCCCGGCGATGGAGGCGCGCGTGAGACGCTGGGTATTCAGTGGGTTCGGGGTTTCACTCATACCATCAATTATATACCACACCGTCCCAACACAGTATGCCGGATTTATCCGTTTTATCCGCAAAAAACAAAAGAACCAGCCCGCAGACTGGTTCTCGTACCATAAGCTGTACGCCTATGCTTTTTGCTGTCTGGCCCATTCGTCACGCAGGCCCACCGTGCGGTTAAAGACAGGTTTGCCAGGCCGCGAGTCCGGGTCCGCGCAGAAATAGCCGAGGCGCTCAAACTGGTAGATGCTGCCGGCGGCGGCCTGCCCCAGCCCCGGTTCCACAAAGCAGTTTGCCAGAACCTCTATCGAGTTCGGGTTAATGTAGTCGGTAAATTCCTGCCCGTCTTCGATGTCGGCGGGGTTGCTGACCGTCAGCAGGCGATCATACAGGCGCACTTCAGCCGGCACCGCATGAGCCGCCGAAACCCAGTGCATGGTCGATTTGACTTTGCGGCCATCCGGCGCGTCACCGCCGCGTGTAGCCGGGTCAATGGTGCAGCGCAGTTCGATCACCTTGCCATCGGCATCCTTGACCACACTCTGGCAGGTTATGAAGTAGGCATAACGCAGGCGCACCTCGCGTCCGGGGGCCAGCCGGAAGAATTTTTTCGGCGGGTCTTCCATGAAGTCGTCCTGCTCGATATACAGCACTTTGGAGAACGGTACTTTGCGTGTCCCGGCATCGGGGTCTTCCGGGTTGTTCACCGCATCCAGTTCTTCAACCTGATCGTCCGGGTAATTCTCGATCACCACACGCAGCGGATTCAGAACCGCCATCGCGCGCGGGGCACGCTTGTTGAGGTCCTGCCGCAGGAAGTATTCCAGCATCTCGATTTCAACGGTATTAAAGCGTTTGCCCACCCCCACCGCCTCGTTGAACGCGCGGATCGCCTCCGGGGTGTAGCCGCGCCGCCGCATCCCGCGCAGAGTCGGCATACGCGGGTCATCCCAGCCGCTAACGTAGCCTTCTTTCACCAGCCGCAGCAGACGCCGCTTGCTCATCACCGTGTAAGTCAGATTTAACCGGGCGAATTCGATCTGCTGGGGGTGATAAATCCCCAGTGAATCGAGGAACCAGTCATACAATGGCCGGTGATCTTCATACTCGGTGGTACACAGCGAATGGGTCACACCCTCGATGGAATCCGACTGGCCGTGCGCGTAATCGTACATAGGGTAAATGCACCACTTGCTGCCGGTGCGCGGGTGCGGGGCGTGCAGAATGCGGTACATAACCGGGTCACGCATGTTGATATTGCCGGATTTCATGTCGATTTTGGCGCGCAGCACACACTCGCCTTCGGCAAATGCGCCGCTTTTCATCTTCTCAAACAATTCCAGATTTTCTTCCACGCTGCGATTGCGATAGGGACTGTCCCTTCCCGGTTCGGTCAGCGTGCCGCGATAGGCGCGCATCTCTTCCTGGCTGAGATGATCGACATACGCCTTGCCGGCTTTAATCAACTGCACGGCCCATTCATAGAGCTGGTCGAAGTAGTCCGACGCGAAAAACAGCCGGTCCTCCCAGTCATAGCCGAGCCAGCGCACATCCTCCATAATGGCGTCGATGTACTCCTGTTCCTCTTTGACCGGGTTGGTGTCGTCAAAGCGCAGGTTACACTTGCCGCCATAATCCTGCGCCATCCCAAAATCCAGCCAGATGGCTTTGGAGTGACCAATATGCAGGTAGCCGTTTGGCTCTGGTGGAAAGCGCGTATGCACCCTGCCACCAAACCGGCCTGCGCGCTGGTCTTCTTCAATCGCCTCGCGGATAAAATGCGAACGAGCGGCAGATTCACCCTCACTGGTTGTGAGCGTTTCGTTCAGATTGTTTTTGTCGGTATCCACCATAGTGATTGTTTCTTCCTGACCTGGACTATCGCCCAAGTATACCAGACTCCGCCCGCGCGTCAGCAGGCAACAAAAAACCGACAGCCGGTTTCTGTGGGTTGAATCCGGGCTGCGGCTTTATTGCCAGCATCACAGCAGGTCCTGAAATTGGCTGAGATGCTGACCATCTCATTTCAGGGGTTGGTGAACGGTTCCACATAATAAACGAAAGCGCCGTTTACAGGCCAGTAGATTGACTGTGCCACCATCCCTTCTACCGGCAGCGGCCCCATATCGCTGATGAGCGCCTTAACATTGGAACCGCACAAATCGCACACGATGGAGGGTTCTGGCGCGCCGGGTGGATTCTCCCAGGCCGCATCAAGGGCCGTCCGATAGGCGATCAGGATAAAAGGCGCGTCCGGGGCAACCTCGAACAGGTCATCTATGCCTTGCAGCCCGATCAGGGTGACATCACGCTCGAACAGCGGCCTCCCTCTGGTATGAGCCTGCAAAGCCAGTACATCATACGCCTCATCGTGGAAGACCACATAATCCACGTCGTAATCCTCAACCAGCCGCGCCACCTCAGCGACATCAAGCCGGGCACGGCGCTCTTCATACAGCGCTGTACCCCACAAGAACCAGCAGCCGATCATGTAGACCAGCAGACCGCCAAACAGGATGCGGTGCGCAGACAAACTGTTTCTGAGAGTGGCGACTGCATAGCCTGCGAAAACATACAGCAGTGGAGCCAGTGTAAAGCTGTGGCGCACGCCCCCGTAGGGATACACCGCAGCGGCAGATGCAGCGTACACCATGAGAATGGCGAACATCGTGTAGATGACGTGCAGACGGGACCGCCGGATAAACATCACCGCGCCATAGACAACCAGCAGCACAAATGGCAGTGACAGCACATTCGCGCCCAGTGGTCGATAGAGTGCCGGATCAAACACGTAGTTGAAATGATAGGAAGCCAGATCATAGGTGCGCTGCAAAAACGCCAGTGGATTCAGAAAATAATAGGTCATCAGATAATTACGACCCGGCTGCCCGCCGAATGGAATGTTGTGGACCAGCAGCAGCAGCGGGATGTGCAGTGCCGCAAACACCGCGAACAGGCGCAGCCCGGCACGCGGAGCCAAACGCCGCCGGATACGCACCTCATCGTATAACCGGATACACCAGATCATGCCAAGCAGCGCCGTCACCAGCACCGAGATGTAATTGAAGAAGAACGCCAGGGTCGACACCGCGACAAAAGCGATCACTCGCCGGCGGCGGGCCGGATCATGATATTCGGTTCGATAAAATGGGATAAAAACGGTAAGCTGCAAAACCGTCGCTAAAAAAAAGTAGGTGGTCGGCTGAATTTGCTGTGCATATAAAATGGAAGGAATGGAAAAAGCATAACACACAGGTGGCAGCCACACGGCCCAGGTATCCCCTGGAAAAAGCTGATGCAGCACCCTTGTGAGCAGCAGCATCCCCAGCGCGGATGTGATAACCATTGGCACACGCAGCGCAAGAATCGAAGGGCCAAACAGATTGACGATGATCCCATCGAGGGCGGTTGGGAAGATTGGGCCAGTGATATACAGCAGTCGTTCACCAATCACCTGGGGCAGCTGCGGCCAGGGGACAAAGGTGAGCGATGGGATGGTCAGCGTGTCATCGGCCCACAGCAGCGTGCTTTGCAGATTAACCAGACGCAGGCCAATATACACCAGTGTAAACACCGTGACTGCCTCAGACTGCCAGAAAAAAGCCCGCCTGTACCAGCGGGACCCGGTGTAACCCTGCACGCTTTCATCCTCAGCCGCATCTGACCATCCCGGTAATTATAGGGGATAAACGAGGTGTGGCTTCGTTGAGATTATCGCCGCTCAGGTCAGGACCAACTGGCCGAAACCAAAACAAAAACTGGCGGGAATATCCTCACCAGTTCTGAGGAATAACATGATACGCTGGCATTCGTAAACTGGGAGACCTGGATTCGAACCAGGATTAACGGATCCAAAGTCCGCAGTTCTGCCGTTGAACTATCTCCCAATAATCATGAATATTTTAGCATGACAGGCTAATGAGTAAAAGTGTGGGTTTCACACCAGCCTTTCCCGTGTAGAATCAACCACACGTTATGGAAAAGAGGCTGGCTATGGACTGTCGAGTGGGCTGTGGGGCCTGCTGCATCGCGCTGTCAATTTCCTCAGCAATCCCCGGAATGCCGGCTGGCAAACCGGCGGGGGTGCGCTGTGTTCAGCTTACTGACGATAACCGCTGCAAGCTGTTCGGCCAGCCAGATCGTCCAGAGGTTTGTAATCGTCTGAAGCCCAGTGAGGAAATGTGCGGCCAGAACGCCCAAGAAGCGTTTATTTACCTGACCGAACTTGAACGGCTGACCGCGCCGGACCCGATACCCACCAGCCCGTGAACCCAAAACCGGCAAACGGGATTACATCTGCCGGCTTCGTTTCACGGAGAAAGATCAGGTCGATTCGATGCGTGTCAATACAATGATGGGAATATCGCGCTTAGTCCTAGCCTGATAACTGTCGTAGCTCGGCCAGATCGAAGTCATCAGCGGCCACAGACGCGCTTTTTCCCCGGCAGTTGCTGTATGAGCGTTTGCCGAAAACTTGTCCGCGCCCACCTGTACATCCACAACCGGATTTTCAACCAGATTAAGATACCAGGCGGGATGTCTGCTATGCCCCCCGCGTGAAGCGACCACGATGTAATGATCGCCATCCTTGCCATAGATCAGCGCCGTTCGCCGCCGCAGGCCGGATTTACGTCCTGTCGTGGTCAGCAGCAGTGTAGGGACACCGCGCCACAGATGACCACTTTCACCGTCGGTTTCCACATAGCGATGGATATGTTCAGCGACCCAGCCTGTCGGACTGTCAAAAGTTTCGTTTTGGTCGGCCATTAATTCTCCAAACAGATACAGTTAAGCCAGTAGTCGATGGTCTCTGGTCTTTAGCCAAATGACATATCCGGGTGTTTTCAGTCAGGCCACACCAGATTTTGGCCTGGCGACTATCGACTATGGGTGAGAGACTATCGACGTTCACATAAAGTTTAGCAGTGTTAAAGGTGGCTGCGAAGCGCGCGATCCAGCGTGTCCTGCGATATTCGCATATCTTCAAGATACCGCTCATCCTGCATTCGCCTCATCATCTCATCTTCGATGACATCTTCTACATGACTCTGAATCCACCAGATGTTGCCAAAGGGGTCACGGATACGGCTGCCGCGATCTCCCCACGCATTGGTGGATAGTTCAGTGACCGTTGTCGCGCCAGCCGGCAATGCACGCTGATGAACCGCGTCGCAGTCCTCGACATACAGGGTGAGAAAGGCGGGTGTGTCCGGCCAATCCGGTCTGGCGTCGAACATCATCACAACCTGGTTCCCGATCCAGACTTCCGCATGTCCAATCGTGCCGTCATCATTGGGAACACGCCCACGTTCCACTGCGCCAAAAGCATCCTTCAAAAAAGTGAGAAAGGGTGCCACTCCCTTTACGATGATATAGGATGTCACACTTCCGTAGTCGTCAGGCACAGCTTTTACCTGCGGTTTCATATCTGTCTCGCCAGATGTTCTGCTCATAGTTGTTTCCTCATCTCAATTTTCAGCAAGCTGACTTCTGGCCCATTTCAGATCAGACTCTATAGTTACTCTAAAACCGAATTGGGACAGAATCAGTCCTGATTGAACGAGAAGTATCGAGAGAAAATCAGTGGCACAGAAATCGCGGGGCGACTTGCCAAATTTCACTATAAGGCGAGCATGATGTCTGGAGACAAGAATCAATAAAAAAACCCTGTGTCCAGGTGGCGACAGGGTTTATGAAAAAGCTGGGGAAACTGGAGCCAAGTCGAACATACCC
>CAZKIB010000092.1:18156-22510 GCA_964552425.1 uncultured Anaerolineaceae bacterium | reverse complement strand
CGCTTGAACTTGCGCCTTTACCCATCTTAATCCGTTTGGTCATCTACTACAACAAATGGTGCAAGGATGGCACATGGGAACGGATCAATCGCGCTTTGCGGTATGAAGTTCGTCGCCAAGCCGGACGTTGTCCCCATCCCAGTGCCGCCATCATAGATAGCCAAAGTGTCAAAACCACGGAAGTTGGCGGTGAGCGGGGCTATGACAGCGGAAAGCAAGTCAAAGGGCGTAAACGCTACATCCTGGCTGCGTTTGCGTCTTCAGAAAATCTGGGCGGACAGTGCCTACAAGGGCGATTTGGTCGGCTGGTGCTTTGAACAGCTTCTGGTTTTGTTTGAAATCGTCTCCCGTCCTGCTGACCAGAAAGGGTTTATTCTCTTACCTCGCCGTTGGGTTGTGGAACGCACCTTTGCCTGGTTCGGTAACTATCGCCGCCTGAGCAAAGATTATGAAGAAACGATCCCATCCAGTACTGGAATGCTGTATCTGGCGTCTGTTCACCGTATGCTCAGGCGCATCGCCGTCTAATTTCCAAATGGCTTCCAAGCTGCATTAACGGACTTGTTGCATATCAGCCGCATGGTTTTAACCTGCGGCCCGGAAAACTGTGATTCACTGAAATTGGGGGCTTGACTTAGAGCGCGCTCTAAGGAGTAGACTGCTAAACATGAACGAAAACACACTCACCATTCAACAGGTCGCCGAGGCGACAGGACTGAGCGAGCATACGCTGCGCTACTACGAACGGATCGGGCTGATCCACGCCATTCAGCGGGGAGAAAACGGCCACCGGCGCTACTCGCAGGATGATGTCTGGTGGATTGATCTTCTGAACAAACTGCGCGCTACCGGCATGTCGATCCAGCAGATGCAGCGCTATGCTGAACTCCAGCGCGAGGGAGACTGCACCCTGCCGGAACGTCTGGACATACTCAAGGCGCATCGTGTGGAAGTCGAGGCGCAGCTTGACCTGCTCTACGAGTATCTGAAAATCATCCGGCACAAGATCGAATACTATCAGGCTGTGGTTTCCGAGCAGATGCCCGAAACCTCGTAAACCTGTTCATCATTCCAACCGTCTGGAGATGTTTCTGCCTGTGTGAGTCAGGCAGGGTGTGTTCCGTTCGCCTTCATCCAGAAATACGCCGTTGATTTATCCATCAGGAAAGGAGATCAGAACATGGACCCCAATTTATATCACCTGGGTGCCATCCGCCAGCAGGAGATGCTCGAAGACGCCAGAGCGTATTATAGCTGGCCCGCGCCGCGCAAACGCCCCTGGTCGTTCAGTGTCTGGTTCCGATCAGTCCGCGCACAGGTCTCACAGGCCGCCGCGCGCTTTCGGGCCGCGCAGGTGGATGACTGCATCGAAGCGACCCCCTCCGCCTGAAGCTGGCTATCGTACAAAGTATTCAGGTTATTCTGCCGGGCAGACTGTGTTGTCCGGCTTTTTGCACTATTTTTGCGCCAGCAGATAGACGCGCTGGCTGGGATACTCAAAGGGGTAGGGGTCGCGGGTCTGGATGTGTGGACTGCTGAACCCTGCCCCCAGCGCATAAGCGCGCACCTCATCCACTGAGAAAAAGGTGGCATCCAGCGATACTGCTTTGCCGAACCATTCCTCATTATGGAGTTCACCCGCGCCGCCATGAAAGGCCAGCAGCAGCCATCCGCCGGGAAACAGCACGCGATAAAACTCGCACAGGGCAGCGGATACCCGGCTGCGGCGCAGGTGGATAATGGAATAAAATGCGGCGATTCCGGCCAGCGATTGGCCCCGAAACGGCAGCGCCAGCATATCTCCCTGCGCGAAGGGTCTGTCCGGGTTCAGACGCCGGGCATGGGCCAGCAGTTCACCAGAAAGATCAAGGCCAAGAGCGGATACCTGCCGGTCTTTGAGATAACGCGCGATCTGGCCGGGGCCGCAGCCGAGATCGCACACCGGACCATGCCCGCGCACCAGATCGGAAAACTGATTGAGCAGGTTCCGGTCAAAGGGTTTGCGGCTCAGTTCGTCGTAAAACTGCGCGGCATACTCCCCGGCCACACGGTCATAGGTCTGCTGGATATTGCGCCCGAAAGAGGTCATTTTACCGCCCGATGTTAGTAGTAATCCTGCATCAGCCGGATGAACCAGATGGGGATGAGCGGCTCGGTCACAGCGTCGTACACGGGCGCGTAGGGTTTGATGTCCAGCACCGGCGTGCCGTCGATGGCGTCCAGCCGGCGGACGGTCAGCACATTCTTTTCCACTTTGACCACCTCCACCGCTGTGACGCCGATACCGTTGGGCCGGTTGGGGCTGCGGCGCGCGAAGATGCCCAGTTCGGGCATATCGTCCCGGTCACGCGGACGGCGCACCAGGTCCTGTTCCAGATCAAAGGGGGCCTGGTGCATATAATAGACGACCATCACATGCGACCAGCTTTCGAGGCCCTGCAAGCCGGGGGCGTAGAGTTCGTCTATGTGAATTTCGGAAACGACATCACCCCAGCGTTCTTCCTCAACTGTCGTGACCGGCGAGTGGATTGTGCCTATCGGTTTGACTTCCATCAGAAAACGTCCTGTGCAGCACACAATAATCGTTGAAAGTATAGCCGACATTTGGCGCATCGCATACCATGTCTCGACGTTTGGATGCGCTGTGTTATACTTCGCGCAACGAATGGCCTGGCATCACGGACACGCTCATGACGCAACTGACGGACCTCACGATTACCGAAGCGCTGGCAAAACTGCGCGCGCGCGACATCTCGGCGGTTGAACTGACCCGCGCCCATCTGGAACGCATCGCGCAGCTTGACGGGCAGATTCAAGCCTACCTTAATGTCACGGCGGATTATGCGCTCAAGGCTGCTGAACAGGCCGATCAGACCCGCGCGGCAGGCGGGGACCAAACGCTGCTCGGTATTCCGATGGGCATTAAGGATGTGCTTTCCACAAAAGGGATTGAAACCACCTGCGGCTCAAAGATTCTCAAGGGCTACAAGCCAGTGTTTTCCGCGACCTGTGTGGAACGGCTGGAAGCGGCGGGGATGGTGCTGCTGGGCAAGCTCAACATGGACGAGTTTGCGATGGGGTCCTCCACTGAAAATTCGGCGTTCTGTGAGACGCGCAACCCCTGGGATACCAGCCGCGTGCCGGGGGGCAGCAGCGGGGGCAGCGCGGCAGCCGTCGCGGCGGGCATGGCGATGGGCACACTGGGCACGGATACGGGTGGCAGCATCCGCCAGCCCGGTTCGTTCTGCGGCATCACGGCATTAAAGCCGAGTTACGGGCGCATCTCGCGCTACGGGCTGGTGGCCTTTGGTTCCTCGCTGGACTGCCCTGGGCCGCTGGCGCGTTCGGTAGAGGATGTGGCGCGCATCCTTCAGGTGATGGCCGGGCATGATCCGCTCGATTCCACCAGTATGCCGGTGGATGTGCCCGATTATGTGGCCGCCCTGAAGGGGGATGTCAGAGGGCTGAAAGTCGGTATCCCGAAGGAATATTTTATCGAGGGTATCGCGCCGGAAGTCGAACAGGCCGTGCGCGCGGCCATCAGCCAGCTTGAAGCGCTCGGCATGGAACCGGTAGCGATCAGCCTGCTGCACACGGAATACAGCCTGCCGACCTATTACATCATCGCCCCGGCAGAAGCCAGCGCCAACCTCGCCCGATATGATGGTGTGCGCTTTGGCCTGCGCGTCGATGAAGGCGCGATGTGGCCGACCTATAAAGCGACACGCGGGCAGGGCTTCGGGCCGGAGGTCAAACGGCGCATCATGATCGGCACGTATGCGCTGTCCGCCGGCTATTATGACGCTTACTATGGCAAGGCGCAGGCCGTGCGCACGCTCATCAAACAGGACTTTGAGAAAGCCTTCGAGCAGGTGGACATTATCGCCACACCCACCGCGCCGACCACCGCCTTCAGGATCGGTCAGAACACCGACGATCCACTGAAGATGTATCTGGAAGATGTGTTCACGCTGCCGGCCAGCCTGGCCGGTGTGCCGGGGCTGAATGTGCCGTGCGGGTTCGACAGCCAGCACCTGCCCATCGGAATGCAGTTGATCGCCCCAGCGTTTCAGGAAGACCTGCTGCTGCGCGTCGGGCACAATTATCAACAGGCGACAGACTGGCACACGCGCCAGCCGGAAATGGCGTAAAGCACACCTCACCCCGCCTCGCCATCGTATGGGGACAGGGGGTGAGGTCTATGAAGAGGTTTTTCATGAGCGCTCCGCACACCTTCTATCTGGAAAGCGTCTGGCCGCAGATTTCGGACGAGGCCAAGGCGCAGTTCGCGGCGCGCTACCCGAACGTGCGTCTGGGCGCGGAAGCCGGTTTTACGCCGCTGGTGGATGTGCCG
>CAZKIB010000092.1:17757-18059 GCA_964552425.1 uncultured Anaerolineaceae bacterium | reverse complement strand
ATTCCTGACCGGCGTGAACTGGCCGATCTCATCATCATCCCTACCGCACAGGTCATCGGCGGGGAGACGGCGCAGCCCGTGCAGGATCGTGAACAGCGTTTTGAACTTACCGGACGATTCGCGCAGGCGTTTGATTCGGGCGGTTCGGCGGCAGCCTATGGCTGGCTGTACTATCGCTGGGATGGACACACGCCGCTGCTTTCGGATGGGCTGCGCGGGCCGGGTGAAATCGCTTACGCGCTGGCGCAGTATCCGCGCTGGCGGGTGTGTGAATTGTGGGTGGACCCGGTGACGCGACTGCG
>CAZKIB010000092.1:0-17683 GCA_964552425.1 uncultured Anaerolineaceae bacterium | reverse complement strand
TGCGCCAGCCGGAAGTCCGGCGCCTGCTGGAAGCCGGGGAGATCACGGCGAAGGCCGTCATCACGGCGCGGGCCGAGGCACAGAATTATGGCGGTGAACCCTTTGACCCCGACAATCACACGTCCAGGTATCACTGTTTGCGCATGGATGACCTGACTCCTTTAGAAGTCGCCCGGCAGGTCGCCGCGTTTATGGAGGTATAAATGACCACCACGCTCAAGCGTTTATGGACACAACCGCTCAATCTGGAACTCAAAAGCGCCCTCAGTTGGGGCAAAGGCCACAAACTGGAAGCGCTCAACCATGTGCTGGTGTTCGCCGAACTAAGCGACGGAGCGGTGGGTGTGGCCGAAGCGCCGCCGCGCCCCACCATCTACGGCGAGACGCCCGAATCTGTCGCGGCGATCATCATAGGCGAATTTTCCAGAATACTGGCCGGCCATCCCATCGAGTCGCTGGATCATATTCACGCCGCGCACCGGCGCGCAGACCTCGTCAGAAACAATAATACCGCCAAAGGCGCGCTGGATATGGCCCTGCACATGGCGCTGGCGAGGTCGCAGGGCAAAACGCTGGCCGACCTGCTGAAGATCACGCAGGAAAGGGTGCGCGTGAGTTTTATCCTCGGCACGGGCACGCTCGACACGGTACTGGACGAGGTGCGCGAGGTCTATGAAGCCGGCGTGCGCGTCCTCAAAGTCAAGGTGGGCAAGGACTTTGAGGGTGAGATTGAGCTTGTACGGGCTATCCGGGAACTTTATGGGAATACACTCGATCTGTACGTGGATGCCAACCAGTGTTACCAACTGGATGAAGCCGGCGGCAACCTGTTCGCGCTGGCGGACCTGGGGGTGCTGTGGTGCGAGGAGCCGCTGCCGGTGTACCAACTGCGCAGCCGGGGCGCGCTTCAGGACCGGGCGATTATGCCGATCATCGCCGACGATTCCGCTTTTACCATGCCTGACCTGATCCGCGAGATTGAGTACGATACCTTTGATATTCTCAATATCAAAACCGCCCGCACCGGTTTCAGCGAATCGACGGTTATGCTGCGCGGGTCACACGCGGCTGGCAAGGGCATCATGGTGGGGTCGCAGGCCGGGTCGCTGCTGGGCTGCCTGCACGCTCTGCTGTTTTCCGGCCAGAACGGCATCGAATACCCCACCGAGGGTACATTCTACCTGAAGGTTGACGACGGTTACACGAATGCTCTGCCTGTCGTCGATGGTTTTGTCGATCTGGCGCAGGCTTCCGCAGCGCTGCGCACCCTGGAGGCCGATCTGCTGTAGGACGGGTTCGCCTGTCATCCATCCAAAGTCTGAGTATTGGCTCCGTCCATCATCCGCCGGTAATTTCCCCCCTCCGCCGGACGAGTTTGGTGCGCGTCTGTGCTTTAATACAGGCCATTAGACCAATACAGGAGCAATTAGACATGCACTCTTCAGGGGAATTTATCAGACCCGCCCTTCAAACCAGTGACCTGCGCCAGCTCGTAGCGAATGACCGCCCGGCCTGGGAGCAGAAACTGGTCGACCTGGACACCACCGTCACCGGTCTGCTGGCCCGCCACAGCCTCACGCTGCTGCGCATTTCGATTGGCATTGTGTTTGTGTGGTTCGGGGCGCTCAAATTCTTTCCCGGTGTCAGCCCGGCGGAACCGCTCATCCGCGCCAGCATCACGTTCCTGCCGATGGACCTATTCCTGCCATTTCTGGCGATCTGGGAGGTCGTGATCGGTCTCGGTTTCATCAGCGGCAGGTTCATGCGAGCGACCATCATTCTGCTGCTCATGCAGATGGGCGGCGCGATGTCCCCCATCATTCTGCGACCTGATCTGATCTTCACGACGTTTCCGTATGCGCTGACCCTGGAAGGCCAGTACGTCATCAAGGACATCATCCTCATCAGCGCGGGTCTGGTGATCGGCGCGACGGTGCGCGGCGGCAGCCTGACCAGCGAAGCGAAAAAACCAGCAAACCAATAAGGTTCCCACTCTCCTTGCACAAGCCCCGGTACGCCATTGCCGGGGCTGTTTGTTTTCCGAGGAAAAACCGGGTTATGTGGATGGCCCGCGATGGCTGTAGGTGGCGACAATGTAGTCGTGGATTGCGTCCACTTCCGCCCCCTCTCCCCACAAGCGCGCCACATCGTTGGTAATCTCCACGCAGATGCCGCACCCGGCGGCGTGCGGGTCATAGATCACTGTGCCGCTGGTTTCCACCTGCTGGATATAGCAGTCGAGGTTATGTTCATGGCCCATGTACACGCAGCCGCAGTAGCACGGAAAGTGGGTGAGCAGTTCCTGATTGGCGGCGGCGAAACGATAGGCGTGCTGCGCGTCGTGGGGCGCGCTGTGAACGTAATCCGGCATCCCCTCCAGTGAGGCCAGTTCGATGGCGCGCGCCGGCAGGGTGTGACGCGGCATGAGCAGGCCGATCACCAGCACCAGGACCACCGGGATGGTGAACGCCGCCGAGGCTTTGAGCAGTAAAGTTTTCATGGCCGTCCCTCAGCTTACCCAGTTCGACAGGATTTGCAGTTCGGCTTCCGGCTCCTGCGGGTCATTGCTGCGCAGGTAAATGCGGAAGTCATGCGGCCCATCCATGCCAGGGTGCATCGTGAACTGCACCGTCACGGTAGCTTCCTGCCCGGGTTGAAGCGCGGTGGAACTGAGAACCGTGCGCGGCGGGCAGCAGCCTTCGATCACCTCCAGCGGTGGCTCGTTATCATAAAAACGCAGGGTCTGGTCGCCGATATTGCGGATGTGAAAAACGGCCTGAACCGGCTTGTTCACGGGCACGTCGCCAAAATCCACCACATCCTGCGCGATAGCGATGCGCGGCCCGCCGAGGACTTCCGGTACGTAGGGGGCCTGCTGGGGTGTCAGAAACAGCGCCGCCGCGCCGAACAGGATCAGTACAACGAGTACGGCTGCGCCATAACGCACCTTTTGTTTACTGGTTAATTGAACTGATTTGCGGGATGATCGTTTTTTCTGGCCCATCGGAACCTCTCTTTCTCAATTGATCTGATTTTAAGGAAAATCAGGCTCCGGTTCCTACGTCATCTGGCCGCTTTATCGGGTGACAAAAATCCTGTAAACTCCGGGCATGGCAAACGAACGGAGCAGTACCTACGGCATCATCGGCGCGGGCGCGGCAGGGCTGGCGGCGGCTAAAAATCTGCTGCAATGGGGCATCCCCTGCGAGGTGATCGAACGCGAGGATGATGCCGGCGGGAACTGGTATTACGGCAAAGCCAGCAGCGCGGTCTACGCCTCCACCCACCTGATTTCATCCGCGAAACTGACGGGCTACACCGATTTTCCGATGCCCGACCAGCCGGATTACCCCCGGCACGATCAGGTGCTGGATTACCTGCGCCGTTACGCCCGGCATTTTGGCCTGTATAACCATATCCGTTTCAACACGTCGGTGGAACGCTGCGAACGCGCGCCTGATGGCGATTGGCGCGTGACGCTGGACACTGGCGAAACCCGCCAGTACGCCGGCCTGATGATCTGCAACGGCCATCTGTGGAAGCCGCGTTATCCCGATTACCCCGGCACATTCAATGGCGCAAGCCTGCACACGAAATTCTACAAAACGCCGGATGC
The DNA here is from genome assembly GCA_964552425.1 of uncultured Anaerolineaceae bacterium. Classification (GTDB taxonomy): domain Bacteria; phylum Chloroflexota; class Anaerolineae; order Aggregatilineales; family Phototrophicaceae. The sequence continues at coordinate 14,067 of CAZKIB010000092.1, read as the reverse complement.
GCTGCGCGGCAAGCGGGTGCTGGTGGTTGGCGCGGGCAATTCCGGCTGTGACCTGGCGGTGGAGGCAGTCTATCACGCCGAAAAAGTCTTTCACAGCACGCGGCGCGGCTATCATTACATCCCCAAATATATCTTGGGAATCCCGACGGATCAGGTCAACGCGCTCAGCAGCCGGCTGTACAGCCCGCGCTGGCTGCGGCGGCTCATCAACGGGTTTATCATCCGGCTGGTGCTGGGTGACCCGGTGCGCTTTGGCCTGCCCCGGCCCGACCATAAACTGCTGGAAAGCCATCCCATTGTCAATTCGCAGATGCTCTACCACGTCGGGCATGGTGACATCATCCCCAAACCGGATGTTCGGGAACTCGCCGGGGACCACGTGATTTTTGTGGATGGCACGCAGGAACCTGTTGATCTGATCGTCTATGCCACTGGTTACCTCATCGACTTTCCGTTTATCGACCCTGCGCACCTCAACTGGCGGGGCACGGGGCCGAATCTGTTCATGCACTTTCTGCACCCGACTTACGACAACCTGTTTGTCATTGGCCTGTTGCAGCCGGACAGCGGCATCTTCTGGCTGATGGACGATCAGGCGCAGGTGGCAGCCCGCTTTATCCATGCGCAGCGGCATAACCCCACCGCCGCCGAAACGCTGCGGCGCATCAAGGCCGGGCGGCAGCCAGATATTCGCGGCGGAGTCCAGCACCTCAATTCGCCGCGCCACCTGCTCGAAGTTGACCACCGGGCCTACCGCAAGGCGATCCGACAGCTTCTCAGACACCTGAGTTAAGCGGATTGACAGCTTTAATTGAGCGCAGTCACCTTTCCAGGTTAACCCCGGTTCATGGTGAGTTTCGGGCGTATGGCCTGTTTTTTTGCCGGGATTAGTCTGGAAGTTTACCACCGGGCCATCCCGCACCTTCCCCTGTGAAATTCCTCACTTAATCGTCTGCGTGGACTTGTACAGGCCGGGGCGTTTACCATGACATCCAATACCTTATCGAGAGATGGGTCTGGTTTCGCGCCGCGCCGATGGTCACGGAACCGGCAGCCCCGATGCGCATCACTGCACTCACATACCGAGGAAACTGTCATGAAATTGCAGCACTTTGTCCGCGCCGTTGTACCTGTTCTCCTGCTGTTGATGACCTCTGTGATTGTCGCCGCGCAGGACACCACCTGCGACGCGGGAACACGGCCTTTTGAACACGTCATGGGCACAATCTGTGTGCCGGAAAATCCGCAGCGGGTGGTAGCGCTGGAATGGAAATACGTGGAGGATTTGCTGGCTGTTGGCGTTCAGCCGGTGGGTGTGGCCGATATTGAGGGTTATCACAACTGGGTGAAAATTCCCGTCGCGCTGGATGAAAGCGTGACCGACGTGGGCACGCGCCAGGAACCGAACCTGGAAGCGATCACGGCGCTCAACCCGGACCTGATTATCGGCGTGTTTTTCCGGGTCACAGAAATCTACGATGACCTGAGCGCCATCGCGCCGACGCTGGTGTTTGATCCCTACCCGGTGGATGGGGCCTCGCATTATGACGAAATGGTCAATACCTTTACGACTATCACCTCGGCGGTCAACCGGGAAGCCGAGGCGCAGGTCGTCCTCGAACAACTGGACGCTTATTATGAATCCGCCGCCGCCGCGCTGGAAGCTGCCGGACGCAGCGGTGAGGGCTTCATTCTGTCGCAGGGTTTCCTGTCCAGCGAAGTGCCCACCTTCCGCCTGTTCACTGACAACGCGATGGCCGTGCAGATTATGGAGCGCATCGGCCTGAGCAACGACTGGGAAGATGTGCCGCAGCAGTACGGCTTCACGACGGTGGACATGGAAGCCTTCGTCGATATTGGCGATACGAACTTCTTTTACGTCGCGCAGGATGACTACAACGCGCTGCTCAGTGAATCGCCGCTGTGGCAGGGGCTGCCGTTTGTGCAGTCCGGGCGTGCTTACTGGATGGGCGGCGATGTCTGGCTGTTTGGCGGGCCGTTGGGCGCGATGGTGCTGGTCGATACAATTTTGCAGGCGATGAACGTGGAACTGTCCCAGGCTGTCGCGGCGGTGGTCGAATGCGAAGCCGGTTTCCGGTCGGTCAGCGATGCCGCCGGGGCCGCTGTGTGTGTGCCGGAAAACCCGGAGCGTGTGGTCGCCCTGATGGAATCCGACCTGGACGCCCTGCTGGCTCTGGGTGTGCAGCCGGTGGGCACAACTAATGGGCGCGGTCAGCCAACCCCGCCGCGCTACCTGGCGGACCAGCTTGGCGATATTGAGATCGTCGGCAATTTTTACCAGCCCAATCTGGAGATGGTGCTTGCCTTGCAGCCGGACCTGATCCTCATGGGCGGGTTTACGGACGAAACCGTGCTGGCGCAGCTTCGGGAAATCGCGCCGACGGTCAACACCTTCATGCTCGGCGAAACCTGGAAAAGCCATTTCCTGCGCGTGGGTGAGATCATGAATATGCAAGCGGAGGCAGGGGCATTTCTGGCTGCTTATGATGAACGGGTCGAGACCCTGAAAACCGCGCTGGGCGATCACGTCGGGGCGGAAGTGAGCATCGTCCGCTGGAACCCGGATGGGCCGGGGATCATGCTGCGCGATGCCTTTTCCAGCCGCGTGCTGGCGGATGTGGGTCTGGTGCGTCCGGCCAACCAGCAGGGCGAAGGAGTCGGCCACACCCCGCCGCTGAGTCTCGAAGACCTGGGGCAGATCGACGCGGACTGGGTGTTCATCGGCACGCTGGCAGCGGAAGGTGACGCAGTGAACGTCATGCAGGAAGCCATCGAAAGCCCGCTGTTCCAGCAGCTTGGCGCGGTGCAGAACGAACATCTCGTGTTCATGGATGGCTCGCTGTGGACGAGCATCGGCGGCCCGCTGGCAGCCATGCAGGTGCTGGATGACGTCGAGGCCGCGCTGCTGAGTGACTGAGGGGACGCGCATGATTGCTGAAGCTCACGTGGAAACGGATAAGGCCGCCAAATACCTCAAGTGGCTGTGCGGCCACTTCAAAATCAAGGTTCCAGCGGAATATGACGAGGAACGCGGGACGGTGCTGTTCCCCTTTGGCGTGTGCGAGATGCGCGTTCAGCCCGGCACGCTTTACATTCGGGTGAACACCACCGACGCCGAATCATTTGAGCGGCTGAAAGCTGTCGTCGGCGACCATCTGGAACGTTTTGGGCGCAAGGACGCGCTGCAAATCACCTGGGTCGATCAGGTTTAGGGGACAATGCAACGTGCCGAAACCACAATCCCTCATCCTGCCTGTGGGCGAACGAACCAAAGCAACGTTATGACCGCACAGGCCAAACCGATCTCGAACAACACGTCACGCATTCTCGGCAGCCGCGCCCTGCTGCTGCCGGGTCTGCTGTTGTGCGCCGTGCTGCTGATCCTGTGCCTTCTGTGGAGCATCACCCTGGGGGCCGCCGAGATTGATGCTCGTGTGGTGTATCAGGCGCTTTTCGAGTTTGACGAATCCAGCTTCGAGCATCTCATCATCCAAACTGTGCGGCTGCCGCGTGTGCTGGCCGGGGCCATCGTGGGCGCGGCGCTGGCGGTGGCCGGGGCGCTCATGCAGGGCCTCACGCGCAACCCGCTGGCGGACAGCGGCCTGCTGGGAATCAACAGCGGCGCAGCGTTCGCGGTGGTGTTGGCGGTGTTCCTGCTCGGCAGCCCTCCGCTGAGTGTGTACGCCGTTTTCGCGTTCATCGGCGCGGGCATCGCGGCAGCGCTGGTGTACGCGCTCGGTTCGATGGGACGCGGCGGCCCGACGCCCCTCAAACTCACACTGGCCGGGGTGATCCTGAGCGCGTTCGTGTCATCGTTTACCAGCGCGATCCTCATTCTCGACCAGGAAACCCTCGATCAGATCCGTTTCTGGACAGCGGGGTCGCTGGCCGGACGCGAGATGGCGCTGTTGCTTCAGACCTCGCCATACATGCTGGCCGGGCTGCTGGGCGCGCTGCTCATCAGCCGGCAGATCACGACGATCAGCCTGGGCGAAGATGTCGCCAGAGGGCTTGGGCAGAACACGCTGCGCGTCAAGGCTGTCGCGGCGGTGCTGGTGGTGCTGCTGGCTGGCGGCGCGGTGGCGCTGGCTGGGCCGATTGGTTTCGTCGGGCTGGTGATCCCGCATGTCGTCCGGTTTCTGGTGGGGGTGGATTACCGATGGGTCATTCCTTACTCGGCGGTGCTGGGGGCTATGCTCGTGACCATCGCCGATGTCGGCGCGCGCGTCATCATCCGCCCGCAGGAACTGCCCGTCGGGGTGATGATGGCGCTGTTCGGCGCACCGTTCTTCATCTGGCTGGCGCGCTGGAAGGTGAAACGCTGATGGCCGCCAGGCCCGATCTGAAGACAACCTGGATCACGCTCCGCCCGCGCAGGATTCCTTTTTCCTACCGATTTGATAAGCGCGTGCCGCTGGTGGCGCTGGCGCTGCTGCTGTTCACGGCGGTCACGCTGGTGTTCAGCATCAGCTATGGGGAGTACGACATTTCGCCGGTGGAAGTCGTTCGTACCCTGTTCAACACCAATCAGGATCACCCGGATTATGCCAATTACCGGCTGGTGGTGCATACCTTCCGCCTGCCGCGCATTGTGCTGGCCTTTCTGGTTGGCGCGGCGCTGGCGACCTCCGGCGCGCTGATGCAGGGTATCACCCGCAACCCGCTGGCGGACCCCGGTATCCTGGGCGTCAGCGAAGGCGCGAGTCTCGTGGCCGTGCTGATGATTGTCTATATCGACAATGCGCCGCTGACCCTGCTGCCCTGGGGCGCGCTGGCCGGGGCGCTCGTGATGGCGGTGGCGATTTACTGGCTGGCGTGGAAACAGGGCAGCAGTTCCCCGATCCGCATGATTCTGATCGGCATCGGCCTGGGCGCGGTTGCCACTTCTGTAACCACCACCGTGCTGATCTTCGGCGAAATCAACCAGGTCCAGCAGGCTTATACGTGGATGAGCGGCAGCGTCTACGGGCGCAACTGGGAACATGTGCAGTCGCTGGCGACCTGGCTGGTGGTGCTGATCCCAACGGCTGTTCTGTCCGCCCGGCAGTTGAACACGCTTGGTCTGGGCGACGATGCCGCCAGAGGACTTGGGCAGCGGCTGGAATTTCAGCGCGGCCTGCTGCTGGTCGTCAGCGTGGCGCTGGCGGCTGCGGCGGTGGCGGTGTCCGGCACAATTGGCTTCGTCGGGCTGGTCGCGCCGCACATCACCCGGCGGCTGGTGGGGCCATCGCACGAAGGGCTTGTGCCGGTGACTGCCCTGTTTGGCGGCGCGCTGCTGGTGCTGGCTGATCTGATAGGGCGCTGGATGATCGCGCCTTCCGAACTGCCGGTTGGCATCGTCACGGCCATGATCGGCGCCCCCTATTTTATGTTTTTGCTCTACCGCAGTCGCAATCGTTGAGGAGTCTCATGCCTGAATTACACGCCCACCAACTGACCTTGGCTTATGAAAACACCCGCATCATCACCGATCTGCACCTGACCATTCCTGATGGTCAGATCACGGCGCTGGTCGGGCCGAACGGCTGTGGCAAATCCACCCTGCTGCGGGGCATTTCGCGCCTGCTCAAGCCGCGTGGTGGCACAGTCGTGCTGAACAGCCAGGACATCTGGAAGCTGCCGACCAAAGAACTGGCAAAACTGCTTGGCATTCTGCCGCAGGGACCCGTCGCGCCGGAGGGCCTGACGGTGCATGAACTGGTGGCGCAGGGCCGCTACCCGCATCAAAGCTGGCTTCAGCAGTGGTCTGCCGAAGATGAGCGTATCACGCGGGAGGCGCTGGACATCACCAACATCACTGACTTCGCGGATCGCCCGGTGGATACGCTTTCCGGTGGGCAGCGCCAGCGGGCGTGGATCGCCATGACTCTGGCGCAGGACAGCGACGTAATCCTGCTGGATGAACCAACCACCTTCCTCGACCTGGCTTATCAGATCGAGGTGCTGGACCTGCTGCATGACCTCAACACGCAGCGCGGCAAAACCATCGTCATGGTGCTGCATGACCTCAACCATGCCTGCCGCTATGCCGATTATCTGGTGGCGGTGCGCAGTGGGGCCATCGAAGCGCAGGGCGTACCAGCGGAAGTCGTCACTGAGGCGCTCGTTCAGGAAGTCTTTGGCATCGAATGTCGAATCATCCCCGACCCGGTGACAGGTACGCCGCTGGTTGTACCGGTGGGCCGGGCGAACAGACGCACGGCGCAGCTTCATCTTAACGGTAAACACAGCCAATCATCGCCGACGCAATCACTCAAGGAGATGGCCTCATGATCGAAAGTGAGGTCACGGCGGTCAAAGCCTACTGCAACGTGCTGGCGCTGGAAAAAGGGCTGCACCCCGCCGGTCACGCCGGTCACTTTGAGGATGCGATAATCATCGAAACGCCGCTGCCCTGGAAGAAAAATCTGTACCATGAACCCGGTTCACTGCCCCAGGAAGCGCTTGATCTGCTGGCGCTGTGGCTCAAACGTTACGAAGAAGGTCTTGGCTATCCGCACCGTCCGCTGATGATCGCCCCGGACGCGGCTTATTCGCGGCTGGGGTTCCGGCGGGTGATGTCCTACACCCGTCAGCCCGGCGCGTGCGCACAGTTCGACAAGGTCGAATACCATGTGCCGGAAGCGGAGCTGGGGCCGCTGGTGTGGGCGCTGTACGAAGCGCGTAATGACCTGCCCCGTTTTGAAAGCTACCGCGTGCCGGAGGCAGATGCCATCCGCGAACTGCTGGTCTGCACGCACGGCACGATTGACGCCGCCTGCGCCAAATTCGGTTATCCGCTGTATAACGATCTGCGGCGGAACTTCGCAGATGAGCGCCTGAGAGTGTGGCGGGTGAGTCATTTCGGCGGGCATGTCTTCGCCCCAACGATGATGGACATGCCTACCGGCCACTACTGGGCTTACGTTGAGCAGCCGCAGGCCCGACAGATTGTGCGGCGGGATGGCGATGTCGCGGCGCTGTACGGCCATTATCGCGGGTGGGCTGGATGTGAGTATGGCTTCATTCAGGCCGCAGAGGGCGCGCTGTGGCAGCAGGAAGGCTGGGCCTGGTTTGGCTATTCCCGAAGTGGTGAAATTCTGGCGCAGGATGCTGCTGAAGAACCGCAGTGGGCCGAAGTGGCGATCCATTTCACGGTACCCGGCAGCTTTGTTCCCCAGACCTGGCACGCGCGGGTGGGAGTGGAACGTTCTATTGAAACCATATCCACCACCGGCTACACCCACACCCACCATTATCCCCAGTATGCCGTGACCCGGCTGGAACGGGCAGTCCGCGCAGCCTTCTAGAGTGGCGGCACACCTTATTCACGCCACGACACCGCAGCAGGTGAACAATCCGTTTGCCTGCTTCTGGTGTGTTTTGGGTTTCTGTCCGCGCAAAACGGGCTTATGATAAAGGTGACGTCAGCACACTTTGGAGAAAGAACCTATGCGACACCCTTTCTTTCGTAAGATCGGCAGAAGATCCGGTTTGCTGCTGCTGATTATGGGTCTGTGTTTATCGGTTTCCATCCAGGTTACAGCGCAGGCAGAAGGGGAAGGCTCCCCGCTGACAGAAAGCCTGGACCCGACACCGGCAGTGGAATGGATGGAATTGTTTTACCGGCTGGTCGAAGCGGAGCGCATCAATGCTCCTGCCGCTGCGCGTCTGTACGCCTACGCCGGGATCACCACTTACGAGTCCATGCTGGGGGGAATGCCCATTAATAACACCCTGGCCGGGCAGATCTGGCACATGCCGGATATGCCGCTGCCGGAAGAGGATGTGATTTACGATTGGCTGTCGGCCAACAACGGCGCGATGTCCACCGTCACCACCGGGCTTTTTCTGAATGCCTCCGATGAAACCTACGCCGCTATTGAAGCAATGCGCGAGAGTCAGATCGAAGCCCGCGCAACAGAAGTCGGCCCGGAAGTGGTCGAGCGTTCAGTGGCCTACGGGGACGAAGTCGCGCAGACGATTCTGGAATGGGTGGCTGAGGATGGTTACGCGGAAACACGCGGTCTGGAATTTTATATCCCGCCCGGTGATGGCCGCTGGGTGCTGACCACAGAGGGATCAGTTCCCGTAGAACCCTACTGGGGGCAGATTCGCCCTTTTATCCTCGAACTTTCCGATGACTGCGCCGTGTACCCGAATATGGAATTTTCTACCGAACCCGAATCGACCTTTTATAAACAGGCGCTGGAAGTCTACGATACAGGGCGCAATCTGACGGAGGAGCAGGCAGAAATCGCGCGCTTCTGGGTGGATACGCCCGGCATCACCGGCACGCCGGCCGGGCACTGGGTAGCGATTGCCAACCAGATGGTGGATGTGCTTGATCTGACGCTGGACCGCGTGGCGGAAATGTACGCGATGGTCGGCATCGGGGTGGGGGATGCCTTTATTTCAGCGTGGTCGCTCAAGTACAGCATCAACCTTGTTCGCCCGGTCTCGTACATTCAGGAACACATCCGCCGCAGTTGGGCACCTTACATCGAGTCTCCGCCGTTCCCTGAATATCCATCCGGGCATTCGGTGGTTTCCGGCGCGGCTGCCGAGATACTGACCAGCATGTTCGGGACTGTCGCCTTCGATGATCTGACCCATATCATTTTTGAGCATGAACCCTTGCAGCGTTCGTTCCTGTCGTTCGAGCACGCCGCCTATGAAGCCGGTATTTCGCGGCTGTATGGTGGCATTCACTTCCGTTCGGCGATTGAAAACGGGCTGCGGCAGGGGCGCTGTGTCGGCGAAACCGCCATGAGCAGCATCCGCCTGAACCCGATCCGTCAGGGCGAATAAAGTGTAGCCTTCACCGGGGCGGGCTTGATTGACCCGCCCCAGTGGAATACGATCAGGCGGCGACGGCCTGCGCCACGAAGTCAATTTCCAGCCGCACGTCCTCGTCCACGCCAGCGACAAATGGCACGCTCGGAATGGTCAGGTTGAATTCAGGATACAGCACGGTAGTCACGGCCTGCCCGGTGAGCGTGTCGTCCTCAAGGGTGGCCGTCGCCTCGAATGTGACCGGGTTGGTTGTGCCCGCCACAGTCAGGTCGCCGGTGATCTGAAAGCTGAACGGTTCGCCGCTGGTGACACTCTCCGGCAGCCCTTCCACCGCAGTGGGCACAAATTCCACAAACTCGAATTCATCTTCCGCCGATTTCAGAATGAAGCTGCGCAGCGCCCGGTTGCGCTGGTCGCTGTCGGTGGTCAGGGTGCGCGCGTTCACACGGATCGTGCCCACCTCGGTGCTGGCCGGGTTGTTCAGGTCCACGGCGATGTCCCCGGCGACCTGATCGGTTGTGCCGACTACCGTGTACGGTGAGCCGCGCAGCACTTCATCAATCACAAAACGCACTTCGCTTGCTTCCGGCACGATGCGAAACACCGTCGCGCCTGATTCCGCCGCAGGGGTCAGTTCCGGCGCGCTGATTTCGGCGCTGGCTTCCCCGCTCCCGGAGGTGGCGTTCAGAAAGACCCAGCCACCAACCAGCACCCCGACGCCGAGAAGTCCAATCACAACAAGTCCAATGATGATCCGACGCATGATCTGTCCTCCAGTTTTGACATACCGGCACTAGAATATGCGAAACCTGTGCAGAAAATGTGGAGATTCACGGGGCATTCAGCATCCTTTTAGGTCGCACTCATCTCTTGCGCCGTTTATCACAAATTATCCCAAGTTGATTTGGGATATATTCAGAGCTATCATGCTGTGCTATGAAAACCATTCTGCTGATTTCCCGCTGTCCGCCTTATCCGCTCCACCTCGGAGACCGGCTGATTATCTGGCATCTGGCGCGTGAACTGGCACGGCGTGGGGATAGCATTGATCTGCTGGCCTTCGCCAACCGCCCCGAAGATCGCGGTGAGGTGGAGCATTACCGCCCGTTCTTCCGGCATATCACCCTGATCGAGGAACCCCGGCGCGCTTATCTCAGGCGGCTGATTGTGGCGGGGGCGCGCTTCCCGAAAACCGCCGCGCAGACCTGGTCGCCGGATATGTGGCAGATGATTGCGCAGCATATCGCGCAGTATGCCTACGATGTGGCGCACCTGTTCGGCGGTGTGCAGGTCTATGAATTTCACCGTGCGCTGGACGCTCTGCCGGCGATTATCACCCCCTACGAGAGTTACAGCCTGTATCTGAAACGGGCCATCGAATCCGGGAGCGGCCCTTCAGCACTTGTGCAGCGTGCCATCGCCCGTCGTTATGAAAGCTGGATGTTCACGCCCTATGCGCGCACCGTTGTTGTGTCTGCGGCAGACCGCGATGAACTGCTGGGCATTAACCCGGCGCTGAATATTGACGTGATTCCCAACGGCATTGACCTGGATTATTTTCAGGTTCAGGATGTGCCGCGTGAACCGGGCGCGCTGCTATTCGTCGGCAATTACGAGTATGCGCCCAATGTGGACGCCGCTTTGCGCCTGGCGCGCGAGATTCTCCCGCAGGTGCAGGCGCACATTCCCGCAGCAAAACTCTGGCTGGTGGGCAATGCGCCTACCCCGGAGATGCAGGCGCTTGCCAGCGAGTCCGTGCAGGTCACCGGGCGCGTGCCGGATGTGCGGCCCTATCTGGCCCATGCGGCGGCGTTTGTCTGCCCGCTGCGGCTGGGCGCGGGGATCAAAAACAAGGCGCTCGAAGCCCTGGCGATGGGCTGCCCGCTGGTGGCGACGCCGCTGAGTGCCGATGGCATCGCCGTGAGACACAATCACGACGCGCTGATTGCCGAGGATGCGGCGTTCGTATCCGAAACCGTGCGCCTGCTGCGGGATTCGGCCTTGCAGCAGACCCTCGCGCACAATGGTCGCAGGCTGATTGAGGCACAGTATAGCTGGTGGCGTGTCGCCGACCTGTACAAGGCGTTGTATGAGGCGGTCACTACCCCTCGTAATTCATTGACATGAGCAGAAAGTCGCTGGTGGTGATGCCGCGTGGCAGCGAAACCAGCATCCAGACCACATCGGCAATCGTCTCCGCCGGGACGAGCGTGGACTTATCCACACCGGGCGAAGCGGCTGCGCGCATGGGAGTATCCGCCGGGCCGGGGGCCAGCAGAATCACGCGGATTTTGTCGGGCTTCAACTCTTCAGCCATCGAGCCGGATAACCCGCGCAGGCCAGATTTTGTGGCTGTATACGCTGTAACCATCGGGTGGCTCTGCATGGACGTGACCGAGCCGATGTTGATGACGCTGGCGTTTTCGCTCTTGCGCAGCAGCGGCAGCAGGGCCTGCGTCATCAGGTAGGGTGCTTTCAGGTTGGTGGCAAACAGGTGGTCAATCTCGTCCGGGGAGGTTTCATCAATCGACCTGATGAGCCAGTCCCCGGCGCAGTTGATCAGCATATCCACCTGCCCGCTGGCGAGCCGGCTGGACAGCGTCTGAATCTGTTCGGCATCGGTGACATCCAGCGGGTGAACAAGCGCGGAGCCGCCCTGCGCCGCGATTTCTTCGGCGACACTTTCCAGCTTGCTCTGGGTGCGCCCGGTCAGAACGACGTGTACGCCCTGCGCGGCCAGTTTATGCGCGATAGCCCGGCCCATGCCGCTGCCCGCCCCGGTGATGACTGCGACTCGGTCTGCCATGCTGTGTCCTCTGTGTGTATTCCAAGCAGAGATTATAGCGTTTTACGGGCGCAACACACTACTTTGCTGCGCCGCTGCCCGCCTCCGCGTAGGGTTCATGAAGCTGTACCGGCGGCTGTGTCGTTTTACCACGCGAGCGCAGGTTAAGTGCTTCGACAAAGACAGAAAAGGCGATAGCGAAATAAATGTAGCCTTTGGGAATGTGCTGGTCGAAACCTTCGGCCAGCAGCATCAGGCCGATGAGCAGCAGGAAACTGAGCGCCAGCATCTTGACGGTGGGGTGTTTGTTCACAAAGTTGCTGATCGCGCCAGCGGACAGCAGCATGATCCCGATAGCGATGATGACCGCTATAATCATCACGCTAATTTCACTGACCATGCCGACAGCGGTAATGACCGAATCGAGCGAAAAGACCGCGTCCAGCAGCACAATCTGAATAATCACGGCGGTGAATGACGGCGGTACTTTGGCGCTGGCGTGGCCGGTTTCCCCTTCCAGCCGCACATGGATTTCGTGGGTGGCTTTGCCGATCAGGAACAACCCGCCGATAATGAGGATGATGTCACGGCCCGAAATTTCCTGGCCCATTACGGTAAACAGTGGCGCGGTAAGCTGGATGATCCACGAAATCATCAGCAGCATGACAATGCGCAGCCCCAGCGCGAGTCCCAGACCGATCTGGCGCGCCTGCACCTGCTGGCCGGCCGGCAGCTTGCCCGCCAGAATCGAAATAAACACCACATTATCAACACCCAGCACCACTTCCATCACCACCAGGGTAAGTAAACCCACCCACGCATCAGGGTTCGCAAGCCATTCCACGATGTCTGTCTCCTTCGGGACGTTGTGTACACTTCTTCTCAGTAACCTTGCGTGTATTTTAGTGGCAGGCGCAGAATTTGGAAAATGCCGGCAATCAACCAGTCAAAAGTCTACAGTTGATGGTCAAAACTGCATGTCGAGGCGGAGTTCGCTGAACAAAAGTTGCCGGGTTTTTTCGGCTAAAGATCGGAGCCTGTCGACTGCTGGCTCAGGCTTCTGAATACGCTTCCAGCCGCTTGAGGGCTTCGTCCAGTGGCAGTGTCTCCACTGGCTGAGGGGGTTGTTCGAGGTCGCGCCCGGCCTGCGCCGCGTCCAGCACCGCCAGCATCCGCGAGACGATGCGGGCCTGATCTGCTTCGCGGTAACGCTCAAAGTGAACCGGGAGTTGGCGGTAATCAATCTCTGCCCCGTACAGCACTTCTTCAAAGGTCTTGTTGTAAGCCGGGCCAAAGTTGAAATGCAGCACATCGTCTCCACTCAGAGGAATATCGACCAGCGGCATGGGTTCATCCACCCGAAACGGGTAGACGCGACCATAGCCGCTTTCGATGTCGGGGCGAGGATCAATAACGACGATGCGGTAAGGTGAAATGCCTTCATCAGCCGAACGCGCCGGTTTCTGGGGGCGATAAGTGGGGAGCCGCCGGAATGTCGCTGGCTGTTCGTGCAGATAGTCTATTTCCACAAAAACGATACCGGCCTCGATGATCGCGCGGCGTTTTTCCTCATAGTAGCCGCTGTCCTGCCCGCCGGGTTTGTTGGAGGGTGACAGCAGTTCAATCCAGACAACAGGTTCGCCACGTTCCTGGCCGCTGGAGGAATAGATAGCAACTGCTTTGTGATAGCGTACATCTATTTCGGCATAGTCCAGCAGATCAGCCGCCGGATAGACCAGCGCAGCTCCACCAGAAACCGGGACGGGCGCGGGTTTCAACCTGCCTGACGGATCATTATCGAAGATCAGCACATCCGCTTCGGGGTTGTAGCGCGGCTCACCGTAGCGCCGGATTTGCAGGGATTTTTCCAGGTCGGCTGTGTAACCCATCGGGAACAGCGGCACACGCAGCAGGCGCATGAAATCGTCGATATGCGAGGTGTGAAAACCCGGCCAATCGCCGCTCGTTTGCAGGCGACTGTTCAGGTGGGCGTTGATACCAAGATACTGGTTCCTGATGGCGCGCACAGGGGGCACAGGGACAATCACCTTCCACTGATGGTTTCCCTATTTTAGCATGTCTTTGTAAACCTCTACCGTCGCGGCGGCGATGCTGTGGTGCGTGAAATGCGCCAGTGCGCGGGCGCGGCCCTGTTCGCTCAGGGTGTTATGCAGTGCGCCGTCGTTCTGCAAGCGGCGGAGGGCGTCGGCCAGCGCGGTGGCATCCCCTTCAGGAAAGATCAACCCGGCATCCCCAATTACATCAGGAATTGCGCCGCTGTCCGAGCCGATCACGGGCACACCGCTTGCCATCGCCTCCACCAGCACGCGCCCGAACTGCTCTTTCCAGTGGGGCCGGGTGAGCGAGGGCAGCACATAGGCATCCAGCGCCGCGTACTGCGCCGGCATCTGCGCCGAGGGGATCAGGTCACAGAAGGGCACGCGCTCCGCGATATGCAACTGCCGTGCCAGGTGTTCCAGTTCGGC
>CAZKIB010000091.1:20433-22528 GCA_964552425.1 uncultured Anaerolineaceae bacterium | reverse complement strand
CAGCGGAACGCCGGCTGTAATTGCCGCGCTGGCTGCTTCAAAATGCGCCTTGAGGTAACTCACACGCTGCGGGTCCTCCACCACCCCACCGGCCGGCTGCGGGTCATTGAAGGCCGCGCCGTTCTCGGTGATGTAGATCGGGCCGGGGGCATAATCGGTGTGCAGGTGAATCAGCAGTCTGCGCAGGCCGTCCGGGTAAATTTCCCAGTCCATTTCGGTGTGCGGCGACTCGTCGTGATGCACCATGCTCATGTTGAACGGCGCTTCGTCCGACGCCCTGACCGTGTTGCGGGTATAGTAATTCAGGCCGAGAAAATCTGTCGGGGCCGCCGCGACTTTGACCGCATCAAGATCAAGCCCCGCCAGCGCGTCGCCCAGCCACTCGACCATGTCCGCCGGGTAGCGGCCTTTGTAGAGCGGGTCGAGGAACCAGCGGGCGACAAAGCCATCCAGCCGCATCGCTGCCTGCTGGTCGGCTTCGCTGCTGCTGGCTCCATCGAGGTAATTGATATTCAGCGTGATTCCGGCGCGGGCATCAGGAATCGCGCTGCGAATCACGGGCATCGCCAGCCCGTGCCCCACCAGCAGATGATGGGCCACGCGGTAAGCCGCCACAAGGTCCTGTTTGCCGGGGGCGTGTTCGCCTATCAGGTTGCCCAGAAAGGCGACGACCCAGGGTTCGTTGATCGTGATCCAGTCCTTGACGCGATCCCCCAGCCGCGCGGCCATCAGCCCGGTATAATCCGCAAACCACTGCGGGCTGTCGGCATTTTCCCAACCGCCCCTGTCTTGCAGCGCCTGTGGCAAATCCCAGTGATAGAGGGTGACAAACGGGCGAATCCCGGCGGCCAGCAGCTCATCCACCAGCCGGTCATAAAACGCCAGCCCTGCCGGGTTGGTCGCCCCGGTTCCGGCGGGAATCACACGCGGCCAGGCAATCGAGAAGCGGTAGCCTTGCAGGCCGAGGCTTTTCATCAGTGCCACGTCTTCCTTGTAACGGTGATAATGGTCACAGGCCACGTCGCCGGTGTCGCCGTTTTTCACCTTGCCGGGGGTGTGCGAAAAGCGATGCCAGATACATTCACCGCGTCCATCCAGCAGGCTGGCCCCCTCGATCTGGTAACTGGCGGTAGCAGAACCCCATAAAAAATCGTCTGGAAATTGCATAGTCTTATCTTTCTCACAGCGCGAGCAAAACTGCGCTGATGGTAGCATTGAAACGGGCATGACAAAAGGTGAGATTATGGCAAAGCCCGTATAATAAACATCATGGTTGATGACCTGTAACGGGAGCATGACGATGGTGATTCCGCCTACCCCTGATGGCGCGTTACCCGACTATTACCAGCACGCCGATGTGGAATTCGTATTCCGGCAGCTTGCCGCCGGCGAATCGTGTTCGCTGGTGGGCATCGGCAGCGTCGGCAAAAGTAATCTGCTGCAATTTCTCACCCGCCATGATGTCAAGCAGCGCTACCTCGGCGGTGAACGCGCACCCAATTATGTGATGGTGCTGCTCAACCCGCATCAACTGATTCATCCGCAGAAGCAGGTGCTTGAAATGACCGGGGATTCCTGGCCGGGCTATGAGATTATGCTCAACCGCCTGCGGCGCACGCTGGCCGTCATGATCTACGAAAATCTGATCCCGTCGGGTCAGAATGACCAGGGCGACATCGTGGAGCGTGTCGACGCCCGTTATAATTACCTGTTCGATACTTATCCCCTCCTGACACAGACCGGCATCCGCCAGCTTGAGGATTCCATTGGACCGCCGGATGCGGATCGTGTTCATGTTCGACGAATTTGAAGAATTTATCAGCCTGCCAGCCCACTTTTTCCAGTCGCTGCGCGGGGTGCGCGACGATAACAAACAGCGCCTCATGTACCTGACCGCCAGCCGTTTTTCACTGCCCCAGCTTGTGGAGCAGCACAAACCCGCTGCGCAGGATCACCTGATTATGGAAGGCTTTGTCGAACTTTTTCATGGCTTCACCCACTACATCAGCCGGCTGGACCCACAGAGCGCGCGCGCCAGTATCGAGCGGCTGGAACGGCGTTATAACGTTCAGCTTCGGCCCGAACAGGAACGTCT
>CAZKIB010000091.1:18826-20410 GCA_964552425.1 uncultured Anaerolineaceae bacterium | reverse complement strand
TGCTGCTGTTCAGCACGGGGCGTCACAGCGGCCTGATACGGCGCGGATTCCGGGCGATGCTGCCGCTGTACCACGTGCCCTTTGCCAGTGATGATGTGTTCGTCAGCCAACTGCTGAATGACCGGGGGATTCTGGAAGAATGCCGGTCCATTTTTGAAAGCCTGTCGCCAGAGGAGCAGGACGTTCTGCGCAGTGTGGTACAGCAGCAGCCGGTGTCAGATCAAAACGACGCCTGGAAAAGCCTGGTCGATAAGCAGATCGTCACGACCACCCGCGATATGCCGCCGCGTCCCGTGCTGACTATCCCGGTTTTTGCCATGTTTATCAGCCAGCAGGCTTAATCCGGCTTTTTGCGATCCCCGATATTGGAGGTGTAGCGATCCCCCCGCTGCGACCAGTCCGGCTTGCGCGGTGGCGGAACCGGGTCTTCCTTATCTTCCCCTGAAGCAAGCTGTCCGCGTATTACGGGAGGCAGGTCCGGCACATATTCGCCCGGAATATCGCCGCGAAATTTCTGGTAGATGTAGCGGGCCTGCTGCTGGTTGGTGGCCTCTGGCAGCGGCATGACATCCGCCTGAGAACTGAGTTGAAAAGCTTTGGTCGTTCCGCTGGTACTCTGGTCGAGGAACAGCAGGCCAGCCAGCAGGTCCGCCGGCACGCCGTGCAGCATCACCTTTTCGATCAGTGCCTGAAGTTTGGCGGTGTCGGTCAGCGCCCGCGCCCGCGCCGCCAGCATCTCCGTCTCGGCTTCCTGTACCTCCGGGGCGATCACTGGATGACACAGCACCGACGAAGGATTCACAACAATTCCTAACCCCTGAAAGCCTTCCATCAACTGGGGAAAATCGCGGCGGAATTCCTCCACCGTGCCCTGCGTGAGCGCCGCGCGCAGCGGCAGCCCGATAAAATAGAGTCGCGCCGCGCTGATTGACCCGGCCTGCATGACCGCACGGATATGATTTTCCATTGCGCCCAACGAACGAATTGCGGACATGCCCAGGCGGAATTCCGGTTTGCGAATGGCCTCCGGGTCGAACGAACAGCTAAACTCCAGCGAGATCACCACCGGATGGCCGTCCTTCGTCACCAGTTGGTCAATGACCTGATTCACCTTCACAGAGCGCTTGCGATCCCACAGCAGGCGTTCGTTATCCAGCGCAGAAACCCACAGCACCGGGGGCGTGGTGCGCGCCCGGTCCGCCGCCTGGTCAAAAAGCTGTTGCAGCATCCGGCGGGTCGCCAGATCGGTTTCCGAGGTGATTTTGTCGGCCAGTGTGCGGCGCATATAGGCCGGCCCATTGAAGCGCACAAAGGTTTCGATCAGATCACGCGGGATGCCCCCGGCAACCAGTGTGTTGACCACTTCGCGGTCTACCTTTGGGTTGGGGCGGCTGATCAGCCGAAAGCCTTCCGGGTAAGCGCCTTCATCTTCGACCAGATAGACCTCGCCATAATTGATCTTAATCATCCAGATGGGCATGGACAGCATAATAAAATAGATAAACACGATCCAGCCCAGCCCCCACAGGGTGTAGGGAAAGAAAAAGCCGCCGCGCCCTGCAAAGGAGATTGTCAGCGGTGACG
>CAZKIB010000091.1:10636-18795 GCA_964552425.1 uncultured Anaerolineaceae bacterium | reverse complement strand
GTGCTGAAGATGAAGATGGGCATATTGACCATCAACAGCCAGAACACGATCACGATAGTCACAAAAGCGGCCATCGTCAGCGCGGTTTGCGTGCGACCATAGGTAAAATAAAACGCGAAAAATACACCTGCGGCCAGCGCCAGGCTGATAAACGGCAGCAGATAATTCAGGTCCCACCACAAGATGATGGTGGCACTGGCGACAATCCAGGCATAGCCCCAGAAATAAGCAATATTAATGAGTATTTTGCGGCGAATGTCCGGGCGTTCACGCCACAAATCACGATTGTCTTTAATGAGAACATAGTAGCCGGTGAGCAGCCAGATTCGTTCGACGAGCCACTGCCAGAAGCGTCTGAACTGATTGACCTGTGCCCGAACCTGAGCCGGTTGTGCCATTGTCATGACGCATCCACCTTTAACCTAACCGCGAAGGGGGATATAAACTCTCACGTCGATGTTTCACTTTGCCAGAGTATTACTGTGCGTTTTATTCCCTATTCCATCATAATCAGGAACAATCATCTTGTAAACGCATGAACACGTGCCAGGGTGTGCCAGAACCCAAAAGGCCGGGGAAGCTGCCTTCACCCGACCTTCAGATTTTATTATCTGACAGATGCCATCACTACAGAATTTGCGGTGTTAACCCTTGATGCCGCCGGCCGTCAAACCTTCCACCAGATAGCGCTGCGCGAATGTATAGAGGATGACCACCGGAACCGCCATCAGCAGTGACGCGGCCATCAACTGGCCCCAGGGCAGAATATCACCGACCACCAGGGATTGCAGCCCTACCGGCAGTGTCCTGAGCGATTCGCTGGTGATGAACACAAAGGCGAACAGGAACTCGTTCCAGGCATTGGTAAAAGCGAACAGCGTCACCGACAGCAGCGCCGGCGCCGCCAATGGCAGCGTGATGCGCCAGAAAGCGCCCAACCGGCTGGAACCGTCGATCATGGCCGCATCTTCAAGGTCCACAGGAATCGAGCGGAAATACCCCATCATGACCCAGGTCGCAAAGGGCAGCAAAAATGTGGGATAGGTCGCAATCAATGCCCCGTAGCTGTTGATGAGGCCCAGGTCCGTCAATGTCTGGTACAGCGGGATGAATAACATCGTTCCAGGCAGCAGATAGGTAATCAGCAGGAAGGTGGTCAACGCCCCCGCACCCGTGAATTTCAAACGCGACAGGGCATAGGCGGACAGCGCCGCCAGCGAGACAGAGATGATCGTACTCGACACCGCTACGATAACCGTGTTGCGGAACCATGTCAGGAACGACGTATTCTCAATGAGCGTCGTATATTGTTCGACAGTCCAGGGATCGGGCCAGAAAATGGACGTGCGCTCAAATATCTGCGGCGTGGACTTGAACGAAGTCATCACCACCCAGTAGAAGGGGAAAAGCACAAAAACCAGGATCGGTATCAACAGCAGGATGCGCATGACCAGATTGAAGCGCTCACGTTCCGCTCTTTTGAAGAGCGGTTGGTCACTGGCTGCTGTTCTGACCGTCTTTGCCAGCCCTCTGGTCAGCGCTTCCAGACCCTGAATGAACAATTCAAATGGCAGGAAGATCAAATCCAGCAGCAGACCCAGGCCACGCCCCGCCTGATTCACAATAAAATTACCCAAACTGGACTTGTTATCCTGGATTGCCCGACTGTCATCTGACCGCATAAAGCGCGCCAGCAGCCAGATCATCACAGCCATCAATGGAGCAACACTGAAGGCAATGGCGACACCCGGCCCGAATTGCAGTGAACGCACCGCTTTTTCCCATGCCAGGATCGAGTAAACACGGGTCGCCCCACCAGGACCGCCGCCGGTCATCAGGAAAATCAGACCAAATGAATTGAAGGTCGAGATGAAGGACAACAGCATCGTGACGACAATCACATAGCGCAAGCCCGGCAGCGTGATATGTCGGAAACGCTTGATGACGTTCGCGCCATCAACCTCAGCGGCTTCCAGCAGTTCGCGATCAATAGCCTTCAAACCGGCCAGCAGGAGCATGGTATAAAACGGAATGCCCTTCCAGACATTCACGGCAATCACACTGCCCATCGCCATGTTCGGGTCAGAAAGCCAGCCGAGGGGTTGATCAATCAGGCCAATTCCCTGGAGAATCGGGTTCAGGCCGCCAAAGATCGGGTCATAAATGCTTTTCCATGCCAGAGCAGTCACGATTTCCGGCACAATCCAGGGCAGCAGCATCAGACCCGTCAGCAGATTGCGAAACGGCAGGCGGCTGTTGAGCAGCAGCGCGATGGTCATACCCGTTAAAAACTTGACCGTCAGCGACACTGCTGTAAAGCGGATGGTATTTCCCATCGACAGCAGGTAATCGCTGTTCGTCAGCAGCCGCTCGTAATTCTTGAAGCCGACGTTCACCGTCTCGCCGGTCAGAAAATTCAGAGACGTTGTACTGAGTGCGATGGCGTTAATGAACGGGTACAAAATCAGCCCGATCATGACCACAACCATTGGCAAGACAAATGGCAGCGCCACCTTCCAGTCCCGCCCCAGTATTTTTTCTATACGCCGGGAACGCTTGTAAGTTGGGGACGGAGCAGCCCCCATCCTCAACCTGGCCTGATTATCCATAAGCGATCTCTTTCAAACTCAATATGACTCTTATTTTAAGTCCGTTCCTGTTTTATTCAGGTCGAGAGGGCAACCAGGGCTGCCCTCTCGTTTCGTACTTTGTGAACTACGGCTGCATGATGCCGCCTTCTTCAAAGATAGCGACAATCTGGTTGTGCGCTTCGGTGACAGCTTCCGCCGGGGTCATACGGCCAGAGATGACGTTCGCCATCATCTGTTCCGGTACAGATGCCGCGCGAATTGCGTCAATGGCGGCATTCGGCTCGGCAGGCCATGACGACCCAATCCAGGGTTCCTCAACGCTGACCTGTTCCTTGATGATCGCAAAGTTGGGATCGGCTGCGATCAGTTCATCGGTCCACAGGTTCTCATAGGCCGGCATGAACAGCCCACCAGCCACCGAAGACATCCGGTTGAAGTTAGCCGGGTCCAGCAGGGCCAGGGTCAGTTGTTTCGCCAGGTCGATATTGGGCGCGCCCTTAAAGATGTTGATCCACCCGCCGATACCACCACCGTCATGGATCATGCCGGATGGACCCTGGGGCGCACGCAGCAGGATGGTGTTGGGGAAAACCGGGTTCTCATCGCGTTTGGCCTGGGCATAGACGCTGAAGGCGTTGTGCGTATAACCGATGTTACCCGCCAGATAGACCTCATTGTTGCTGATGTCCGTCCAGCTTTCGATGCCAGGCGGCAGCATCGCGCCATACATGCCGTTGCGATCATATGTTTCGGCCAGCCACTCTACCGCAGCCAGCGTTTCTGGCGAGTCGTACTGGACGATCTGACCCGTTTCATCCGTGTAGTGACCGCCAAACGAGTTGATGACCAGCATCAGGAAACCGTGACCGTCACCACTCTGGTTGGCCGTGAGGCCCCAGCCCCAGAATTCACCGTCGACATCAGACATCGCCAGGCAGGCTTCGCGGCGCTGGTCCCAGGTCACAAGGTCGGCAGCCGGGTCAAGGCCCAGTTCGGCGATCTTATCACCACGTGCAAAAAAGCCGGTCGTATTGGCGATAAAGGGAACCGCTTTCCATGCGCCATCAAACTGCCCGTTCTTGTCCGCATTGGTCCCACGCATAATTCCACCGTAGCTGGCAACCGCCTGGTCCACCACATCGGTGACATCTTCGAGCAGGTCCAGCAGATTCATCTGGGCGTTGCTGATGTTCGATTGATAGGCAAAGTCAGGCGGGTTGCCGGCAGCCACAGCCGCCTGCATCTTGCCCAGGAAGTCACCAAAGGACTCCGAATTGGCGGTGGAGATGTCGAGCTGTGCGCCGTTGGCATCCGCAAAATCCTGAACGATTTCGCGGAAGATAGTCTGCGCTTCTTCAAAGTATTCGGTGCGGTGAATGACCGTGAGTGTACCCGCAGCGCCTTCTGGCAGGGGCAGCGGGGTCGGGGTCGGGTCCTGGGCAAATGCCGGGATCACACCGGCAGCAGCCACGCCAGCGCTGGTCGCGGCGGCGGCACGCAGGAAATCGCGGCGGGTCATGGGTTTATGATTCATAACTTTTATCTCCTGAATAGTTCTATGTCTAAGGTTTGATAACTTGGAGCAGACGATCTCATTTAGCTCGTCCACGTGCAGAAACACTCTTGAACCTGCGCACCTCCCTTAGCCCTCTAACCAGAACTGAATGCCTGTAGTTTTGGACACGCTGGCGAACCAGCGGCGAGAGCGAGTCTCGAACTATAGGATATAGTTTACGCGCCAACCATTCGTTAGAGCAGCAGGCTGCGATGGATCATACCCTATTTCACACACACGTCCGAATAGTGACCTGTGTGGGCATAGGTGCAGATTATTATAAACGCAAAAGATTTATAAAGTCTAGCAATTCGTTAACAGAGCCGGATGCAGCAATCGCCTATCTCTTTCAAGAAAGGCGACTGCACTGCATCACAAGTCGAGATACCGTACCTAAGCCGGAGTAATTTCTGCGTCCAGCGCAGCCCTGAGTTCGTCAAGAATTGCACTGTGATCGTCCTGTGCGGCCAGGTCATTCTCCTCAAGAGGATCATTGTCCAGGTCGTACAATTCTTCGCGACCATCCGCTTCACGGATATAGTGATACTGTTCGAAGACCACCGATTTTATTTCGCCCTTAACCAGCGGATACCATTCCTGACCGCCAACGCCCGGATAGATTTCTGAAAGCAGAACATCTGACACGGCTCCTGTGTTCGCCGGAGCCGGCTGCCAGAAACGCGCGAGCGAAGCTCCGGGGAACTGTACATCAGTTTCCAGACCAAGCACATCCAGGATCGTCGCCGGGAAATCGCGCTGGCTCACGGAGTCGAGAACCTCAATTCCAGAAGGCAACCGCGAGGGCAGCGACATCAGCAGCGGCACTTGCAGAGTCTGAATGTACAGGCTGTTGGTATGTCCGAACAAGCCGTGTTCACCAAACTGTTCGCCATGATCGCCGGTCACAATCACCAGCGTGTTATCCAGAACACCCCGGCGCTCCAGTTCGCCAAACAGGCGGCCAAGCTGCGCGTCTGTGTAGGCAATTGCGCCATCGTAGGCATCCAACTCAGCCTGCACTTCTTCAGGAGCCATGGCCCACGCCGATTCTATCTCAGCCGCGTGGGTGTAGTACACAAATTCGTTGCGCGTTCTGCGCGGCCCGAACATGGTGTCATAGGGTTCCGGGGGCAGGTATAGCTGATGCGCGTCGTAATAATTCAGGAATGCAAAAAAGGGACGATCAGACTGGCCGGGCATCCACCGCAAAAAATCGTCGGTAATCTCTGCCGCGTTCTTCCGGTTGAGAAGGTCATAATAGCCAATCGCTTTACGCACACTGCTTCGATTGGAAACATCCCGCCCAATGGACGTACTCAGAATGGTCTGGCCGAGCGACACCGGCCAATCCTCGAAATGGAGAAAACCCCGATTGAGACCAAACTGCGCGGTACAGAAGTCAAGATTAGCGACAAATCCGCCAGTCAGATAACCCTGCTGGCTCAGAACCTCAGCCAGCGTGGGATAGGCGTTGTCCATCGGCTGGTTCCAACCGAGTGACAGTTCGTGATGCCAGTGCCCTGTGAACATAGTAGCGTGTGAAGGCAGAGTCCAGGGCGCAGAAGTGATCGTCCGCCGAAACTTCACACTGCGCTCAGCGAAGGCTTCGAGGTTTGGCGTGGTAGGCCGCTCATACCCGTACACACTCAGGTTATGCGAACGCACAGTATCCAGCACAATCAATAAAACATTCGGCCTGCCAGGAACCGCCGGCGGCAGTTGGGAAACCTTGACCTGTTCATTGACCGCCTTGGCCCCAGTGACACCTAAAGTCAGACCAGCCGCAGTAACCCCGGTACTTACCAGAAATTGCCGGCGGCTGGGAAGAGCGCTTTCATTCATGTGTGCCGGATTACTTGCAGATTGCGGGGCTGACCGCCTGCGAAACAAACCTAACCAACCCCCGGTGCGCCAGAAAAATCTGAACAACCGGGCAGACCTGGATTTCATCGAGCGTGCCACCTGGACCGCAATGCCAGCAGCCAGGACGATCTCAGCCATGTCATTTAGGCCGGGAATCAACTGAAGTATCATCCGAAATGCGAGCAGCCCAAATACAAATGTGACCACTGAGAAGGAAATCAGTTCCGGCCATGACCAGGCCACGACAGCTAAAACCAGACCAACTGCCGCGAAAAAAACGGCATCAGCCAGCGGGGCCATCCAGATCACGTCCACGCTGGTCAGATTCGGGACATCAATAACCTGCATAGTCAGGTTCTTAACCACCTGAAACAGCGCTTCAACCAGGCCGGTTAATAACCCGAACCAGATGCCCAGCAGAATAATTTCACCGGGCGCAGGCCGTGTATCCGGTGTGCTGATTCGCTTGTCCGCAAATTGAACCACCTTCCGGGCCACAGACGGAATATTCAGACCAATTCCGATCAGCACCAGCAGCAAACCGGCAGCAATCAGGATCAAACGACTCGTTCCACCTGAAACGACGACAAGGCCAGCCGCCATTATGCCAGCGCCAGCGATTGCCAGCAGGACCGGCAGCAGTCGCTGACGGAACGATAAGGGGAATGTTTCAGGCAGGTTGCTCATTCAAGACCTTTCCCAGGTGACATATCCACATCGCAGGCTAAATATAGCCCAGGCCGCTGAGGCGTTCACGAATCGTCTTTTGCTCGTCATCGGACAGCGCTTCGGGCATCTCTTTTCCGGCCACAATGGATGTACCCTGCATCGAATTGGGAATGTCGTAACCTCCCAGCTCAAGCAGCGTCGGGGCAACATCCAGCAGATGAACACCATGGATCTGACCCTGCAAGGGATTATTGGGCGCGGATAGGATAAATGCGCCAAACTGGGCATGATTGCAGCCATCCGGGCCGGTATCGTTCTCCTGAACATACAGGTCCGAATAACCCACACCGCCAATCGAACGCCAGTACAACGCGCCAAAATGCGCGATCAGGTCCGGGGCGACATTGCGGACATTCCGATAAACCTCGTTCGGCTTGAAGACAAGCGTGCCCATCGGATTGCCCTTGTCATCGGGCAGAGCCTCCAGTTTGGCCTTGACCTCATCACGGAATGCTTCGTATTCCGACGGTTCGATTACACCCTGCGGTTCACGTCCCTTGACATTAAAGAACACCCTGGCGTAATAGCCCCCTTCGCTCCAGACTCTGGTTTTTTCCCAGTTGACATTGAGCTTGCTAAAGGAGGTCACTTCTTTGGGATACTCATTAAGAACCAGCAGACCCTCTTTGACCAGCCACTCATTGACACAGAAACCACCGTCAAGCCGCTGAGCGCCGTGATCGGAAACCACCAGTACAGCGGTTTCATCGTCGATCAATTCAAACAGCGTGCCCAGTTCTTCGTCCAGGTAGAGATAATAGTCACGGATGACATTCTCGTAGGGGTTGCCCGGCTCATAGAGTACATGCTGGGGGTCGTGATACTGCCAGAAACCATGATGCACACGATCCAGCCCGATTTCGACAAACTGGAAATAATCCCATTCCTGAGTTTTCATCAGATGCCGCACAACTTCAAAGTGCTTGCGGCTCATGGCAAAAATCTCGTCGCGCAGCCAGTCTTTCTGGTCAGTGCGGAAACCCTTCACATCCACCGGGTACTCCCCAACGATGCTTTCGATTTCCTTCCCGATGGCTTCAGGATGAGTATAGACATTCTGTGTGGTGTCCGGGGTCATGAAACAGCTTACGCTGATACCGTTCACCTTGCGTGGGGGATATGAGGGCGGCACACCGATAACGATGCTGCGCCCGCCTTCGCGCGCGATCTGATCCCAGATGGCGATTTCCTGAATGGACTTTGAGTTCACAATCTCAAGCCCGCCATAGGAATAATCCTTGCGGTTGCGGAAGCCATACACACCCAGCGAACCGGGGTCCTGGCTGGTCGACATGCACATCCAGGCGGGAACCGTAATGGGAGGAACCACACTTTCCAGCCGGCCATAACAGCCCATCGCCATCAGTGTGCGGAAATTCGTCAGGCGTTCATCGCCCAACAGCAGATCAGGGGCCGCGCAG
>CAZKIB010000091.1:4645-10611 GCA_964552425.1 uncultured Anaerolineaceae bacterium | reverse complement strand
AGTGACTTCCCTTCCATAGCAGCACCTTTGGGCACACCCAGAGATGCCAGAACCGTCGGTGCTAAATCGACCAGGCTCGCGTTTTCGCCCTGGAAAGGCCGGTTCATGAACAGAACACCAGGAGCCAGGCTGGGGTCAATCATATGATCGCCACCCCACTTTTTGGTATTGTCTTCAAACAGACCTTCGGGCGCGCCACCCAGCGGTGTGCCCCAGGAGACCCGATAACCCACCTCAAAGTTGACCAGCAGGTCAGGCGCTTCGCTGACATGCGGGCCAGAGCGGACACGCCGCGAATTGCGACTGCGCCGCGCTCCTCATCGCGCAGGCCAGTCAGCCCTTTGGAAATGTTTGCTTTAATCGTCCGGGCTTCATCTTCGCTAACGATGCCTTTGCCCTCGCGGCCTTTCAGATTCAGGTAGATGCCGCCCAGGCCGAGCGCATAAGCCTGCGTGCGTCCCCAATCCACATTCTGGAAAAATTCGCCGGCTTCCTTGCCGGGTTTCACACCGTTTTTCAGGGTCAGAAAGCCGTTGTCATGCAGCCAGGTATTCAGGTGAATGCCGCGCTGGTAACTGTTCATCCCATGATCGCTGAGGACAATGAACAGCGTGTCCGGGTCAGCATATTGCAGTGCCTGCCCCACGATGCGATCACAGGTGCGGTAATGATCCTCGACGACGTGACGCAGCGACTCTATCGATTCACCGGGCTGATTAGCAGGGTGATTCGGTTCGCGGAAACGCCAGAACATATGCTGGAGCCGGTCCGGTGTGTCGAACAGACAGAAGAACAGGCCCTCTTTGAACCGCTCCAATTCATAGCGCATCATCCTGGCGCGCTCACGCAGCACCACTTCGCACTGTTCCAGATAAGCGGTTTCGTCAATACGCTCGTGATTCAGCCCATCATGATCTTCCGCCATGCCAGTGGTATAGAACGCGCCCAGCCGGGCGGCCAGTTCGCTGGCATACTCTGGTGGATGGCTGATCGGGAAGAGCGGCGCGTCCGGGTCAAAATTGACTGGCGAGGCGTACAACTCAAAAACCGGACTCATCTGTGTGAGATAAAAACGCACCTGGCCGCTGACGGATTGCAGCAGGCCGGCTTTGAATTTCACCTTCAGCCAGTCGCTCCACTGCCCTTCGCGGATTTCGAGCGTTTTCGGCTGCCCTTCGGATACCAGCGTGATCTGTTTCTTCGCCGGTTCCAGATGCAGGGTGATGGGCATTTGCAGGTCGTCCCCGGTTTTAGGATTGCGCGGGCCGATCAGATGGGTCGCAATCGAGCCGGCTCCGCTGGTTTTAATGTGGACGATTTTTTCATTTTCTTCCGCGTCGACATGTTCTGCCGATGTGTAAAAAGTGGAGGTTCCTAACCCGCCGCGCAGGTCGGGCACACCCACACCAGAAAGCATCTGCCCCTGAATACGATCCGGCGGGTAGGTACAGGGGCAGCGAATAATTGTGGAATGTACACCGGCGCTGGTGAGGAGCTGCCACATGGGCACGCCGCGCCGCATATTCACCACCTGCGGCGGCAGGAAACGATTTTTCTGTTCATACTGGGTCAGCGACAGCGCCGGCAGATAGGTTTGTGGGTCACGCCGCAAAAAATCGTAAATGCCGTGTCCACCAGGGTTCGTGCCGGTTTGAAAAGTCGACCAGGCCACCGGCGTCTGGGGGGGGTAAGTGGTGCGAACGGTGCTGAATCCTCCCTGTTCCCTGAGACGGGCGAGGTTGGGCAGTTCGCCCGCGTCAAGGAGGGCTTTGGTGATGTTCGGTTCCAGACCATCCAGCCCGATGACGATGACTTTGGTCATTCACCCTCTCCTTTAGAGGAAGCACCGCCTTCGGGTGCAGCAGTGGTAATGCTCAGTTCCATATCCAGATTATCAGACATTTGGACCGGCTCGTCGCCTTTGCGCAGCACCTTGCGATAGGCTTTGCGAACCATTACCAGAATTTGCCGCCAGAACATCAGAATGACGCCTGTTGCGGCAGCCAGGAATGAGGCCAGGGGGAGAATCGTTTCCGGGCCAAAATAAAGCAGCACCACCGGGGCGGATGTTGAACTGCCAGACATGAGGCCGGAAACGAAATGGGCCAAATCGAACAGATGGGTTTGCATGATAATCACCTCACAAATGGACTTATTGATGCGAACGGGTCATTGTATGCTGCTTCCAGGTCCGACCCCCTGAGCAGATGTGGTGATGTCGTGTGCGGGTGGGCTGCTCATCCTGTGAGACCGGGAAGTTTAACATGAATTTTTCGTAAATATCTTCGTGGATTGGAGTCTATGATAACCTCAAAAGATTGTTTCAACGACCTGCTTTCCCACCCTGAAACATATTAATATAGATATCGGGCAGATGGTTAAGCATGACTTATCCTAGACAGCAAGCCTATCAAAGGCCTAAATGAATCCGGGGCCAAAACTCACAGAAACAGCGGGCGGTTTTAGGATTGCAGACCATATGCAGGCGTTATTGAGGGGGTCGGGAATACAGATGAGCGGTCTTCAGGGCCGCCACACCGCTTATCGACAGACAGCAGCAGCCTGTACCGTCAATCACTAAAACGGGAACGATATGCGACCCCTGCCGCCAGCTTTGCGTATAAGAAGGAATATGAACAGCCGACAAGGGGGCGAAAATGTCCGATCAAAACCGGGATTATGCAGCCATTCGGCACACTGTCGAAAAGAGCCTGTCTCGCCAGAAATGGATGTACCGGATTATTTTTTTCCTGGCGCACATAATTTTTTACGCGGTGACCATGCTGGCGGTCTGGGGAACTGTGTCAAGCCATTCCCAACTGTGGGACATGGTATTCAACACGGGGTCGAGTGCGGCAGTCATCGTGCTGCTGCCCACAATTTTGTGGACGCTGGTCATTCTTTTTCACGTCGCCTCACTCTTCTTCGAATCGAGTGCGGGTGAAAAAGCGCTTCGTGAGCGATTTCTCAGGCGCGAAATCGGGGAAGAACTTCTGCGAGAGGCGCTTGCGCACGGGGGAACGCCGGAGAAGCCCAAACGGCGCGAGGTATCATTGGAATCTGAGCGTGCGCGGTTGTCAGATGATGGGGAACTCATAGAAGCAGATGAGGACGAACCCGTTGAATGGACTGACTACCATGCCCACACCAACCACACCGGTTCTTCATAAGACACTATTCTTGGCAAACGGTTCGTTAATTGCTTCGTGAGAGCGATACTTCTGAAACGAATGGGGAAAACAAAAGGTGCTTCCCTGAAGGATAGCACCGATTTTGCCCCATAGGAGATTCGAACTCCTGTTTTAGCCTTGAGAGGGCTACGTCCTGGGCCTCTAGACGAATGGGGCCTGGATAAGCGCAAGTGTAGCGGTTCCCTTTTGCCATGTCAAGACAGGGTCTCCGCCGTTCACAGCCGCTGCTCCAGCGAAGGATCAGGCCATTTCCACCGCTTGCAGCGCCAGTTCGTGCAGGGCGATCACGGCGCGTTCCATGTTGACCTCATCCACGACGAACGAGATGCTGCACTCCGACGCTCCCTGCGCGATGGCGATGACATTGATACCCTGTTCGCCCATGACGGTGAACACGCGCCCGGCGATGCCCGGTGTGCCGCGCATCCCCGCGCCCACCACTGTGATGATAATGACCTCTTCCAGCAGTTCGATCTGGTCAATGTTGCGCTGGGCGATTTCGTCGGCAAATTCGCGCTCAATGGCCGTTTTGACCGCGTGGGAACGGTCATCCATGACGACAAAACAGAAGCTCTGTTCCGACGATGCCTGCGAAATCATCAGAATGTTCGCGCCGGCTTTGGCGGTGGTCAGAAAGGCGCGTCCGGCAATCCCCGGTACACCGATCATACCGCGCCCGCTCACCGTCAGCAGGCCGACATTGCGCACCGCCGTGACCGCTTTCACCACTGTGGCGCTGGGAGCACTGGCCGGGCCGATCAACGTGCCCTCGAAAGTGGGATTAAAGGTGTTGCGCACCCGCAGCGGAATTTCCTTATCAAGAATGGGCTGCACAGTTTTGGGATGCAGCACCTTCGCGCCGTAGAAGGCCAGTTCGCCAACTTCATTATAGGAGACATAAGGCAGCACACGCGCCCGCTTATCGATGCGCGGGTCGGTGGTCATCACGCCGTCCACATCCGTCCAGATAATCAACTCGTCGCTGTCCGACCCTGCCGCAAAAATCGCACCGCTGTAATCGCTGCCGCCCCGCCCCAGCGTCGTGACCACACCCTCGCGCGTCTGGCCGATAAACCCGGTAATCACTGGCGTGACGCCCTCGTTCACCAGCGGCAGCAGGTGATTTCTGATATTGGATTCCGTCGCGGCCCACTGTACATTGGCACTCTGGAAATTATCGTCGGTGATGATAAACTGCCCGGCGTCATACTGGCGCGCCCCCAAACCCCGCGCGCGCATCGCCGCCGCGATCACCCGGCTGCTCAGGCGTTCCCCAAAGGAAACAATCGAGTCCAGAATACGCGGAGTCAACTCCCCCAGAATGTTGATCGCGTTGCAGACATTCACAAAATCGTCAATGAGCGCCTGCACCTGGGCTGTCGTGCGGTCCCGGTCATCGCCTTCCGGCACAAGGCGGTTGATAGCTTCCAGATGCCTTTCGCGCAGGGATTCCGCCGTCGACAGATAGCCCCATTTGTTGCCGGCAGCAGCCTTGCGGGCGGCGTCGATCAGCGAGTCGGTCACGCGTGACATGGCCGACACGATGACAATAACCCTATCGCCCGCGTCGACAGAGTCCTGCACGATGTCGACGACCTGCGCCATCGCTTCCGGGCTGCCGACTGATGTACCGCCGAATTTCATGGTGAACAGCTTCATTGCGCACCTCCCTCAATTCAGAATAAAAAAAGCGTGTGGAGGGTTTCCACACGCTTCTGCTTTACATCTCTGGTTCAGGCAGTTTCAGGGCACGCGGAAATTCCCTCGCATCGCATTATGTGAGGTGGTACCAGTACCCATAGTAGAAATGCGGTTAAACTTTACCTGCCACATCGCACAATTCCAACTACCCACAACTTTGTGAAGAATAGCGCGACATCGGGTAACTGTCAAGCACCGAAATAGCCCTTAAACGAGACTTAATCGCGGGTAGCCGCCGAGACCGGAATGGGCTATAGTCAACGTGCCAATCAAGTGGGAATAATCGCATGTCGCCTGTTTACGTCAAGGAACTCACCCCTGCCGGACTGCGTGCTGTGGGCTACACAGCCGACACCCTGGGCGCTGCGGCGCAGTATGAACCGGATGGCATCTACACGGTCACGAACACGTACAATACCTTTCAGACACTCAAGCTTGATGCGCATCTGGATCGTATGGAAGATTCGGCAGCTCGCGAAGGGATTCCGCTTAACCTGGATCGTGCCCGTCTGCGCCGCGCCCTGCGCCAGATGATTGCTGAGGCCAACTTTGGCAATGTCCGCTTCCGGGTCACTGTGCCGCGCGCGCAGCCCGATCATTTCCTCATCACGCTGGAACCCTTTACACCCCCCTCGCCTGCCATCGTCAACGGTGGGGTGCGCTGCATCACCGCTCCGGGTCTGATCCGCCGCAACCCATCCGCCAAAACGAATGACTGGATTGCCAGCCGCAGCACGTTCCAACTGCCCAATGGCATCTATGAAGGTTTGCTCGTCTCAGAAGAGGAATACATTCTGGAAGGGTTCAGCAGCAACTTTTACGCCATTCTGAACGGGGAACTGCGGACAGCCGGCGATGATGTGCTGCCCGGAATCGCGCAGCAGATTGTATTCACCGTCGCCCCGGAACTTATCATCCTGCGACGCGATGCGATTAAAGTGTCCGAACTTCCTTCGATCAGTGAGGCGTTTATCACCAGCAGCAGCCGGGGCATCATCCCGGTCATTGAGATTGACGACCAACCGGTGGGTGATGGCGCGCCTGGCCCGCGTACCATGGCAATCCGCCGCGCCT
>CAZKIB010000091.1:805-4620 GCA_964552425.1 uncultured Anaerolineaceae bacterium | reverse complement strand
AAACGCATCTGGAAGAATTATGAGTTAATCCAGCGGCGCTTTGAAATCGTAGATACCATCCCGAACCGCCCAACGCTGTCCGGTCACATCGCAGATCAGGGTATCATTCTCCCGCCGCAGCGGGTGAGCGCCATCCGGGGAAACAAACAGATCATCCGCAGCCAGATTATCTGGTGATGTGCCTCTGGCAAACGCATGAACAAAAATACTGGGGGAATAATAAAGACCGGTGTGCTGCATCAGCCGGTCCGCCTGTACCAGCACGCGCGTGGGCAGCAGGCGTTTGAGCAAGCCCATTCGAAAAAAGGATACCGGCAGACGCTGACCCACCTCAAACCCGGCGCGGTTGAGTTCGCGCTGGACGTAGGCCGGGTGAAAATCGAAGTTGAGTTCCACAAACTCAACCGGCTCATGAGCGAACGGGTTCCACACCTGACGGCGCAGGGCATAACGGATGACCGCTTTGAGGTGGCGCTTGTTGGCAAATTCAAGGATGAAACTGCCATCCGTTGACAGCACCTGTCGCACAGAAGCCAGCACCGCCGGCACATCCGCCATATGGTGCAGCACACGAATCATGGTGGCGGCATCGAACACACCGGGGCGAAATGGTAAATGGTAGGCATCTGCCGCAACATAAATAAACCGGGAAGAACGGCCCAGATGCTCCTGCGCGTATTGCAGTTGGGACAGGGAATAGTCCATCACCACCACCTGATCGAAGGCCGCATATTCGCCCGTCAGGCGGCCAAAGCCGGCGCCGATTTCCAGCAAGCGCCGGCCGCCCAATGGCAGCAAACGGCGCAGCGCGACCCGTTCGACCTGATCCTCGTAATCACGATCTTTAGTTTCCCAGAACTCCGTCCTGTAGTTAGAACCTTCATAATCGCAGATGCGCGGTCCGGGTTCTGGCATAGGGTTTACCTCAAAGTCACATGTTCAACGACTACCGGAAGATGCTTAATCGTACTGTTCCTAAACGTCCATTTCAACCGCTGGGTGTCAGAGTTGGCTGTAACTCTGACGACTCCCCTGTCTGATTGCTGGAATCCCCTTCACTTCCTACAGACGCATTCTGCTGAACATCGTTCGATGCGCCCGTATCTCCCGACTGCGGGTCAATAATGGCCTGAATGGGGGCATCAGCAGTCTGCCGTTGAGCATCCAGGATGAACTGCCCGATCTGACCATCATAGAACATTTCCGGTATGCCGCGCCGGGTCATTTCTTCCTGAGCAGCCGCATTCACCTCTTCCGGGCTGCCCACCTCATAAACCTCCGGGCGGATTTGCTGATCCAGAAACGGAATCCCGCCGCGCTGAACAATACCCGTTTCCACCGGGCGATTTCCACCGGGCACATTTTCTGTGTACAGTGAGTAATTCAGGCCCGCCGTCTGTGAAAAACCCGGCCAGGGTTGGAAATCCGGCCCTGGTTCGAGGAGATTCGGGGCATTACCCGACACAATCTGGTTCACAAACACGCCCGCCTCATTAAAATCAGATGGCAGGTTATCCAGCGCTACCGCCAACGGTTCAAACAGCAGCCGCAGATTATCCGCCACATCATGAAGCTGCGTCCGCTCCAGCGGGATCACTGCCCGAACATCCAGTGCAATATCCAGAGGTTGGTCCACGTTCACGTCCAGGTCGAGCGCCACCGGCAGTTGCAGCCCTACTGGAAGCTGCAAGCTGACCGGGGTGGGCACGTTGCTGCCATTCAGAATAATGTTGGCGGTTGCAGACAACGGTACAGCCTGAGTCAGCACCACTGTCGTATTGGTTTCCAGGGGAATGGTTAACCGAACCGGAATCGTGTCGCGCACCGGGATGGTGTAATCAATCGTGGCCTGATCCAGGCCCACAAAGCTGCCATGCAAACCGCCGATCAGGGGGTCCGCAATATTGTTTTTGATCTCAAAAATCAGCAGACCCAGAGCCAGCAGCACCACAACCAGAATAATGTTGACAATAAAGGAAAAAATAATCATCGAGCGCCAGACAAACTTGCCAAAGCGGCTGAAAAAGGTACGCATCAAGGACTCCTTGCACGGCTGGCTGACCCATCTTCCTCACTATACATCGGCAAGTATGCCGGAGCAAATAAAGATCAAACCAAAAAGCGGCGCACAGGCCGCTTTCGGTTAGAAATCTGGTAGATGCAGGTCGTTAAAGTCCGGCTTCCCGACGCAGAATATCTGCTTTATCAGTACGTTCCCAGGGCACATTCAGGTCATCACGCCCGAAGTGTCCGTAGGCAGCCACCGGCTTGTAGATCGGTTGGCGCAGTTGCAGGTCGCGGATAATGGCCGCCGGGCGCAGATCGAAATGTTTGCGGATCAGTTCTTCGATCTTCGCTTCGGGAACCCGATTCGTGCCAAAGGTTTCGACAGCCACCGAAGTCGGCTGAGCCACGCCAATGGCGTAAGACACCTGCAATTCAAAACGTGAGGCCAGACCTGCCGCGACCACGTTTTTTGCCACGTAGCGCGCCATATACGCGGCGCTGCGGTCCACCTTCGAGGGGTCTTTACCGGAAAATGCGCCGCCGCCGTGCCGGGCCACACCGCCATAGGTATCGACAATGATCTTGCGCCCGGTCAGGCCGGCATCACCCAATGGGCCGCCGGTCACAAAACGTCCCGTCGGATTGATAAAGATGCGCGTCTGATCGTCCAGCAGTTCTGATGACACAACCTGATTGATAATCCTGGCAATGACCTCATCGCGGATTTCGTGCTGGCTGATTTCAGGCGCGTGCTGTGTGGAAACGACGATGGTGTCGATCCGTTTGGGTTTGCCATAGGCATATTCGACTGTAACCTGGCTTTTGGCATCCGGGCGCAGCCAGTTCAGCTCACCGCTCTTGCGCGCTTCGGCCAACCGCCGGGTGAGCTTGTGCGCCAGCGAAATGGTCAGCGGCATATATTCGGGCGTTTCATCACAGGCGAAACCAATCATCATGCCCTGATCGCCCGCTCCGGTAGCCTCGATTTCGGCTTCGGACATGGAACCTTCGCGCGCTTCCAGTGCCCGGTTGACGCCCTGCGCAATATCCGGTGACTGCTCCTTAATGGACACAATCACCCCGCAGGTTTCGTAATCGAAACCGTACTTGCCGCGCGTATAACCGATTTCCTTGACCGTATCGCGCACCAGTTTGTCAATATCGACATATGCGCTGGTGGTGATCTCGCCCATGACCAGCACCAGACCAGTGGTGGTTGCCACTTCGCAGGCCACACGCGCGTTGGCGTCCTGCGCAAGAATCGCATCCAGCACCGCGTCCGAAATCTGGTCACACATCTTGTCAGGATGCCCTTCAGAAACGGACTCCGACGTAAAGAAGTAACGCGGAGATGTCATGAAGGTCAGGTTTGAAACCTGTGTTTGTTCACTTACAGCCATAGTGGAGACCCCTATCTGTTATTTATGAAGGCAGATACTGCCCAAACTAGCCTTAAATCATTACATCCAAATAAAAACGCCTCTCCACAAGAAGAGGCGCGCCGGATTGCAATCGCATAGCTCATCTCTCAGAGAGTTCTCTGCCGGATTTGGCACCTTCCCAACGCCTTGGGGGTTGCCGCGACTTCACAGGCCCGTGTCCCTCTGTCGCTCTGGATGAATGCTGTAAGGCACTTGTTATAGGTCACTATAGCATAGTTATTTTTGCAAATCAACGGGCCGCAAATTAAAAAGCGACCCGGTATCAAGGTCGCTTCGACAATGCTGCGAATGAATCAGAACGGGTGACTGGCGCTGTGGCGGTTAAGATGCGCCATAAATTCCGCGCGGGTACGGGGGTCATCGCGA
>CAZKIB010000091.1:0-734 GCA_964552425.1 uncultured Anaerolineaceae bacterium | reverse complement strand
CGCATCATGGAACACATATGCACACCTTCCAGCACTACGGCCACACCTTTCGGCTCCAGCACCTCGTTGATAAACTCCGCGATCTGATGCGTCATCCGTTCCTGAACCTGCAAACGCCGCGCGAACATATCGACAATACGCGGTATTTTCGACAGCCCAATCAC
Organism: uncultured Anaerolineaceae bacterium; assembly: GCA_964552425.1. Lineage (GTDB taxonomy): Bacteria > Chloroflexota > Anaerolineae > Aggregatilineales > Phototrophicaceae. The sequence goes on along the minus strand of CAZKIB010000091.1, from coordinate 570 downwards.
TTTGCCGCTGGAAATATAGGCGACGTGAGCGCGACCAATAAACGGCAGCATATGATGTTCGCACAGGCTGTAAAATTCGATGTCGCGCACAATCACCATATCATCATAATCGACACTAAAAATAGCATCGTTAATGAGCTTGATCGGGTCAGTGCGGTAGCCGCTTAAAAGTTCGGAATAGGCCCGCGCCACTCGTTCGGGCGTGCGCTGCAAACCCTCACGCTGAGGGTCCTCGCCCACCGCCTGGAGAATTTCATGAGTCGCGCTGGCGATCCGCTCCTCATCAACAGAAGGCAGGTTTAACTCAAACATTTCCAGAAATGCTTCTGAATTCAGTTTTACGGTCATGGGGTCTTCATGATGCCCATTGGTGTGGTTGGTTTCCATCATCACCCTTCTTTCTCATGGAGCCTGCGCAAATTCGCGACATATTGCCTATCATAGCAGTAAAACACGAGCGCAGGCCGTAATCTCACTAAAACCTAGCCAACAATTCATCCATCACTCACGAACGTTCAAAACATTATGAAAGTATTATTCATCGATGCATCAACAGGGTATTATCGGATG
>CAZKIB010000090.1:16869-22619 GCA_964552425.1 uncultured Anaerolineaceae bacterium | reverse complement strand
TCTTTGGCTCTTGACCTGCCTCAGCTCGAAGCTCTTATCCCGAACTGAGGTTATCTACATCTCCATCCAGTGTCAGAACCTGCGTGTGCGAAAAACGCTGTGCCTCGAACATCGTTCCTCCCTGACAAAACAAAAAAACGGACCTCTCTGTCCGCGCGACAATAAAAAAGCGAGCCAGCATTTGCTGACCCGCGTTTCTCATTGGATGATAAGAGCGTTTTGATGTGCTGTCAAGCAGCGGGATCAAACACCCGCGATGGCGTTGACGACTTCCATAAACAGCCAGGGGTTATAGGCGCTTTCCAGCGAGAAGCTCTTCCAGACCCGTTCTTCCTGCCGCATGATGAAGATCATCCGCTGGTTGGCGCGCACATCGCTGATCTCATGGCGCGGCAAAACACTCCTGCCGAAGTGCAGGCCATCCATGTGGATTTCCATCGCCTCAAATTTGAGAACTTCGCCGCGTTTGAAGCGCGCCAGCAGTTTGTCCTTGTGTGTGCGCACAATCGCATCCGAAAGCTGGCTGTAGAGTTTCCCGCTGTCGGCGTCAAGGTTCGTCACCTGAAAGACCACCCTGCCATTGGTATAAAAATTATACGCCCCGCTGGTGTACAGGGTGATGCCATACTTGCGATAGGTGGTCAGCCCACCCTTCACCCCTTCCAGTTCGTCCCAGGGCACGTAAATCGTCCCGAACAGCGACCTGCGCTCCACGCCGCTGCTGTAAATCGTGGTCTGCCGGCTGCCGATCAGCGCGGCCAGCGCCGGCAGCAGCAGCGATAACGCGCCAAACAGAAACAGGGTCGGCAGGGCGATACCCAGCAGCGTGTTCGTATCCAGCCGGAATTCACGCGGGAAGAATGTCAGCAGCGACAGAAACACCGGGATCGCCAGCACACCGATCAGCAGGCGGCGTGTGAGTTCAGTCTTGTTCAGACCATACTGCTGAACCACGCTGCCTTTCTGGGCAGACGCTGCTGTTTTGGGGGTGGATTTTGCCGCCAATGGCTGCGGCATCCGGTCCAGTTTTTCCAGCCATTCCTGCGCCGTTGGATGGTCGAGTTCGATCAGAATGCTGCGGGCTTCCTCATAACGCTTTTCCTGGATCAGCCCCCGCGCCTGCGTCAGTGCCTGTTTTGCGGTCATGCGTCCCTCATCACACCAGCCTACATGAATAGTATAGGGGTGGGCGGGCCGCTCAAAGCGTAAGATTAGGGACTCTCAGGTTCCACTTTCTCATACACATCCGTAAGCGGCAGCCGGCACTGGATCGAAACGAGTTCGACAATGGCCTCCAGCCCGGTGACATCATCCAGCAGCCATTGATTATTTTCCTGACGCAGATAACACTCGATACGGGGACTGTCCTGGGCCACCAGCAGATACTCCTGAACGCTGGCGAGGGTGCGGTAGTGTTGGAACTTTTTCCCGCGATCATAACTTTCGGTGGACGGGGATAACACTTCCACCAGCAGCAGGGGATTCAGGAGCGTATCACGCTGCTCATCCTCGAACTGCGGTGAGCCGCAGACCACACTGACATCAGGATAAGTATACAGGCCCGTGCGGTTCACCTTGACACGCATATCACCGGGATACACCACGCAAGGGCGCTGGCGTAACTGGCTGTGCAGACTGGCAAGCATGTTCGTCACGATGAGGTTATGGTTGGCGCTGGCCCCGGCCATGAGCAGAACCTCGCCGTTCAGAAACTCATGGCGCTGTTCGCTGTCGCGTTCAAAAGCCAGATATTCTTCAGGTGTCCGGTTCTGGCGCGGTGCTGCGGACATGAATGTCCCTCCTGCTACACTTTATACGCCACATCCACCACACTGGCATCCAGCGCGGCTTGCAGTTCAGCCAGTTCAGCCGCCACCACCGCCAGCACGTCACCCGGCGGGATGATGGCGCGGTCCGCCAGGTCCCGGCGTTTGAACTCCACACCGCCGTTTTGCAGAGAGCGTTCGCCCACCGTCAGCCGGATGGGCAGGCCAATCAGGTCAGCGTCCTTGAACTTGACCCCGGCGCGTTCGTCCCGGTCATCAAACAGCACTTCGATTCCGGCGTCCACCAGACCGCCATACAATTGTTCCGCAATCGTTTCTCCGCCGCCCAGCCCCACCAGATGAACATGATACGGCGCGACACTTACCGGCCAGATCAGCCCCTCATCATCGTGATGCGATTCGGCGACGCACGCCAGCAAGCGTCCCACGCCAATGCCATAACACCCCATAATCACTGGATGCGCCTGACCGTCCGTGTCGATAAAGTTCGCGCCGGCCATCTCGGTAAAGCGCGTACCCAGTTTGAAAATATTGCCGACTTCCACGCCGCGCACGGTTTCCAACGGGCAGCCGCAGGCAGGGCAGGCATCCCCCGCCCGCGCGCTGACAATATCCGCCACGATATGCGCTTCATAATCGCGCCCGTAGTTGACGTTCAGCAGGTGATACCCATCCTCGTTCGCCCCCGCCACCAGATTGGGCGACTTTGCTACGGCGTCATCCACCACGATCAGGCAGTCGCGCACCCCCAGCGGAGAGCCATACCCCGGCACAGCGCCCACCGCCCGGATTTCCGCCTCTGTCGCCGGACGTAAAGCAGTCGCGTCCACCGCGTTGGTCAGCTTGACCTCGTTCAGATCCATGTCACCGCGCACCACCGCGAACACAAACTGTTCTGTCCGCTCTGCGCCCTTGAGCATCGTCGCCATCAGGAACACGGCTTTGGCGGTCTGCGCCGGGGCGATATTCAGTAACCGCGCCAGCGAGTCAATCGTCGTCGTGTTCGGCGTGGCGACTTTTTCCAGCGGCTGCGGCGCTTCATCCGGTGCAGCCGGCTTCTGGAAGCGCGCGATTTCCCGGTTGGCCGCGTAGCCGCACGGCTCGCACACCAGCAGCGTATCCTCGCCGATGGGTGTCAGATACATGTACTCGTGCGCCAGCTTGCCACCCATCATGCCCGTATCCGACGCGACAGCGATCACCGGCAGGCCGCAGCGGTGATAGATATTGAAATATGCCTGATAATGCGCCCGGTACTGCGCGTCCAGCCCGGCGTCGTCCATATCCAGGCTGTAGCTGTCCTTCATCGTGAACTCGCGCACGCGGATCAACCCGGCACGCGGGCGGGCTTCGTCGCGCCACTTGGTCTGGATCTGATACAACAGTGCTGGAAGCTGGCGGTAAGAGCGAATCTCCCGGCGGATCAGGTCGGTGATAACCTCCTCGTGAGTCATCCCCAGCACCATATCGCGCCCGCCGCGATCCTGAAAGCGCGTCAGCGACTCATCGACGATGTACCAGCGGTGCGATTCTTTCCACAGGTCCGCCGGATGCACCACCGGCATGGCGATTTCCTGACCGCCGATGGCGTCCATTTCCGCGCGGATGATCTGCTCGATCTTGCGCAGCGCCCGCCAGCCCAGCGGCAGATAGCTGAACACCCCGGCGGTCAACTGGCGCATGAACCCGGCCCGCAGCAGTAGCTGGTGACTGGCGATCTCCGCTTCGGCGGGGGCGTCCCGCAGGGTCTGGCTGAACAGTTTGCTCATCCGCATGGTGTCTATCCCTCTGGCGTGCGTGGCATTCCTTCAGCCGCCGATTGTATCACAGATGAAACCAGATTGATCGCGAGTAATAATGGTCACACACTGTTGGATTTCGAGGTATCCACTGGATTTCCTCCCGCCGGGACATGGTTTGCCCTGCCGTTGATTTCAATCGACAGCCTAATGCTATAATACAAACAGGCAACTGGAGGACAGCATCGCATGACGGACCTGACGGACATTGGCGTCCCGCTAACCGGAACCCGCATGACGGCGACGAAATATTACGAACTGCCGGAAACCAACAAGCCTGTTCAACTGCTCAACGGAGTCATCATCGTGAGTCCGCTGCCTATCCCTGCTCATCAGCGGGTGATTGGTCGTTCCTACGAACTTCTGAACAACCTCATTCCTGATGGTGAGATTTTCCTATCCCCCATCGGCCTGTATCTGGATGAAGACAATGTGCCGGAGCCGGATATTGTCTGGGTCGCAGCGGACAGCCGGTGCAAAGTCACCGAAAAACGACTGGAAGGCCCGCCCGATCTCATTATCGAGGTACTTTCGCCCTCCACTGCCCGTTATGACCGCGTGCAGAAGTTTGCCCTGTACGAGCGCTACGGCGTCCGTGAGTATTGGCTGGCTGACCACGAAGCCGAATATGTGGAAGTCTTTGTGCTGCAAGAGGGCAGGTTCACGCGGCAGGGAGCCTATGGGCCAGAGGATACCTTCCACTCGCCTGTACTGGGCAAAGCCGTCGATCTCAGCGGCATTTTCGGCGCTTAGGCACTCCGCGCCAGCCGGCGGCCCGCAGCAGCAGCCACAGGCTCCAGCCACACCTGCCGGAAACGGGGATGCAGTTTAGCATAGGTTTCCACCGGCATGGTCGCCAGCTTGCCCAGCCAGCGCGCCACAAACAGCCACAGCAGCGCGTGATCCCATAGGCGCGGGAAGCGCTCATCGCCCCAGTCCGGTTTGAACAACTGAGCGGCGCTGTCCCGGTACAGGTCGATCATCTGCGGGGCCGGCATGGCCGGGTCCAGGCGCAGCGAGGTCGATTGAACGAGGTTCACCAGATCAAGGATCGCCGGGCCGATGCCGGCCAACTGCCAGTCAAACACAATCTGACGGCCATCAATCGGGCGAGCGATGTTGCCAGGCCAGTAATCACCGTGAATCAGGGTGGCAGTTTCCACACGCAGCGGGGCCGCGATGGCTTCCGCTGTGTCGACTAGACGTTCAAACAGATCAAGGTAGGGGTCCAGCAGGGGGATATGGGTTTCATCCCGCAGGGTATGCACCGCGTCACGAGCGGCAGTCACGGTCTCGCGGAAGTCAGCTTCCAGCGGGCGCGCCAGCCAGGGGTAGGTCGCCAGCACTTCGGACAAACCCCAGAAGCGGTCATGCAGGTTGACGAGGTTCAGCAGGGCCTCGTCATAATCGGCAGCGCTCCATTCCGGCGCGGGGCGCAGGCCAGTCAGCACTTCGAGGATCAGCCAGCCCTCGGCTTCGTCCCCCGCCACCAGGCCGGGAACCAGCAGCGGCAGATGCGGGGCCAGCAAACGATAAACCCCATATTCCCGCTGTCCAATCGCCCGCAGCACGCGCCCGTTATGGCTGACGGGCGGCTCCTTCAGCAGCAGCGGCAGATCAAAATCGTCACCATCGATGCGCACCCCCACCGCCAGCGCGCTCAGGCGGGTTCCCGAATCCGCGCCGTAGGTTACACCCGGCATGGTGTCCGGCAGCGGCATCCGTTTCACATCCAGCAGTTTCAGCGAACTGGCTGCCAGATAACGGCGCAGGCCGGCCATCAGTTCGGGGCGGGAAAACGGCCACTCCCAGTCGAGAGCCACGTCGGTCATGCGGGTTCGTCCCAACTTCTCCGGTGGTTGACATCCAGTTTGTCCAGCACGGCCTGTCCCAGATCAATCCCGTTCAGGCTGGCAAGTTGGAGCAAGTATAACATGACATCGGCCAGCTCTGCGGCGAGTTCGGCCTGATCGTTAGAATTTTCAGACCATTGAAAATGTTCCAGCACTTCACTGGCTTCCAGTGCCAGCGAGATCGCCAGATTGCGCGAAGTCTGCGGGCGCGGGGAATCCGGCGCGTACCAGCCCTTGCTTTCCACAAAGGCGTGCATGGCAGTTTCGAGAGTTTTGATGTCCATTAGTGTGTTCGGAGAATCTGCTCGGCT
>CAZKIB010000090.1:12283-16859 GCA_964552425.1 uncultured Anaerolineaceae bacterium | reverse complement strand
AGGTCACAGGTTGGATCGCTCTGGCTCTTAGCCGTAGCGATTAGCTTTCAGCAGTTCAGAAAAAGTACAGAGCTAAAAGCTGACAGCTAATAAGCGTTCTTGTCTTTGCGCAGGATAATCAGCATGAACGTGCGCAGGATAATCTTAATATCCAGCCACAGCGACCAATGTTCAATATACCATAGGTCATAGGCGGTGCGCTCGGCTATCGAGGTATCCCCGCGCAGACCGTTGACCTGTGCCCACCCGGTCATGCCGGCTTTTTCGCGGTGACGTTCCATATAACGAGGGATTTGATCGCGGAATTCGCGCACATACACCGGACGCTCCGGGCGCGGCCCCACCAGGCTCATGTGCCCCAGCAGCACGTTAATCAACTGCGGCATCTCGTCCCAGTTGGTGCGGCGCATGATCTGGCCCAGGCGGGTGCGGCGCGGGTCATTGGCGGTGGTCCAACCCGGCCCGCTGGATTCTGCGTCGACGCGCATCGAGCGGAACTTAATCATCGGGAAGGGGCGGCCATCCAGCCCCATGCGCTCCTGAATATAAAACACCGGCCCTTCGGATTCCAGCCGGATGAACAGCACCGTCAGCATCATCAGCGGCGAGAAGAACACCAGCCCGACCAGCGAACCCAGAATATCCAGCCCGCGTTTGAGGCTCAGTTTCCAGCCGCGCAGCGCAATATCGCGCACCGTAATCAGCGGTGTCCCGCCCAGCTCATCCACATTCAGGTCGCCAGCCATGTAGGCGAACAGGTCCGGGTACACTTTAATATCGACCTGCCCGCGCTGGCACTGCGTAATCAGGTTGACCAGTTCGCTGCGCTGCGCTTCCGGCAGGGCGATAATCACCTGCTCCACACCGTTCGCATCAATCAGGTCCGGGATTTCCTCAAATGTGCCGATCACCGGCACACCCGAAACGCTGCTGCGAGCGTGATTGCGCGTCGTCACGACCCCCACAAGTCGATAGCCCAGGTCCGCGCGCTGCTTGATGCGGTAGGTAATCTCCCGCGCGATCTTGCCCGTGCCGATAATCAGCAGGTTCTCGCGGTCAATGCCCCGGCGGCGCAGAAAATAGCGCAGCGAGCGGTGCAGTTCGCGCCCGGCAGCCGTGAACAGATAACCAAACACCCACACATAAAAAAACAGGCTGCGCGGGTAATCCACCTGGAACTGCGTTCCCCGGAAAATCGCTTCCAGAATCAGCGCCTGCAAGCCGAAGCTCATCACCGCGCCCAGTGTGATCGCACCGAACAGTTTGCGCAGTTGATCCACCCGGCTGATGGCGCGCGGCAGATGGTAAAGCCGCGAGGCGTACAGAATCATGATGGTCGTCACGACATGCAGGGTCAGCGTGGGGATGTACTGGTTCAAAGTCGGCGGGTTCAGGGGAATCTCGAACAGGTCCAGGACGTTGCGAGCCTGATAGCCCAGCACAAAAGCGGCCACCAGCGCCACCACATCCAGACTGAGCAGGAGGCCATTCAGCAGATTGCGTATCCGGTTGGAACGGGCGATCTGTGCCGAATAATTCAGGCCGGTTTGCGAATTTCCGGCAGCAGACTCGGCCCACCCTTCAGCAGCAGCCCCATCAGCACCAGCGAATGCACCCACAGCGGGGTCGTCGTCCGGTAGTGCTTCCGGTAGAAGATCAGCATCGCGCGGTTGAACTCGAACTGCGCCCGCTGGCTCTTGCGGCTGGCCGCCCGCTTGACGTGTTTGACGATCACGTTCGGATAGTAAAACACTTTCCAGCCGGCGGTCTTTATCCTGTAAGCCCAATCGAGATCCTCTCCATACATGAAGAACGTTTCATCCAGCAGGCCGGCGTCCTCGATAGCTTCACGCCGCACCTGCATATACGCCCCGACCACAGAATCCACTTCGAGTTCCTGGTCAGGGTCGGCAAACGTCATATTATAGCGCCCGAACCGGGGATGCGTAGGAAAAAGTTTCGAAAGGCCCGAAAAACGATAAAACGACACCAGCGGAGTCGGAAAACTGCGGCGGCAGGCCAGGTCCAGACTGCCATCCACCAGCACAAGCTTGGGTCCGGCCACGCCGATTTCCGGCCGGCGGTCCATATATTGAGTCATGCGGAAAAAGGCGTCCGGGGGAACTTCGGTATCGGGGTTGAGCAGCACAGCGTAACGCGGCGCGTCCGCATCTACCTGGCCGGCTCCATGAAAACCGAGTGCCCGCAGGCCAAGATTGTTGCCGTGCGGATACCCCCCGTTGATCGAATTGACGATCAGTTCAACCTGCGGGAAATGCTGGCGTACCATCGCGGCGCTGTCATCTGTCGAGGCGTTATCCACGACGACGACTTTGTAGGTGAAATCACCTTCGCTTGCCAGAACCGTTTCCAGGCAGCGCTTGAGCAGATCGCGGGTGTTCCAGTTGAGGATGACGATTCCTACATCGAACATAAGCCCTCACAACGGCGATTGTACCATCAGGTTGTCAACCTGACCACCATCCTAACCTGACGTCTGCCCGACGATGAGTGCTGAAGCAGGGTGCTGAATGCGAAGTCCAGAGCAGTCACTTCTCCGACAAAACAAACGCGCTTTCACTCGGCACTTAGGCTGTTCCAGAGAATAACTTGCTCATTGGTAGGGATGAGACATGCCTCGTCCGCCGAATCAGAATATCGAACTGAATATTCAATTTCTTGGAAAAGCCTGAGTCGAAAGTGGCTCGATGAAATAGACTTCACTGTCCGCTTCCGCCGTCCACCCTGTCGTGCTGTCGTCCAGTTCGACTTGCCACCAGCGGTAGCCATTGGCGCAAACCGAGCCGTCGATCACGTCAAATGCCGTGCCTTCGGGCATTTGCAGAATTTCATCGCTGTAAACCAGTGCATCCTCACGCAAACGCAGCGGTGTGCCATCTGTGAAATTCACCCGCGCACGCATTCCTGTTTCTAATCGCGTGACGAGCGCTTGATCGAAGAGGCACGTTAGGGCTTGTTTTTCAGCTTCACTTGCTGTGATATGCCAATCCGCCGGATTATCTGTCACAAAGCTGCTGCGCGGGATGCGAAAAAATTCCGCTGAATGCCAGGTCCCATCAATAAGCTGTAGGATACTGTAGATGGTATCGTCATTAACATCATCACGTCTGCTAGTCAGCATGAGATCGCCAGCCCCGAGCCAATCCCAGATTGAGCCTTCTATTGGCGCTTGGTCGACCAAGTTCAGTTCCCATATATCACCAACATTATCGAAAGAAGCGATATTAATGCTGGTGGTAGTGTTACCGGTATGGAAAAACAGATATTTGCCATCGGGAGACCACCCAACACTAAATGGTTGAACGGGCGAATTAACCACAGTATCCACCGAAATAAATTGACCAGTCTGTGTGTTATACAGAAAGTTCAGAGTGATAATGGGATGATTTTCAGGATATGGATTTCCAACGGTATCCAACTGCACAAAAACCCATTCAGGATAGGCAGAATTCCATTGTGCCTGTCTTATCAATTCAAAAGTAAGATACGATACGCCCGATGGTACGGTCTGAGGCATCGTGATATCGGGTATTCCACCCACTTCGTAACTGAGCAAAGGCATCACCGAACTACTGGCAACATTAAAGACTTCTAGTGTATACTCCTCGGGTTGAACTTCAAGGTTGTTGCGCCGGAAGAGGATGCTGCTGTTGTCGGGAAACCAATCTACCGGATGATAACCAACAGGTAGTGCAAGTGGTATTTTTACACCAGTACTGGTATCCAGGATGGTCGGAGTAACACCACTTCGGTAAACAAGCCGTGTGCCTGTATTATCCCCAGCAACTGAAAATATCTCATTCTGATTTTCGTCTTGCAATTGAATTGAGCCAGAGGCCGTATCAGCAGTAAATAGCTGGCTATACTCAGTACCCAAAGCATTAACAAGCTTCCCCGTAAATGAAAATTTGCCATCTACCGGTGTTGTAATAGGGATTGTTGGTGACTGAGCATCCAAACTGGAAATGGTATCGAATAAAAAGAACACCGCTAGACAAATGAAGGAGCTTCGTAAATGAGACATGAGTTTGTTCTACCTTATCGTCGCAAAAGCCATTAACGGGTCTTCGCGTTCATGTGAGGAAGGCTTAAGCTGTTCCAGAGAATAACGTGTTCATTGGTAGGGATGAGGCGTGTCTCGTCCGCCGAATCAGAATATCGAACTGAATATTCTATTTCTTGGAAAAGCCTTAGCGCTTTAATGCGGTGTTGCGGTGGGCAGGGTGCGCAGCGGCGTCCCACGCAGCGCGGCGCGCAGCGCTTCGCGGTCATCCCAGGGGTACTCGATAGTCCCGAAGCACATGCTCTGTTCGTGGCCCTTGCCACAGGCGATCACCATATCCCCGGCCTGCGCCATCCGGCACGCCTGATACAGCGCCTCACCGCGATCCGGTACGCGGAAAAAGGTCTGGCCCTCAACTCCGCCCTGAGAGACACACGCCTCAGCCATCCCCTGCAAAATGGCGTCCAGCGACTCGGTGCGCGGGTCTTCCGCCGTCAGTACGGTAATGTCCGCCAGCCGTGCCGAAATTTCAGACATCATCCGGCGCTTCTC
>CAZKIB010000090.1:0-12247 GCA_964552425.1 uncultured Anaerolineaceae bacterium | reverse complement strand
TCAGGCGTTTGCCGGGTTCCAGCATCCCGCGCGCGGCGGTCAGCACCTTTTCCAGCGCGTCTGGCGTGTGCGCGAAATCGACGATGGCGGTGAAGTCCTGCCCCTCGTCCAGCCGTTCCATGCGTCCAGGGATGGCTTTGACTGCCGACAGACCCTGCTGAATAAACCCGATGGATTGGTCTGCAAAGGGAATCCATGTCGCCGCGACAGCCGCCAGCGCATTACTCACATTAAACTCGCCCACAAGCTGAGTCTCGAATTCAAAATGGTGTTTGACCGCCGGCTGTTCACCGCTTGTCTTTCCCCAGGGGATGCGGAAGACGGTGCGATCCGGTTCATAGCGGATGTCGGTAGCGAGGAAGACATTCTCAAATCTGAAGTCGATTCTTGAAAAGGCGTCAACGCTAATCTCTTTTACCAGCCGGCTGCTGAGGCCGTAACACATGATGCTGTCCCATTCATAGGATGCGAAAAACTCCGCACTGGGATCATCCGCATTGACCACTGCAATTTTCGGGACATCCGGCTTATGAAAAGACCTATTGAGCATCGCGAACATGCGGCCCTTGGCGGCGCGGTAAGCTTCAAACGAACCATGATAATCAAGATGTTCGTGTGTCACGTTGGTTATTACAGCCACGTCAAGATCAACCCCATTGAGCCGTCCCTGCGCCAGCCCGTGACTGGTCATTTCGAGGACAGCGTGTGTCAGGCCGTTGGCGACCATCTGCGCCAGCAGCGCCTGAATCTGCGGCGCGCCCGGCGTGGTGACATGCAGGCCCGTGTCAGCCGTCTGTCCACCCAGGTCTGCGGCAACGGTGGAAATCATTCCGGCTTTGCCCTGCGTGGCGACCCGTAGAATGCTGTGAATCAGAGTCGTCGTGGTGGTCTTACCGTTCGTGCCAGTCACACCGATGACGGTCATTTTGCGCGACGGATAATCCCAGTAGGCCGCCGCCAGATAGCCCACCGCTTCCTGCGCGTTCGTCACCCGCGCATAGGGCACAGGCAGACCGGTGATGTCGCGCTCGCCCACAACTGCTGCCGCGCCGCGCTCGATGGCACGGGGGATGAAGTCGTGGCCGTCCACCGTCAGCCCCTTGCGTGCCACAAACACCCCGCCGGGCTGAAGCTCTGCGTCAGCTTCCACCACCGGCGTCCGCATCCCCAGTGGCATGGATCAGGAAGTTTTCGGGTAAGGCACTCAGAAGTTGGGAGAAGCGTCTGGATGTCATATCGGGGTATCCATCGTAGGGGCGATTCGCAAATCGCCCCGGCAACACATGCGGGATTGTGCTGGAAAGCAAACGCGCCGGTCAAAGCCGGCACGTTGGAGATACCAATGAGTCAGCCGTGTTTAGCGGATGCGCTGCCCAATATCGGTCAGGCCGCCGCGCACACTGCCATCCACCACTTTGTCACCGCTGCGGACAATCAGCCCGCCCAGGATGGACGGATCCACCTCGAAGGTGACATTGTCCGCGCCAATTTCTTTCTTGGCTTTGGCCTGTTCCGCATCTGAAAGGGGCATGGCGCTGACAACCACCACATCGCCCTTCAGCGCTTTGGCATCGGCGGGCACTTTGGCGAAGAAATCGTTGATGAGGGCCTGCTGGCGTTTTTCGTCCAGCGCCTCGCCGATCAGCCGCTGGGCAACTGCCAGCGAGATCGAGGCCACCTGGCTGCGCAGCCCGGCCAACTGTGCGTTGCGTTCTTCAACGGCTGCCGCGCGCGCGTCCTCACGGATTTTCTCCGCGTCCGCGCGGGCTTCGGCTTCAATCTGCTTGGCGACCCCTTCACCCCGGCCACGCGCCTCTTCGATCACGCCCTGGGCTTCGGTACGGGCCTGCTGGAGAATTTTCTCCGCCTCAGCTTCCGCGTTCAGGCGGGCATTGGCTGCGGCCTGCGCGTCTTCCAGACCCTTCTGGATTTTGGCGCTGCGGGCATCCAGCATGTTGACCAGCGGGCGCCACATCAGCGTCGTCATCAGAATGAAGATGATGCCAAAGTTGACCAGCTGCGCGATCAGAAAGCCCTGGTTGATACCCAGCGCGTCCAGCGGGCCGCCGCCTTCTTCGGCAGCGAGGGTCGCCGGAACCACGACCAGCAGGGCCAGAATGGTCAGCATGATAATCCATCTGCTGTTGTTTAACCGCATCTCTCGTTACTCCTTCAGGTCAGTGTTCGTGTCATCGCGACTGCGGGTGTGCCGGGCCTCTTTAAGCCGATCAATCCACGCAAGCAGCGTGTAGATTATCAGCCCGAAGATCACCGGCAGGACAATCAGACTTCCCAGAATCAGCGCGGCGATTCCGATTAGCTGCCCGGCAGCAAAATCGGGGTTCAGCCACGTCTGTTCCATGCAGGCCGACTGCCCTCACCTGCATGGATGACTAGAGCACGAACAGAATAATCAGCGCGACCACCAGGGCGTAAATGGCGACGGCTTCCGCGAACACAATACCCAAAATCATGTTCGTCTGAATAGTACCCGCCGCGTCGGGGTTGCGGCCCATCGCCTGCAACGCGCCCTGTACCAGCAGACCGATACCGATACCCGGCCCCAGCGCGCCGATCATCGCCAGACCCGCGCCCATCGCCTTCAGACCTTGTTCGATTGATCCTTCGATCATGTGATGTTTCTCCTCTTAGGTGTTTTCTTGGATACGTTGATTAATGTTCAGCATGTTCAGCGTGTTCTTCGTCACCGTGATGGCCTTCCATCGCCTGTGCCGCGAACACCAGTGTGAGTACCGCAAAAACCAGCGCCTGAACCGTGCCGATGATGATTTCCAGACCATACATGACCATCGGAACAAACAGGGCGACCAGGAACGTGATCGCCATCAGCGCGACGCCCCCGGCGAACAGGTTACCGAAAAGTCGGAAGGCCAGACTGACGATCTTGCCGATTTCCGAGATGATCTCGATGATACCGACAATGAAGTCAATCACTCCCATCGGCTTCTTGCCCAGGTTGCCCAGGGCTGAAATGTTGATGAATTTCTCGAAGTAGGCCGGCCCCAGCGCCCAGACACCGTAAATCTGCACGGCGACAATCGCCAGAATCGCCAGGAAGAATGTCAGGCTCAGGTCCGTTGCCAGACCACGAACCCAGGGTGTCACATGGAAGATGAACGGAACCGCCCCGGCATCCAGCGCTTCCTGGCTCAGGCTCAGCGTCGCGGTGGGGTAGATCAACTGGGTGCGCGCCGTTTCAAGTTCGGCTTCCACGCTGGCAAGTTCCGTTTCCAGCGCCAGACGTTCCGCTTCGATCTCTTCGGCGGTGGGTCCCTCTTCGGCCATAAAGGCTGGCAGATGGACCGCCTCCCCCTCAGCCGCATGATCGCCCTCGGCTGCGCCTTCAGCGCTCATCGCCGCCAGTTCGGCTTCGAGATTTTCGACTTCGCGTTCCAGTTCAGGGATCAACCGGGCGCTTTCCAGTCGGATCTGCTGCCGTTCGACACCGCGTTCGGCCACTTCAACGGCTTCATAAGCGTGTTCCAGTTCCGCAACCTGTTCTTCCGTCAGGCTTTCCGCATTGACGGCAGCCGACAGATTATTGAACTCAATCTGCGCATCGTTCAGCACGACTTCGGCTTCGGCAAGCTGCGCTTCGATCTGTTCGGGGGTTTCAATCGGGTACTGGCTGAACTCGCCATGGAAGTAATGCTCACAGGCATGTTCGGCTTCCAGCGTCTGGCGTGTGCCGGAATCGAGCGCTTCATCCACATACAGCGTATAGGATGAATCCGTGATGCCCGGACGCAGCGGATAACCGCTCTGGCCTTCGTGCGCGCAGTGCATAATCCCGATGGTTTCCACACCCGGCAGCAGCTTCAGCCAGTTGCCGGTCAGCAGCAGCAGGAAGATGGTCGCCACCAGCGGCCACAGCAGGGGAGCTTTATGCAGCTTGTCGCCGCCCACGCCCTTCATGAAGTTGTGGAAAATATCGCCAATGAACCACTCGACCCAACTCTGGAAGCGGCCCGGCACTTCTTTGGTCCAGCCCTTCGAGGCACGCCACGCCAGCAGCACAAAGACGATCAGCAGCACATCGGCCAACACCGTACCGACAATCGTATTGGTCAGATTCATGCCGCCAATGAAGTCCTCTACCAGGACTTCGCCAGGCACTTCGATAATCGGCAGCGCAATGGCAACACCCGCGCCGGGCATGACGACAAACGGCAACCAGAAACAGCCGACGACGCCTATCACCACAATAATCGCAAACGTGATCAGGCCACGCTGTCTGACATTCATGCTGCCTCCTTCCTGTTCAAACGTGTGAATTTACACAAAGGTTAAACCTCCTCCGATTCAGGTGGTGCCTCGCGTTCCGGCAGCCGGGGGACCATTCGCCGCACTGCCCCCAGCGCGATGCGCACCATAAGATATAAACTCAGTGGAACACTGAGTATGAGAAGACCGATTGTGAACGGCCCACGCTGGCCCATCTGTGCATCCAGCCATAAACCGATGAACAGCGCTGGAAAAACAATCAAGAGTGTGGCACATCCCGCCTGAGCTGCAATGACCACGAGGGTCAGATTTTTGGCACGGGATGGCCCCCTGTCAGCCATGTTAATCCTACACTAGAGAATTCTATCACAAACGGTTTCCGATTGCTACAAAAATAACAATCTCGCACCGCTGACTGCCCAGTCAAAAATTGCCTGTGCGCCCACTGTACCCAGCACCAGCACCAGCACCGTCGGAATGCCCAGTACCCAGCCAAAAGCTGAGGACATCGGAATAGGTTTGTCTTCGTCTTCGCTGCGATCCACATACATCACTTTGATGACGACCAGATAGTAGTACAGCGCGACAATCGAATTCAGTACGCCCACAATCGCCAGCCATGCCAGCCCGGCATTGACCGCTGCGTTGAACAGGAAAAACTTACCGAAGAAGCCTGCCGCCGGGGGGATGCCCGCCAGCGACAGCAGCGCGATGGTCAGCGTCAGCGCCAGCCAGGGACTGCGCCGGTTCAACCCTGCCAGGTCGGCAATCCTCTCGCTGCCGGTGGCTTCGCTGAAGACGACGATCACCGCGAAGGCCAGGATATTCGTAAAGATGTACATGAACATGTAAAAGCCAACGGAAGCGACGGCCTGCGCCTGCCCTTCCGGGGTCTGCGCCTGAATCGCCGCTACACCGATGAGCGTATAGCCGGCCTGCGCGATGGATGAATAGGCCAGCAGGCGTTTGATGTTGCGCTGCGAAAGCGCCAGCACATTACCGAGTGTCATCGATACCACCGCCATTACAGCGGCAAGCTGCACCCAGAAATTCTGCATCACCTGGTCGCCGATCACCAGCGTTTCCGGGAACACGGCGATCAGGAAGCGCATCAGCAGCGCGAAGCTGGCGGCTTTACTGGCAACACTCACATAAGCCGTCACCGGTGTGGGCGCGCCTTCGTACATGTCCGGCGTCCAGAAATGGAACGGAACCGCGCCGATCTTGAAGCCGAACCCCACGACGATCAATACCATCGCGGTCAGCGCCGGGATCGGCATTGTGCCCAGAACTTCCGAAAGCTGCCCGGCAATCGCGTATATATTGGTCTGCCCGGTAAAACCGTACAGGATGCTGAACCCGAACAGCATCAGCGCCGAAGCAAACGAGCCAAACAGGAAATACTTCATGCCGCTTTCAGACGAGCGGTTGTCCTCACGTTTGAACGCCGCCAGAATATACAGGGGGATCGACAGCGTTTCCAGGCCCAGGAACACCATAATCAGGTCAGCCGCGCCGCTGACCAGGGTGGCCCCCAGCGTACACACGACGATAATCAGGTAAAACTCGCCGCGCCGCCCCAGGCCCTTCATATCAATTGCCATCAGCGCGGTCAGCGCGCCGCCCAGCAGCACCATGACCTTGAAGATTTGCGACAGCGGATCGTGCCGGACCATCCCGCCCCAGTAGAGCAGGTTTTCCGGCCCGCTCCCGGCAGCCGGCGGCCCCCAGATGATCGGCGTAATCGCCAGCAGGGCCAGCCCAATCGCCGTCACATACGCGATATTGCGGCGCTGGCTTTCCGGCAGGTACACATCCAGAAACAGGACTACTATCGCCAGGATTGTCAGCCCGACTTCGGGCGCAATCGACGGAAGACTTGCGAGAAAGTCAAACTCAGCCAACTCACGCCCCTCCTAACAATGCAATAATGGGCCGTACCCCGGATTCAATGATCGGAGCCATCACCCAGGGCAGAATGCCCACCACCAGCAGCGGCACACCCAGCAGCAGCAGGATGATCCGGTCTGTGATGGCGATGTCCCCCACCTCCGGGTAAAGCTCTGCATTGAATTCGCCAAAGAACACCTGCCCGGTCACGCGCAGCACATAGGCCGCCGTAATCACGATGCCCAGCGCGGCGATAATCACGATCACCGAGTAATAATTGCTCAGCACAAATCCGCCCGCCTCAAGGGTGATGTTCGGCGAGGCATTCCACATCCCCATAAAGATCGGGAATTCGGCGATAAACCCGCTCAGACCCGGCATACCCATACTTGCCAGACCGCCCACAATAAACGCCAGCCCAACCCAGGGCATCTTCTTGATGAACCCGCCCAGGCTGGGAATATCGCGGGTGTGCGCCCGGTCATACACCATGCCGACACAACCGAAGAACAGCGCGGTCATCGCGCCGTGACTGAACATTTGCAGCCCCGCGCCAGTCATCCCAATCACATTCATCGTCGCCCAGCCCATGCTCACCAGGCCCATGTGACTGACCGACGAAAAACCGATCACGTATTTGAAATCACGCTGGCGGAAAGCGATAAACGCGCCATAGACCACATTCACCAGCGTGAGAAACACAATCCAGGGCAGGTGAACCTGCGCGCCTTCGGGCAAAAGCTGGACCCCTGCGCGCAGCGCCGCATACGCCCCCAGTTTCATCAGCACGCCCGCATGGATCATCGACACCGCAGTCGGCGCGGCCACGTGGCCGTCAGGACTCCAGTTGTGGAAGGGGAACACACCCGCCAGCACAGCGAAGCCGATAAACACAAACGGGAACCACAGTTTGGCGAACGTCAGCGTTTCGATGCCGGCATAACCGAGGACATCAAACGCGCCGTTTTCTGCCGCCAGCGTCAGGCTGACCATGCTGAAATTGAGCGGGCCGGAACCTTCCGGCAGGATGCCCGCTGAAATGGCAGATTGCAGCACTGCCGCGCCCGCTTCGGTCTGGAAATAATCGGCGGCGACCAGCACCATCGCGATCACACCGACCAGTGAAATGACCGAGCCGACCAGAATGTACAGCGTCAGCTTCATCGCGGCATATTCGCGCAACTGCACCCAGCCCCACGTGGCGATCAGCAGGTACATGGGGAAGATCGCCAGTTCGTAGAAGAAGAACAGCGTGAACATATCAATGGCGACGAACACACCGTACACGCCCGCGACCAGCAGCATGAAAAAGGCCATGAATTCTCGCGTGCGGTCTTCGATGCGCCACGAGATCAGCACACCAGCGACGGCCACCATCCCGGTCAGCAGCACCATCGGCGCGCTGAGTCCATCCACACCAATATGGTAGCTGATGCCCAGCGCCGACACCCATTCGACCCGTTCCTCGAACGCCAGCCCTTCCTTGAACATCAGCGTGCCCGGCGACTCAATCGCCGCATCGCTCAGGATCGCGTCCTGATTGGCTGTGACCGCCGGGACCTGCGCGTTGTAGCCAAAATAGACCGCGCCGGACAGGAACAGCACCGTCGTCGCTGCCGCAATCGCCACACCCCGGATCAGGTCGCGCTGTTCACTGTTCATGAACAGGATCACCACCGCCGCGATGATCGGCACGAAGATGATGAGGCTTAAGACAGGAAAAACAAATCCTTCCATCGAGTTTTATCCCCCAAGAATCCGCGTGACCGACTCGTTAATCATCGGCAAAATCCAGTTCGGCACGACGCCCGTCACCAGCATCAGCACCATCAGCGGCGCTATGGCGATTACCTCGCGAACTTCGATTTCGAGATGATAATCACGCCAGTGCATGTTAAACGGGCCGTGCAAAACCGCGCGGATACCTTTCAAAATGTACGCGCCGGTAAACAACAAACCAATCATCGCCAGCACCGTCAGCCCCGTGAACACCGGCCAGACGCCGCGCACCACCAGAAACTCGCTGACAAAACCGTTCAGACCTGGCAGACCCAGGCTTGCCATGCTGGTGAAAATAAAGATGCCGCCGTAAATGGGCGCTTTCACCCAGAACCCGCCGTACTGCGTCATGTCGCGGGTGTGCGTCTTGTGATATATCGCCCCGGCCAGCAAAAACATCCCGGCGGAACTGAGGCCGTGATTGAACATTTGCAGCACGGCGCCGTTGGTCGCAAGAATGGCGTCCTCGGTAATCGCGCTGGAGCCGTTCAAAAACTGTTCGCCATAAGCCAGCGCTGTCACCGCCAGCCCCATCACCACAAAACCCATATGGTTGACGGAACTGTACGCCACCAGCCGTTTGATGTCTGTCTGGCCGAATGCCGCGAACGCCCCAAGCACCACACCGAGCATCGCCAGCACCGCGAACAACTGGGCAGCGTTGGTTTCAATAAATCCGAGCAGATCAATCGGCGCGACCCACACGTCCGGGAACAGCGGGATCACCAGCCGCAGGAAGCCATATGCGCCCAGCTTGAGCATGACACCCGCCAGCAGCATCGAACCCGCCGTCGGCGCTTCACCGTGCGCGTCCGGCAGCCAGGTGTGGAAAGGCCACACCGGAACCTTGATGGCGAAGGCCAGGAAAAAGGCGACAAACGCCAGCCCCTTGACCGTCTCAATCGGCACACCCAGGAAGGTCGCGCCGACAGTATTCGCCAGTTCGGGCCACACCTGGGTAAGCTGCACCATGTCAAACGTGGGATGGCCCAGGACTGTTGATGCTGCCCAACCCACCAACTGCGTCGCCAGCAGGAAACCGAGCGAACCACCCAGCGA
This sequence comes from uncultured Anaerolineaceae bacterium, assembly GCA_964552425.1. Taxonomy (GTDB): domain Bacteria; phylum Chloroflexota; class Anaerolineae; order Aggregatilineales; family Phototrophicaceae. Next base: position 3,274 of record CAZKIB010000090.1, on the reverse strand, counting down.
GTAAATCATGAACTTGGTGGAGGCATACTGCCGGTTGGGGCCGCCCCACTGGTTAATCAGGAAGTACATCGGGACGAGGCTGAGTTCCCAGAAGAGGAAAAATATCATCAGGTCCAGCGACACGAACACACCCATCAGCCCGGTCTGGAAGAACAGGATCAGGGCCATGTGCATATTCACGCGGTCTTCGATCTCCCAACTGATGAGGATCGCCAGCGGGGTCAGGATACCGGTCAGCAGCACCAGCACCGCGCTGATGCCATCAATGCCCACATGCCACGACGCGCCCAGAAGCTCGAACCAGGGAACCTGAAGCTCCAGCGCATAGGTCATCCCATCGGCGGGCGTCGGGTTGTTCTGATAATAGAGGAAGGCGCTCACCGCGAAGTAGGCCAGCACCAGCGAAAGCCCCAGCGCGGCCCAACGCACGATCACCTTTTGCTGGGGCAGCAGCAGCATAATCAGGGCCGCCGCCGCCGGGGCCGCCACCAGAAAGGAGAGTAAGTCGATGCCAAAAATGTTGTCGATCATAATGCTCCGTCTCCTCGCCGCCCTAACTGGCTGCCTGCAGGATGCCTGTCGAAACAGCGAAGATGATGCCGATTAACAGCGCGGCCACGATCACGAACAGCAGATACTGCTGCACCCGCCCGGTCTGTACCTGGCGGAACCAGCGCCCGAACCAGCCAATCCCTTCCGGGATGCCATCGCCCACGCCGTCGATCAGCCAGGTGTTAAGGACCTTGAACAGATCGCCAATCCAGGTGAAGACCCGCGCGATCAGGTGCAGGAAACCGTCGATAATGCCGCGATCTATAAACTCACTGACCACCACCCGAGAGAACCACTGTGACGGCCGGATAAAGACCGCCTCATACAGTTCGTCAAGGTAGTATTTGTTCTTGAGCGTGGTGTGGATATTCTCGCCGAGAATCTGAATGAGCGGGTCCGGTTCTCCGGCTTTCAGGGGTTTGACCCAGTACATCCGGTAGCCCAGGTACAGACCGCCCAGCGCCACGATGAACGAAGTCGCCACCGGGATAATGTTGAACGGTGGAGCATCCACGTGCATGTCGGGTACGGCGTCGAATGCCGCAACCGCTTCGTTGGTCGGCAGCGTTTCAATCACCAGATGATGGAAGGGGTTATATTCCGGCGAGAAGATCGCGCCGAAGATCGGGAAGTCGGTGGGTACACCGACAAACCCGGCGGTGAGCGCAAAGAACGCCAGAATAATCAGCGGGAGGGTCATCGTCACGCTGACGACACCCCGGCCCAGGCTGGCATGTCTGGCTGCTTCAGTGCGCGGTTCGCCCCAGAAGGTCAGGCCGATCTGCCGCATGGTGTAGAATGCCGTGAGGAAAGCCGCCAGCGCCAGCAGAATGAACACCAGCGCGTGCGGGCCGTGTCCATTGGTCAGGCCGTAATAGGACTCCGCCAGAATTTCATCTTTGGACCAGAACCCGGCGGTCAGCAGCGGGAAACCGGCCAGCGAAAAGCCGCCGATCAGGAAGGTCCAGAACGTGACCGGCATGGTCCTGCGCAGGCCGCCCATGTTCATCATATCCTGCGGGTCGAAATGCGGAGCGGCATGGTGTTCTTCATGATGCGCGCCATGTTCGCCGTGTTCCGCGTGCGCATCGTGCGTCTCATGATGCTCGTCATGGCCGTGATGTCCGTGCGCGTGAACATGATGTTCGCCGTGTTCCATGCCGTGAATAACCGAACCGGATGCCATGAACAGCAGCGCTTTGAAAAAAGCGTGGGTAATCAGGTGGAAAGCCGCCGCGATGTACGCGCCCAGGCCCAGCGCCGCCATCATGAAGCCCAACTGCGAGATGGTGGAATACGCCAGCACGCGCTTGACATCGTTCTGCGCTACCGCAATCGTCGCCGCGAAGATGGCTGTCACCGCGCCGACAATCGCCATAAGCAGCAGCGGCCCGGTAAAGACCCCGTGATGTGGGTCGCCCCCGGCTGCGAAGATCGGGAACATGCGGATGATCGCGTAGATACCGGCGGACACCATCGCGGCTGCGTGGATCATCGCGCTGACCGGCGTGGGGCCCTCCATCGCGTCCGGCAGCCAGACATGCAGCGGGAACTGCGCCGATTTACCAATCGTGCCGATAATCAGGAAGATGCCGATCAGCGAAGCCGCTGTGCCACCGAATATAATCGCGGGCGTGGTCGCCAGATGTTGCAGCACTTCCGGGTTGTACAGAATTTCGCGGAAACTGAGCGTGCCGGTCTCGAAGTACAGATAGGCAATACCGAGCAGCATAATGACATCGGCGATACGGGTCGTCGTGAAGGCTTTGATCGCCGCTTTATACGCGCTGTGCTTCTCGAACCAGAAGCCGATGAGCAGGTAAGAACACAGGCCCATCACCTCCCAGCCGACAAACAGCAGCAGCAGGTTATCCGCCACCACCAGTGTGAGCATCGCCCCGGCGAACAGCGAAATCAGGGCAAAAAAACGCGCCTGACGGGGGTCATGCGCCATGTAGCCGATGGAGTAAATGAAGATGCACAGCACGGCGATGGGGACCATCACCAGCATAATGGTCGTCAGCGGGTCGACCAGCACACCCATGTTGAAGGTCGTCTCGCCCGTGTCCATCCAGACGACGCCACTCTGGAAGACCTCCTCTCCAAGATGGGCGGAGAGCGCCTGACCGACGATATTCAGGCTGATGAGCAGGGCCATCACCACACCGCTCATACCGACGATAATGCTGGCGACGCGGCCAAAATCGCTGACCACATGCACCGGCATTCCGTCATAATCCGGGTGATGCCCGCCGTATTCATGGCTTGTCGCCGGGACCATTTTGCTGCGGTTCGTTATCAGCGTGATGATGAAAAACGCCAGCAGCGGCCCCGCCGGGATCAGCCAGGGAAGAAAATTCGGATCGTTCAGGTTCAGTTCCATGCTTGTCCTACCCTACCACTTGAGCAGGTTCACGTCTTCGACGATCACCGAGCGGCGGTTGCGATAGACCGCAATAATAATCGCCAGGCCGACTGCCGCTTCTGCCGCCGCCACGACGAACACGAAGGCCGCGAAAGCCTGCCCGTTCATGACCTGCGGGGTGATGTAACGCCAGAAGGCTACCAGGTTAATATTGACCGCATTCAGCATCAGTTCAACTGCCATCAGAATGGCGACTGCATTGCGCCGGGCCAGCACACCGTAAATGCCGATGCAGAACAGCAGCGCCGCCACGACCAGATACATCCACAGAGGAATAGCCATCCCTTACGCCTCACT
>CAZKIB010000089.1:21858-22666 GCA_964552425.1 uncultured Anaerolineaceae bacterium | reverse complement strand
CGGACACTGAAGTATCCGGCAAAGCAACCCAAATCCTTTCAGGATTCACACCACGCTGCCCCAGTCCCGCCGGGACTTGTCTTGCCTGGCCGTCGATTTTGATCGGCGGCAGAAGCCGAAGCGCCCCTGGCCCCACCCCAACGAGGAGATTGCCACCCGCTACGTAAGGTAAGTTCTGAAAATCAGCTTCGCACTCTTTTTACCCATGAGCCTTAGCTTTATGAACGCAGGCAGCACAATCCTCCAAAGTGCGCTATAATCGCTCGCATGTTCGGATGATGACGACAGGGCGATTATGACTGCCAGACCCCAGTTTTACATTATTGACGGTCACGCGCTGGCCTACCGCCAGTTTCATGCGCTGCAAAGCACCGGGTTCCGCACCCGTTCCGGCGAACCGACTAACGCGACCTACGGCTTCACGCGCACCCTGCTGGATATTCTGCAAAAGGACAAGCCGCAGTATCTGGCGGTCAGCTTTGATCGCGGCCTGAGCGGGCGCGAAGAACTCTTCAGCGATTACAAAGGCACGCGCGACAAAATGCCGGATGATCTGGCTGTCCAGATTGAGCGCATTTACCAGGTCGTGGCGGCCTTTAATATGCCCATCATGGCGCTGGACGGCTACGAAGCTGACGACGTGATCGGCACAGTGGTCAGACAGGCCGAAGCGATGGGGCTGAACACACGCATCATCACCGGGGACCGCGATATTCTGCAGCTGCTGACGTCCAACGTCACCGTGCAGCTTCCCAAACGCGGCGAACAGGATGTCGTTTTTGACGAAGACCTGTTCCGGCAGGAATAT
>CAZKIB010000089.1:18937-21768 GCA_964552425.1 uncultured Anaerolineaceae bacterium | reverse complement strand
CCAGAAGACAGCGACGACCCTGCTCAAGCAGTATGAAACCATCGAAGGCATCTATGCCCACATCGACGAAATCAAGGGCGCGAACCAGAAAAAGCTGATCGAGGGCGAACAGCTTGCCTATCTCAGCCGCAATCTGGCGACCATCCGCAAGGACATTCCAGTACAGTTCGTCCTCGAAAAGTGTGTGGCGCACGATTATGACACCCACACCGTGCTGGAACTGTTCCGCGAACTGGAATTCCGCTCGTTCAGTGACCGGCTGGCGACCACCGAACAGATGGCTCTGTTCGACCTGAGCAGCACCGAAGTGGCGGCTCCTGAACCTGTTGAACTGCCGCCCGACATCGGGATTGAAACGGTGATCGTCCGCGATGAAGGGACACTTCATGCACTGGCGGACACGCTCAACACAGCCAGCGCGATTGTCTGGGATGTGGAAACAACCAGCCTGAACCAGATGGAATGCGACCTGGTGGGTGTGGCGCTGGCGGTGAATGGCGACACCGGCTATTACATCCCGGTGGGGCACAAAAAAGGTGAAGGCATGTTCACGGAGGAGGTGGATCAACTGCCGCTGAAAACCGTGCTGGATGCCCTGCGCGGCCCGATGACGAACCCGAATATCCCCAAGTACGCGCATAACGCCGAGTTTGATCTGGTCGTGACACAGCGCTACGGTATTGATGTCCAGCCGGTGGCCTTCGACACGATGATTGCCGAGTGGCTGCGCGACCCGACCAGCAAGTTCATCGGCCTGAAAAGTTTCGCCAACCAGTACCTCAAAATCCGCATGACGGAAATTTCCGAACTGATCGGCACAGGCAAGAAACAGATCACCATGGATCGCGTGGATATTGAGCGGGCTGGCCCTTATGCCGCTGCCGATGCGGCCATCACCTACCGCGCGGCGGAGCTGCTGCGCCCGGAACTGGAAAAAGACGCGGACCTGTGGCGGCTGTTTAACACCCTGGAAATGCCGCTCATCCCGGTCATCGCCTCAATCGAAGCTACCGGCGTCGTGCTGGACACACCCTATCTGGCCGAACTGAGCAGCCGGCTGGCGCGCGAATTGCAGGTCCTTGAACAGCGTATTTACGAAGCCAGCGGCGCGACGTTCAATATCAACAGCCCCAAGCAGCTCAACGATGTGCTGTTCGGCAAACTGGGCCTGTCAGTGGAGGGGTTGAAGAAAACCACACACGGTTATTCCACCGGCGCCGCCACACTCGATAATCTCAAGGGGGAACACCCGGCAGTCAATCTGATTCTGGAATATCGGGAACTGACCAAGCTGAAAGGCACGTATGTCGACGCCCTGCCGACGCTGATTAACCCGCGCACCGGACGCCTGCATACCAGTTATAACCAGACGGGCACGGTGACAGGGCGCATCAGCAGCAGCAACCCCAATCTGCAAAATATCCCCATCCGCACAGAGGTGGGGCGCGAGGTGCGGCGCGCCTTTATCACCCCACCCGGTACGCTGCTGCTGGCGGTGGATTACAGCCAGATCGAACTGCGTGTGCTGGCGCATTACAGCGAAGACCCCACCCTGCTGGAAGCCTTCGCGCAGGGGCAGGACATTCACGCTGCGACAGCCGCCGCCGTGTATGGTATCCCCCTGTCCGAAGTAACTTACGAACAGCGCAGTTTCGCCAAGCGGGTCAATTTCGGTCTGCTGTACGGCATGGGCGCGTTCCGACTGGCGCGGGACAGTGAACTTTCGCTGGCGGAAGCACGCACATTTATTGATGAATACTTCGCGCGCCTGCCCAGAGTCAAAGCCTATCTGGATGGCACGAAGGAACAGGCCCGCCGGGGGCCGCTGACCACCCTGTTCGGACGCCGCCGCGAATTCCGCGCACTGCAACACAATGCCCAGAGCAGCAGCCGCAGCAACGAAGTCCAGTCCGAGGAACGGATGGCGATCAACATGCCGATTCAGGGTTCGGCGGCGGACATCATGAAAAAGGCCATGATCGAACTGTACCATGCGCTGGAAGCCAGCCAACTGGGCGGGCAGATGATCTTGCAGGTACATGATGAACTGGTGCTGGAAGTGCCCGAAGACGAGATCGACGAAACCGCGCGGCTGGTGGTGGGCATCATGGAGAAGACGGTTGAACTGAAAGCACCGCTGCGCGCCAACGCTGAAGTCGGCTCCAACTGGCGAGATATGGAACCAATCGCGCAGGCGTGACCAGTGGGTTCATTTTGTAACGAATCTAACTATGTTATACTCGCAGCATCATTAACTTCTTATATGCGCGAGTTTCACATTACAGTAGAATAGACTCAATGAACCATTTTCTCGATCTTGCGGACTGGTCTTCCAAAGACCTGCGGTATCTGATTCGGTTGGCCCAGCAGCTCAAACTGGAATGGCAAAGCGGCGGCAACCGGCCTGTGCTGGCGGGTAAAACGCTCGGCATGGTTTTTCAGAAACCATCGCTGCGCACCCGCACGTCGTTCGACATCGGAATGCAGCATGTCGGCGGCCATGCCATCTACCTGGGGCCGGATGAAATCGGCCTGGGAAAACGCGAAAGTATCGCGGACGTGGCGCGGGTGCTGTCCGGTTATGTGCAGTGCATTATGGCGCGGGTGTTTGACCATGCTCATGTGATCGAACTGGCGGAATGGGCCAGCGTGCCGGTCATCAACGGCCTGAGCGATGCCAGCCACCCCTGCCAGGCAATGGCGGATATTCTGACTATTGCCGAGCATTTTGGTTATACCGACGGCCTGCGGCTGACATACATCGGCGATGGCAACAACGTGGCGATTTCGCTGCTGCACGTCTGCGCGCATTTTGGCGTACATTACACCAT
>CAZKIB010000089.1:5167-18927 GCA_964552425.1 uncultured Anaerolineaceae bacterium | reverse complement strand
GCCAGAGGGTCATGCACTGCCAGACCACGTGATCGCCGGGGCGAAAGCCATCAACCCGGATATTGATATTCGCCTGCTGCGTGACCCGGCGGAAGCGGCGCAGAATGCGGATGTTCTGTACACCGATACGTGGGTGAGCATGGGCCAGGAGGACGAAGCCGCGCGACGCCAGGCTGCCTTCCAGGGTTATCAGATTAATCAGGCGCTGGTGCAGGTGGCCGCCAGGCACGCCATTGTCATGCACGATCTGCCCGCCTACCGGGGCAAAGAGATCACGGATGAAGTTGCCGACGGGCCGCATTCGGTAATCTTTGAGCAGGCCGCCAACCGGCTGCACGCACAGAAAGCAATCCTCGTTCATTTGATGCGATAGAGGGTAGAACATGGCCGGAAACCGTGAAGCCTATGAGCAGGCGATGAATGCAGGCCATAACGCGGCCTGGGAACAAAAGTGGTCCGATGCCGTCGCCGCCTATGGACGCGCCATTCAGCAGTTCCCCGAAGACCCGGACGCCCACATCCATCTGGGGCTGTCCCTGTTCAAGGCCGGCCGGCTGGATGACGCGCTCAAGGTGTACACACGCGCCCATCAACTGGCAAAAGAGGACCCCATCCCGCTCGAAAAGAGCGCCGAAGTGCTGGAACAGATGGGCCGACTGCGCGAAGCCGCCCAGCAGTATGTCAATGTCGCAGAAATTTACCTGAACCAGCGTGATCTGGACAAAGCGGTGGGCAACTGGAAACAGGCCACACGGCTTTCCCCCGGATTTATCAGTGTTCACGCCAAGCTGGCTCAGGCTTACGAGCGCATGGGCGACAAAAAACGGGCGATTTACGAATACCTGATGCTCGGCTACAACTTTCAGCGCGCCGGTGATTCTGATAAAGGGATCAAAGCGGTACAGCGCGCACTCAAACTGGAGCGCAAGCACGCCCACGCCCTGAATATGCTGCACGCGCTCGAAACCGGGGGCGAGGTGCTGCCGCCCACCCCGGAACACGAACCCGCCGTCTCCCAGGATTCAGCGCCCGGCTATGACATTTTTGGGGATTTCGATGAGCGCCAGAATATCGGCGAGGCGCACCCGCTGGGGCCAATTGGCGAAGCGATGGACGAAGCGCTTGGCATTCTGGCCGCTTATGTGATGGAAAGTGGCAACCTGGATTCATCCGGCAGCAGCGCCCTGCTGGCGATGGAGCTGCAGCGTCAGGGACAAAATCACGATGCGATAGCGGCGTATCAGGCGGCGGCAGGCGGCCTGCGTCACCCCGCCCTGCAACTGAATCTTGGTTCACTGCTGGTGCTGGATGACCAGCCGCAGCACGCGGTCAGCCATCTCGGCGAGGCGGCCATGCTGCCCGAACTGAACGCCGGCGCGTTTCACGGGTTGGGACTGGCTTACTTCAAACAGGGCAAGCAGAAGCAGGCGTCGCGCTATCTGATCCAGAGTCTTCAGGCTGTCGACACGACTCTGGCGATGAACATGGACGAGATTCAGGACCTGAGTGATGTGTATGGGCAGCTTCTGGCGACACTGGATGGACGCACGGATGAATCGCTGGCGGCCATCAACAAACGTTTCACCAATCTGCTGCAAGGCAAGGACTGGAAACAGCGCATTTCCGAAACGCGCCGCCAGCTTCAGGAGGCCATGCGCGTGGGCGGCGAACAGGGTGTCGTCGATATTCTCGTCACGACCCACAGTGACAGGCTGACTCAGTCCGTATCACTGATTGACCGTTATATCCGCCAGGGCCTGATGACCCTGGCGATGGAAGAGGCCCACTACGCCGTCGAGTACGCGCCCAATTACCTGCCGGTGCATGTGCGCATGGCCGAAATCATGATGCGCGAAGGGCGTGTGCGGCAGGCCATTAACAAGTACAACATCGTCTCCAAAACGTACATGGTTCGCGGCGAGAATGACCGGGCCGCCTCGATCCTGGGCGAGGTGCTGGAGATGGCTCCACTCGATATTGAGATTCGCAGCAGCCTGATCGAACTGCTGGAAGCTGAGGAACGCTGGGACGAGGCACTTGAGCAGTATATTGACCTGGCCGATACCTATCACCAGCTTGGCGATTTCGATATGTCCCGCAGCACCTACAATCTGGCGGAGCGCATCGCCACACGAGTGGGCGCGGCGGCAGACAAAATCGTGCGGATCAAACACCGGGTCGCCGATATTGACCAGATGCGGCTGGATGTGCGCAAGGCCCAGCGCACCTATGAGGAAATTGTCGAGCTTGATCCTGAAGATGAGCGCGCCCGCCGTATGTTGATTGACCTGAATTACCGCCAGGGTAATCAGGTCGATGCCATCAAACGGCTGGATCAACTGCTGGGCATTTATGCCCGCAAAAAACAGGTCAACCGGATTATGCAGCTTCTTGAGGAACTGGTGACGGTGTACCCGAATGACACCGGGCTGCGCTCCCGGCTGGCGGCGATTTACCGGCAGTTGAACCGCAAAAAAGACGCGGTCATGCAGCTTGATGCGCTGGGCGAATTGCAGCTTGAAGCCGGGATGCACGAAGAAGCCGCCCATACCATTCGCCAGATTATCGCGCTTGACCCGGACGGTGTGGACGATTACAAACGCCTGTTGGGTCAGTTAGGCGGTTAGGACACGTTCGTGGATGCTCTGGCCTGGGTCTTCGACAACCTGACGTTTAAGGCATTTGTCGACATTCTGCTGGTCGGCCTGCTGTTTTTTACGCTCAGTTTTTTTATCCGGGGAACCCAGGCCGTCGCGCTGCTGCGCAGTATCGTGGTCGTGGTGATAACCGTCATCATCGCCATCCTGCTGGAACTGAACGCGCTCAACTGGCTGGTGCGCACCTCGCTGCCGGTGCTGGCCTTCACCATTCCGGTCATCTTCCAGCCGGAACTGCGCCGGGGGCTGGAACGCCTGGGCCGGGCCGGCTTCTTATTTAACAACCGTCAAAACGCGGTCAGCCGGCGCACCCAGGTCATTGATGAAATCTGCGAAGCGGCGGAAAAATTGTCCGAGCGGCGTCACGGCGGCCTGATTGTGCTTCAGCGCAACAGCAGTCTGGATGAATATATCCGCACAGGCATTCCACTCGACAGCGAGGTTTCATCTGAACTTCTGCTGACGATTTTCTGGCCGAAGACGGAACTGCACGACGGGGCCGCGATTGTCAACACGCGCGGACGTATCGCATCGGCGGCGTCTGTGCTGCCGCTGTCGTCCAGCCGCAACCTGCCAAACCGCAGCCTGGGCACACGCCACCGCGCGGCGTTAGGGATCAGCGAAGTCAGCGACGCCATCACCATTGTGGTATCCGAAGAAACCGGACGCATCTCGATTACCGACGGCGGGCGCATGATCCCGCGCCTGGATGTCAAACGACTGTACACCATTCTCAACGCCATCTACAACATCAGCCAGAAACCGCCCACATCGCCACGCGAGTGGCTGCGCCAGCAGTTTGAAAATTTGAACCTGCCGGGCTGGCGAAAGCAAACCTGATGCAGCAGCGCCGAGAAGCCACGCGCCGCGCCCTGGTCAATAACCTGATGTGGTTTGCGGGATCCATCGCCCTGGCCTTCTTCGTCTGGGTGATCGCCACACTGGATTCCGACCCTATTCTGGAGCGCACCTTTGCCCGCATTCCGATTCGTGTCGAGCATGACCCTGGTCTGGTCGTGACTGAACAGCGCACCAGCAGCGCAATGGTGCGGGTGCGCGCCCCACAGTCCACCCTCGATCAGCTTGAAAATGATGATATTCAGATCATGGCGGACCTGCGCCAGTTAGGGCCGGGCGAGCATGTGGTGAATTTACAGGCGTCGGTCTCGCGCCGGGCCAGCCTCGATACCACACCGCGCCGCATCACCGTCGAACTGGAAATTGCCCAGGAAAAACTGATCCCGGTAGAGATCATCATCAGTGAAGCGCTGCCACGTGGTTACGAAATCGAAGCCGGCAGCCCGGTTCTCTCCACCAATCAGGTGCTGGTGAGCGGCCCGCAAAGTCTCGTGGAACAGGTCGTGGCTGCACAGGTGGTTCTGAATCTTAGCCAGCGGCGCAACCCCTTCACGGATGACCTGCGCCTGCTGCCGGTGGATGTGGACGGGCAGACGGTGGAAAATGTCACAGTGGAACCGGCGACTATTCAGGTGAATGTGCCGATCCAGACCCGCTCGGACATCCGTCAGGTGACAGTGACACCCAATATCCTGGCCGATACGCTGCCGGCGGGTTACGCCCTCAGTTCCATTGAATATGAACCCCAGATCATGCTCATCAGCGGCGCACCGGAAGCCCTCGAAAGCGCGCCCGGAACCCTGTTCACCGAGCCGATTGATCTGACAGGCCGGACGGCTGATTTTGAACTGACCACCACGATTGTGCTGCCCAATGACAATCTGTTTATGATCGGCGGGCAGAGTGTGAATATCTCAGTCGGTATCACGCCGCTGCTTGCCAGCCGCCAGTTTGATCGGGTTCCGACAGAGATTATCGGCCTCAGTCAGGGTTTTACCGCGACAATCTCACCAAAGGAAGTCACGGTGCTGATGACCGGTCCGCAAATTCTGCTGAGCACTCTGGAAGCGGATGATGTGCGCGTGGTGCTGGACCTGAACGGCCTGAGCGAGGGCAACTACCAGCTTGCGCCCGACGTACTGCTGAATGCGGACCAGAGCGTCCTCACCAATCTGTCCGTGCTGCCCACCGAACTCGACGTGGTTATCTCACCCACTGCGGAGGAAACCGCTGAAGCCATTCGCGCGGGTTAAACCTACGCAAGCAGACAATCATCTGATAAAATTCAGCGTTAGTCACTCGATAGGCCGCTGTTTCCACACACGCAACCCGTTAGACCGGATAGGACATTTCAAATCTCATGCCCCGCAAACCCCTGGTCGCCCTGGTGGGCCGTCCTAATGTTGGCAAAAGTACCTTATTCAACCGCCTCGTCGGTGAGCGTCTGGCGGTCATTGATTCTATTCCCGGAACCACCCGTGATCGCCTTCAGGCCGAATCAGACTGGAACGGGGTGGTGTTCAATGTGGTGGATACCGGCGGTATTGAAGTGTACCAGCCCAAAGGCCACCGCGATGTGCGCCCGCTGGCTGAAGGCAGTATTGATTTTGTGCCCCAGATTGAGGGTCAGGCACTGATCGCCGCGCGGGATGCCGATGTCATTCTGCTGGTGGTGGACAGCGAACAGGGTATCACCGCAGCGGACGAAGAGATTGTCCGTGTGCTGCGGCGGAATGCCGCTGAAAAACCGATTATCGTTGCTGCAAATAAAGCCGATAATCCGAAACGAGTGAATGACGCGGTGGAGTTCTACGGCCTCGGCTTTGAGCGCGTCTACCCCATCAGCGCCTATCATAACCTCGGCGTGGGCGATCTGCTGGACGGACTCGTTGAGGCGTTCAAAGAGATTGATCTGGAACTGACCGACGAAGAAGCGGATCACGATCATCTCAAAATCGCCATCGTGGGCCGCCCGAATGTGGGCAAAAGCAGCCTGCTAAATCATCTGCTGGGTGTGGATCGTACAATTGTCAGCCCGCTGGCCGGAACGACCCGCGACGCCATCGACACACAAATTCAATGGCACAATATGCCGGTGACACTGATCGATACGGCAGGTATCCGGCGGCGCGGGAAAATCGAACCCGGTGTTGAAAAATACAGTGTGCTGCGCACGATGCAGGCCATTGAACGCGCCGACGTGGTTCTGCTGCTGATTGATGCGTCGGATGGAGTCACGGAACAGGACCAGCACATCGCCGGTCACATTCTGGAAGCGAAAAAGAGCGTGGTGGTCATCGTTAACAAGTGGGACCTGGTCGAAAAAGACGCCCAGACGATGAATGAATATCTCGAAGAGATGAAGGAAAAGTTCAACTTCCTGCCGGACGCGCCCGCTATTTTCATCAGCGCGCTCACCGGCCAGCGCATTCATCAGGTGTTGGAAACCGCCCATCGCGTGTGGGAAGCGCGCACCTTCCGCATCCCGACTTCGGAGATGAATCGTATTCTGCGCGAAGCGGTGCAGAAGCACCCACCGCCGCAGAAAGGCACACGCCCGCTGAAGCTGTTCTTTGCCTCACAGGTCGCGGTTGATCCGCCAGTGTTCCTGTTCCACGTGAATGATACGCGGCTGGTGCATTTCACCTACAAGCGTTTTCTGGAAAACCAGATACGGGAAGCCTATGCGTTCGAAGGCACACCGATTATTCTGAGCTTCCGCCCGCGCGACGGGATGCTCGAAAAGTAGAGGCGCGCCAGGCGGAACCGGCTGTCTTTCCAGCTAGGCTGTGTTGACATTTTCCACCGCAGGCTGAAAGCCTACGGCTAAGCCTTTAGGGAAGGACGCTGAAGCGCCCTTTTGAGAGTCCCCTTGAGGGGACTTTTGACGGCTGGCAGCCGGATGCTTTGAGCGTCCGGCGATAAAATAAGCGAAACGTCAACAGAACCTAGACGATAGGCCGCAGACCCTGAAGTTCGTAGGCGAAAGCGGGCTGCTTGCGCCCCTTAACCTTGAGTTCTCCCAGCGGGCGGTACTGCGCCAGGTTGCCGAGGCGCTGAATAACCGCTTCCTCGACCAGCACCTGCCCCGGTGAGCCATATTCCTGCAAACGCTTGGCGAGGTTGACCGAGTCGCCGATGGCCGTGTAGTTCATGGCACGATCTGTGCCGATGTAGCCGACCACCGCCTCGTCGACGTTGACACCCACACTGTAGGACAGGTTATAGCCGCGCCGTTCGTGCATGTCTTTGGCTGCCCGCAGCAGGGCCAGAGCCGCATCCGCCGCGCGATGAACGTGGTCATCCTGTTCTTCGGGCGCGTTGAAAATCGCCATCAGACCATCGCCGAAGAATTTATCGAGCGTGCCATCCCAAGCCAGGATGATTTCCGCCGCGAGACTGAGGTAATCATTGAGCATCTCGACCACTTTTTCAGGCGGCTCATTTTCTGACCAGGCGGTGTACCCACGAATATCAGCAAACAGAATGCTGATCTCCTGCCGCCGCCCGCCGAGTTCTAGCGTGTCCGGGTTGGAAAGAATCTTTTCGACAATCGACGGTGGCACAAGCCGTTCAAACGAGCCGCGAATCTGGGCTTTTTCGTTATCTTTGGCGTGGCGCAGTTCTTCATAATTGCGTGAATTTTCGATAGCAATCGAGGCATAGTCCGTGAGGGTACTGAGCAAAGCGCGGTCATGTTTGCCGAATATATGCGAAGACCGGCTGCTGTTGCTGACCCCCAGCACGCCTGATACCACATCCTTGAACAGCAGCGGCGCATAGGCCAGTGAATTTGGCCCGCCCGGTTGGTCTTTTAACTGTTCCGGGGTAAGAACCATCGCTTTGCCGGACTGAATGACCTGAGCAGCGATGGGGTCTTTGGCCTCCATTTTGACCGGGCGGGCGGTGGCCTCGTTCGGGCGTTTGACTGCCCGGCACACCAGTTTTTCACCCTGTACCAGATAAATGTAGCCGGTTTCCGCCTGCGTGATCTGGGCAGCGGCGTCGACGATGCGCGGCAGAATTTCGTCCATATTGAGCGTGGAGGTCACGCTTTTGCCAATGGAATACAGGATGTTCAGTTCCTGTACACGCTGCTGCAATTCCCGGTTGGCCGCCAGAATGCGCTCGGTCAGGGCTTCTTTTTCCCGCCGCAGCCGCACCTCGTTCAGGCTGCGCTCAATGGCGTCCAGCATTTCCTCGACGGTAAACGGCTTTTTGACGTAATCGCGCACGCCCAGCCGGTACACTTCGATGGCAATTTCCTCCGACCCGTGAAAGGTCATCAGAATCACCGGGATGTCAAGATTGCGGGCCGAAAGATGCTGCAGGACCTGAATGCCATCCATGCGCGGCATCTGCAAATCCAGCAGCATCAGGTCGGGGCGATCCCTGACCGCCATCTCAAAACCTTCCTGCCCGTCACGCGCCAGCAGCACCTGATACCCGTTGGGTTCGAGAATATATTCCTGAATGAACTCGCGGTTTTCGCGCCCATCATCCACAATGAGAATGCGCTCGCCTGCCAAATTTCTGCCTCGTACTTACAATTCCGCAACAATCGCTCCTTTATAGTATATATAAATGTACTTTGCCAGCA
Source organism: uncultured Anaerolineaceae bacterium (assembly GCA_964552425.1). Lineage (GTDB taxonomy): Bacteria > Chloroflexota > Anaerolineae > Aggregatilineales > Phototrophicaceae. The sequence continues at coordinate 10,812 of CAZKIB010000089.1, read as the reverse complement.
CCTTGATAAAACCGAATCTCTCATTAATAAGTTCGGCCCATCCTGAAATGTATGATTGTCAGCCGGCGGAAGGCTCACTATAATTTCAGGATTGGATTCTCCGGGAGTTCGGTTTGGACATTTCGAGCACAAGCGCACTACCTGTACGGCCCCGCCTGCGACGCTCTGGACTGCTGCGTGAGTTACTGGACACAGGGATGCTGGTGGTTGCGATTTACGCACTGGTGAATCTCGCCAGCGCCCGCTACATGGTGCAGGGCCAGAGCATGTATCCCAACTTTGATGACGAACAGGTGCTGTATGTCAGCCGTCTGCATTACCTGTTGGGTGATCCCGAACGCACGGACATTGTGGTATTTCATTTCCCCAACGACCCGCGTGATGACTATATCAAGCGTGTGATTGGCGTACCGGGTGATTTTGTTGAAATCCGCGATACACTGGTCTACGTCAATGGACAGGCCCTTGATGAACCCTATATCAACGAAGCCTGCACACCGGGGCGCTGCCCGGATAAGAGTTGGATGCTGGGGCCGGACGAATTCTTCGTGATGGGCGACAACCGCAATCACAGCAGCGATTCGCGCGCGTTTGGCCCGGTGCAGCGTCAATTTATTGTCGGTGAGGTGCTGGTCCGCTACTGGCCGCCCCACTCCTGGGGCATTGTCACCCGAATTGGTGCGCCGGACACATCTCCGTAGGAGTTCTCTATGCAAAATGCTCTGTCGCTCCCCCGCCCGCGCCTGCGCCGGCGTGGGCTGGCTTACGAACTGCTCGAAACACTCATCCTGATCGCCGCGATCTATTCGCTGGTTGATCTGGCGAGTGTCCGTTTTTATGTGGATGGCCCCAGCATGGAGCCAAACTTTTACACCGGCCAGCGCGTGATCGTCAGCCGGGTCAATTATATGCTGGAACGACCCCAGCGCGGTGAGATTATCGTCTTTGAATCGCCAGACCAACCCGGCATTGACCCGCCGCTTATCAAGCGTGTGATCGGCCTGCCGGGGGAGACTGTGGAGATTCGCGACACCCAGGTCTACATCAATGGCCGGGAACTGGACGAGCCGTACATCAACGAAGCCTGTTCGCAGAGCCGCTGTGCTGATACGACCTGGGAACTGGACTCGAACCAGTATTTCGTCATGGGCGACAACCGCAACCGCAGTCGCGATTCGCGCAGTTTCGGGCCAATCGAACGCGAACATGTTATCGGTGAAGCGCTGGTGCGTTACTGGCCGCCCCAGGACTGGAGCCTGCTGTACAAATTCCGCTATCCAAGTGATCCGTTTGAATAGGCAGAGCGTGTTATACTGATAAGCAATTGTGGCTCTTGTATGCAATGAGCGAACCACAGCCGCCATCGGGCATTCTGAACATGAGCCGCCATTGATTGCTTACTTATATCCACAATCAGGGAGAATAACCTGTGGCCGTTGAATTACGCAGTTACGTGTTTCTGGACAGCCTTCAGCCGCAGCACGCCGCCTTTCTGGGGACCGTCGCGCGCGGTTTTCTGCCCCTGCCGGGTGATGCCTCGCTGTGGATCGAGATTTCCCCAGGTATCGAAATCAACCGTATTACCGACATTGCGCTCAAAGCGACACGGGTGCGTCCCGGCCTTCAGATCGTCGAGCGCCTGTATGGTCTGCTCGAAGTTCATTCCGAGCAGCAGTCAGAAACGCGCGCAGCGGGGGAAGCCATTCTCGAAGCGCTGGGCGTGTCGGAAGACGAACGCATCAAACCGCGCATTGTGTCCAGCCAGATTATCCGTAACATCGACGCGCACCAGACTCAGTTGATTAACCGGCTGCGGCACGGTCAGATGATCCTCGCCGGGCAGACCCTGTATGTACTGGAAGTCGAACCGGCTGGATACGCCGCGCTGGCCGCCAATGAAGCCGAAAAAGCCGCTGACATCAATATTCTGGAAGTGCAGGCGTTTGGCAGTTTCGGGCGCATTTACCTCGGCGGTGAAGAACGCGATATTATGGCGGGCTACGGCGCAGCGCTGGCAGCTATCGAAGGCGTCAGCGGGCGGGACCCATCCGCCGGGCGCAAAGAGTAGCCGGCATGTTTATCGGCGAAGTCATCGGCAGTGTGGTCGCCAGCCACAAGACCGCCAACATGGAAGGCTTGCCCCTGCGCCTGGTGCGCAAACTGACCATCGAGAACACACCCACTTCCTCGGTTGTCGTAGCAGTGGATTTGTTAGGGTCCGACGTGGGTGAGCGGGTGCTGGTTGCCAGCGGCAGCCCGGCCCGCCAGACAAAAGCCACCGATAACCGCCCGGTGGATGCCGTAATTATGGCGATTGTCGATGAGTGGCAGACCCAGAACGAAGTCCGTTACGAAAAATCCCCGGCTGATTCGTGAAAAATCCAGAATTGTTCAACCCACCCTGTTACAATTTGTAATGTTATACTGCATAGAGTGCTGCTGTTCATTCGTCAATGCCAGTCAACGCATTGGACCGAAAAAACACAGTACAATGAAAGTGGCAGGCGACCAACGGAGGCGCGCGGGCTATGAGTGGCAGCCGAATTCTGGTAGTCGAAGATAATCCAGACAATATGATTCTGATCTGCGACATTCTCAGTTCGCTCAATTACACTGTGGTGCAGGCCATTGACGGCGAACAGGGTGTCGCTCTGGCTGAAACCGAACATCCTGACCTGATCCTGATGGATTTGTCCCTGCCCCGGCTGGATGGCTGGCAGGCCACCCGGCAGATCAAAGCAAACAGCAGCCTGACCCACATTCCGATCATCGCGCTGACCGCTCACGCCCTGATCGGGGATCGGGAGCGCGCCCTGGCTGCCGGCTGCGATGACTATCTTTCCAAACCCATCAATTTTCGAGCGCTGGCAAACAAGCTGGACTCGTATCTGAAATAGGGGACACATGAAGCATGAAAGTTCTGGTGGCCGAAGATAACCCGGAAATGCGCCAGCTCGCCAGAGACATTCTGCGCACCATCGGCCTGGAAGTAATTACCGCTTTCGACGGACTGAATGCGCTGGAGGTGGCCCGCACCCAGAAGCCTGATCTGATCGTGCTGGATGTGGATATGCCGGGCATGAACGGCTTCGAGGTGTGCATCAACCTGAAAGCCCATGCCGACACCGCGCAAATTCCGGTATTGATGCTCACCGCGCAGAGCGATGTCGAGCATCGGGTGCATGGGCTGGAAGTGGGCGCGGACGATTATCTGAGCAAACCCTACAGCCCGCGTGAGCTGCTGGCACGGGTCGAAACTCGCCTGCGCGCCAAGTCCGAGGCGGATGAAATGCGCGAAAAGCAGCAGGTACTGCGCCAGACTTTTGAACGCTACGTGCCTGGATCAGTGGTGGAACAGATGCTGCGCGACCCGGCCCAGGTCAAACTGGGTGGTCGTTTGCAGGATGTCACCGTGCTGTTTGCGGACATGGAAGGCTTCACCGCCCTGTCAGAACGCATTGACCCCGAAGAACTTCTGAGCATTCTGAACCGCTACCATAACCTGGTGGTGAATGTTATCCTGCAACACAATGGAACCATTGATAAATTTCTGGGGGATGGGGTGATGGCGCTGTATAACACACCGCTGCCGCAGGAGAATCATGCCTTTTGCGCCGTGCGCACCGCATTGATGATCCGCGAAGCGCTGGCCGAGTTTCATCAATCGCTTGAACCCACCTATCGCATGGACATTAACTTCGGCATCCATACGGGTAAAGCAGTCGTGGGAAATGTCGGCACAGACAAGATTATGGACTTCACCGCAGTGGGTGACACGGTGAATCTGGCCTCACGTTTGCAGGGTCTCAGCCATCACAGCCAGATTCTTGTCAGCCACGCGACCTACGAACAGGTGCGCAATTTTGTCACTGTCCAGCCGATAGGTTCCATTCATGTCAAGAATCGCGTCGAAGCTGTCATGACCTACGAAATTCTGGAGTTCATTCGTTGACTGACCATCTCATTCTGATCGGCAAACCGACCCCTGAGTCCCTTCAACCACTCGCGCTGCGTTTGCAGGAAACGGGCTATACCCTCAGCGTCACCACCAGCGCGGATGATGCGCTGCGGCTGTGGCACAACCGTCCATCTCAGGCAGTGCTGGTGGATATTGGCACGCCCGAAGTCAACGGCCCGGCGGCCTGTCACAGCCTGCGCGCAGCGCTGGGCAAGGATGTGCGCATCATCGGCATCAACCAGGGTGAACCTGCCCTGCGCCGTTCTGCGCTGGATGCCGGGGCTGATATGGTCATGGACGAGCCGATAAACTGGGCGGACCTGCGCGGCTGGCTGCATACCCCACGCGCTGCCAACGGTCATCTGCTGGCGGGAGGGCCGCTCTTAGGCCAGACACAGGCCGATGTGATCGGGGCGGCCTCGCTGCTGGCCCATGACCTCAAAAGTCCCATCAGCGTGATTATCAGCAGTCTGGAAGTCATGCTGGCCTTTCAGGAAGAAGAAGGCGTTTCAGAAATCAACCGGCGGCTGTTGCAGGGCGCGCTGGGGGCGGCCTATCGCCAGCTAAATCTGGTGAGCGCGCTGGTGGATCTGCCACGCCTCGAACTGAACTGCTACGATCTTCAACTGGCAGAGCATGATCTCGTCGCGGTCATCCGCGAAAGCCTGACTAAAGAAGCGCATCATCTGGAAGTCAAGGGCCTCAAGGTGAAAGTCGACCTGCCGGATATGCCCCTGCTGGTGCAGATTGATGTGGACCTCATCCAGAGGGCTGTCGCGGCGCTGGTGGACAACACGCTCAAGTTCACCGTGCGTGATGACGATCTGTGCGTCAGCGTCGGACGCGAAGGCCAGCAGGTGGTCCTGCGCTTTACCGACAGCGGGCGACCTGTCCAGCCCGGCTTTGAGGACGATGTGCTGCGGCGCGCACCCCAGTGGGAACGGCGTCAGTCCGGCGCGCGCACCAGTGTCGCCCTCGGTCTTCCGTTTATCCGTGCCGTCGCTCAGGCACACGGCGGCCAGTTCACCGTCACCAGCAGCCCGGACCACAAACATACCACTTTCAAGTTCTGCCTGCCCGCGTTATAACAGAGTAACGGCTGAGAGGCCTGTCAGTGTCTCAGCCGGTCAGCCTTTCCGCAAAGGCAGCGCAGTTTTCGCCGTTGGCTTTGCTAACCCGTCGCTGAGGTTTTGACACTCCCTTACCGGCCCGAAGCACGCGGCGCTTTTGATACTGGTTTTGTGAATGATGAATGAGGTCGATTTATGGACTCGCAGCCGATGGACGACGCCCGCATCAACAGCCTGATAGAGTATGTGATGCGCGAACTGGGCAGCAGCGATCAGGTTCCCCCTGCCCCAACCCACAGCGCGCCGCAGAACGTTTCGTTCGACCCCCGCCCCGGCGATGGCCTTTTCCCGGACCCGGACAGTGCTGTGAGCGCGGCCTATGAAGCCTACCAGCAGCTTCAGGCCCTGCCCCTCGAACGGCGCAAGCAGGTCGTCAGTGCCATGCGCTCGGCGGCCCGCGAATATGCCCAGGTGCTGGCGCAGATGGCCCACGAAGAAACCGGCATGGGGCGCTACGAAGACAAGGTGCAGAAAAATCTGCTGACCGCGACCAAAACACCGGGACCGGAATTTCTGGATACCGCCGCGTGGACTGGCGACAACGGCCTGACGATTGT
>CAZKIB010000089.1:0-5141 GCA_964552425.1 uncultured Anaerolineaceae bacterium | reverse complement strand
CAGCACCAACCCGACCAGCACCGTGATTAACAACAGCATCAGCATGGTCAGCGCCGGCAATGCGGTGGTGTTCAATGCTCACCCCGGCGCGAAACAGTGTACCGCCTCGACTATCCAGATACTCAACCGGGCCATTCAGAGCGCGGGCGGCCCACCCAATCTGCTGACCTGTGTGGTCGAACCGACCATCGAATCCGCGCAGGCGTTGATGGTCCATAAGCAGGTGCGGCTGCTGGCCGTGACAGGCGGCATTGCGGTAGTGCGGCAGGCGATGAAAAGCGGCAAACGCGCGGTCTGCGCCGGGCCGGGCAATCCGCCGGTGGTGGTCGACGAAACGGCGGACATCCTTCAGGCCGGGCGTGATGTGGTGCGCGGTGGCAGTTTCGATAACAACCTGGTCTGCACCACCGAAAAAACCTGCATCGTGGTCGAATCCGTGCTGGATGATCTGGTCGATTCGATGACGCGGCACGGTGGCTACCTGATTACCTCATGGCAGTTACGCCGCCTGATGAAGTCTATCTTTTCGGAAGATCGCGGCCCCGGCAAACCGGGCGTGATGAACAAGGAATTTATCGGCCAGAACGCCAATGTACTGCTCAGGGAAATCGGCATTCACGCCGGTGATGAAGTCCGCCAGGTGGTGGCAGTGGTCGAACCGGATCACCAGTTGATCTGGTCGGAACAGATGATGCCGGTTATGCCGGTGGTGGCGATGCCCAATGTCCATGCCGCCATTGAACTGGCAGTCGAGAGTGAACACGGCTTTCGCCACACGGCGGTGATGCACAGCAAACACATCGACCATATGACGGAAATGGCGCGGGCGATGGACTGCTCGATTTTTGTCAAAAACGGGCCAAGCTTTACCGGGCTGGGTTTCGGCGGTGAGGGCTATACCTCATTCACCATCGCCAGCCCTACTGGTGAAGGCATGACCACCTGCCGCAGTTTCAGCCGCCTGCGCCGCTGCGCCCTGAAGGATGGCTTTCGGATTGTGTAGTGTCTCCTGGAAGGCTGCAAAGAAAAACGCGGGATTACTTTAGTTTCATAATCCCGGCTTCAGTGGATCGGAAGCCACATTGTTCATAGAAACCGCGCAGGCGGGGTGCATACGCGACATGCACCCACTCAATGCCTTTGTCGCGTACCGCATCCACCGCCGCCTGCACAAGCTGAACCCCGACACCTTGCCGTTGAAAATCGGGATGGACAGTGGTATCCAGCAGGAAAGCGTGTACGCCGCCATCCCAGGCCGTGTTGACGAATCCGATCAGCAGATCACCTGCATAGGCGCACACATAGACCAGGCTGCGGATCAGGATGGGCTGAAAATCCGTCGTCTGATGCCCTTCCCACGCTGCGGCAAACAGGGTGTTCAACGGGTCGTTCGTCACCGGCGGGCTGATATGGAAATGGATCATTCGGTCAGTCGGCATTTTCCCTCACCGGAACTGGCGGATTTTGTTATCCTTTAAGCCAATCCTTGTCCATACAACAAGAGTCTCAGGATAATGAATATTTTCTTTTTGGCTGCTGCGTTGCTCATGATTTTTCTGGCTGCTGCCCATGCCCTGTGGGGCGAAACCCGCCTGTTCAGGATGCTCACACCGCCGGTGATCGATGGTGAGACTTTCGTGAGTCTGTATGTCCCCTGGCACCAGATGACTTACCTGCTGGCGGCGTCCGGGCTGGCCCTGCTCCGGTGCGCTTTTCAGGACAATCACGGTAGTTTACCGCATTTCATTATGGCGGTGGTGGTCGGCAATTTCAGCATGTTCATCCTGATCTGCCTGCTCAAACGGCAAACCCAGCTTTTCAGGAAGACAATCCCGCAAACGGTTCTGTTCCTGCTGCTCATTATGCTCCTCATCGCGGGTATCACCAGCTAAGGTTCAGCGCTACCCGTCAGGTTTGAGTCGTGTTATAGTTCTACACCAGTAGTCGATAGTCTCTGATCCTTAGTCAGAGATTGGATCAGCATATTTTCAGTCGAGTCGCAACCGATTTTATCTTTTGACTATCGACTATGGACTTTCAACTGTTTAGCCAGATTGACCTCACTCAGGGATATGCCCATCGTGACAGGCCCCTCGCACCGCCCTATCAGCCAGATTATCGAACCGGCGCTGGCCCTGCTGGAATTCAGCAGCATCGCTGCGGGTATCGAGTCCGCCGACGCGATGGTCAAACGCGCTGAGGTGGATGTGGTGCAGGCTGGCACGGTGCAGCCAGGTCATCTGTTGGTTCTGCTGGGGGGGCCGGTAGCCGAAGTCGAAGAAGCGCTCAAAGCGGGTTTACAGATCGCTGTTGACGCCCTGACGGATCACATTTTTTTGCCTGCCGTAGCCCCGGCGGTCATCCGGGCGCTGGCTGGTCAGCGCGACATTCATGCGCTTGAACTGGTGTCCACCGCGCTCGGCATTGTCGAAACGCGCACGGTCCCGGCAGCCATCCATGCGGCGGATGCGGGGGTCAAAGGCGCGGAAGTCACGCTGATGGAGCTGCGGCTGGCCGATGGGCTGGACGGCAAGGGGCTGGTCTTCTTTACCGGGGACGTTTCAGATGTCGAAGCAGCGCTGGAAATCACCGGCAAAAGGTTAACAGACGATCAGAAAGTCCGGCAGGTGATTATCCCACAGATTCACGGGGATATTGCCGGAATCATTAATCGGAATACGCGCTTTGGGGTTCAGTTAGCATGGCGCTTTTATCGTAACGCAAACTTTTCAGGAGAATGAAATGTACAGATTGATGGTGTTACTCGCGGCCCTGCTCGTCCTGGTTCTGCCTGCCGCCGCACAGGAAGCTGAGACGCTGCCAGCAGGCTGCAATGCGGACACACTCGGAACCATCTTCACCAATACAGGTGAAAGTCTGGCGGATGTCGAACTCACTGCCGAACAGGCCGTTTCCATTATTGACATGCTCGACGGTTCACTGGCGGCCCTGCGCGCGGCGTGTGCGTCTGATGAAGCAGCGGTGGACACGGACGCGATTGATTACAGCGTCATCCCACAGTCGCGCACCGAAGACGGCGCCTTTGTACTCGGTGAGCCGGACGCGCCGATCACGATTGTGGAATTCGCTGACTTTATGTGCCCCCACTGCCAGACCTATCACGCCACAGTCCAGGAAATCATCAGAACGTATGTTGTGACCGGACAGGCCAGATTTGAGTATCGCTTTTTCCCGGTGGTCGATGCTGATCTGTCCCCGCTGACGGCGCGTATGGCCGAATGTGCCGACATCCTGAAACCCGGCAGCTTCTGGCAGGCCCATGATGCCCTGTATAATCTCACGGCCGCAGGCTTCAACAGCCTGATGCCATTCACATACGCGGCGCAGGTTGGGCTGGATTATGACGCGCTGGTCACCTGTGTATCCGAAGAAGCCGATCAGGTGAGTACGGACCTTGAAATGGGGCAGGCAGCCGGTATCGCCGGTACACCGTCCATTATGATCCGCTACGGGGATGGTGAACTGGAAGACATCAGCGCCGATAACGGGCAGCCAGTTCGCAGCAGCGTTCCCTTTGCGGTGCTTTCATCAGTGATTGAAGACGCGCAGTAAATCAAATTGGCATGACAGACCAGGACCTGCGTGAACACCTCTGCCATATCGGCCGGCTGATGTACCAGAATGGCTATATTGATGCGTCCAGCGGCAATATCAGTGCCCGCCTGGGGCCAGATCGTATCCTGTGTACGCCCAGCGGCCTTGCCAAAGGCTTCATGACGCCGGATCAGCTTATTGAAGTGAACCTCCAGGGGGAACGCATCGGCGCAATCACACCGGCCAATGCGCATCTGAAACCAACCTCCGAGATTCTGATGCACCTGGAGTGCTATCAACAGCGCGATGACGTGAACGGCGTGGTTCATGCCCACCCACCCACCGCCATCGCACTAACTCTGGTGGGTTTAGGGCTGGATCAGTGTGTCGTGCCTGAAGCCATTGTGATCCTCGGCGTGGTTCCGACCACCCCCTACTCGACCCCTGCCAGTGTCGAAAACCGGGATGCCATTCGCCATCTGATTCGCGAACATGATGCTATCCTGCTGGCCTATCATGGGTCACTGACGGTAGCTGCCAGCGTCTGGGATGCTTACATGCGGCTCGAAACGCTGGAGCATACCGCCAAAATCATGTACATGGCGCATCAACTGGGCGCGATCAACCCGCTCCCCCCTCATCAGGTGGATAAATTGCTGGCGATGCGCCGCCAACTGGGCCTCGAACGCCCCGGTGATGCCCAACGGTTTGGCGAAGCTTATGGCCTGCGCGCTGCGGGCGATCTGGAAACGCGCATCCGGGCGATTGTGCGCGAAGCCTTGAACGATCTGCAATTCTGAACAGGAGTGGGTATGCGAAACAGATTCTTCATCGCCATTCTGATCGGACTTGCCGCCTGCACACCTGCCCAGAATCAACCACTGCCCACACAGGCCCAACTGCCGGCGGACTCCGCTGCCACGCCCACACTCGAAAATGACGCAGACATACCTGCAACCGAAATTCCGACTGTTGTGGACACAGGCAGTGCCCAGGCTGCGCTGGCGATGTCGGGCGCGCTTGAAGGCATGCTTTCGCAAGCGCTGCTGAGTGTTGAGGTAGGCTCAGATTACACACTGCTGTTTGAGCAGCCCGACGCATCCAGCCCTGTTCAACTGCGGCTGATTCTGGCCGGCAATATCGAACCCGGAACCTATGCTATTATGCCCGCAGTGGATTTCCAACGTCCGGAGGATGCTCTGGTCGCCGCGCGCTTTGATCTCGGCTTTCTCGCAGATGATCTGAGTGGGACGTTTACCCTCAACAGCATCGGTGAGGACAACTTCACCGGGTCACTGAACCTCACCGCACGATCTGCCGAGGGAACCCTCAGCGTGACCGGGGAATTCCAGAATCTCAACGCCAGTATTATTGGTTAAGTTCTGTGATTTCGCCTTGACGCCAAAGCGCTCCACTGGTAGACTGTTTTTGTGTTGAGGCCCCATCGTCTAGCGGCCCAGGACGTCACCCTTTCAAGGTGAAGACACGGGTTCGAGTCCCGTTGGGGTCACTTAACAAGAGTAAACTCGAACATTGACCAGCCGTTGTGCTGGTCTTTGTTTTTCCCTCAAAACCGCTACTGTTTC
>CAZKIB010000088.1:12105-22845 GCA_964552425.1 uncultured Anaerolineaceae bacterium | reverse complement strand
ATTGACGCCGAACCGTCGGTGAATGGCCGGCATGATGGGATGCGCGCACTGATCGGGGTTCAGCAGCGGCATCGCCAGATTGTCGAACTTCTGGCGGCACAGTCCAGCAGCTTCAGCGCCGCGCTTGATCTCTGCCGGGGTCATCTGCTGGTGGCCGAGGAGCAGCACGCCCGCATCGCCCTGCGCGGCGGGGCGTTTGACCCGCGCTGCGCCGAGGCATGGTGGGCGACCCTGAACGACATCGAATACCTGGCGAGTCTGGCGCAGCGGCTTCAGAAAAGCTGAATGGGGCCGGGAAGCTGCCCGTTTAGGACCACACCCCAACATTCAGCCCTCACAATTACACACCAGTGCCGGTCAGAGTCCAGCGTTTTCACATCCCGCATCCTGACACAGATCGCCCCACTGGCGCGCCTGCTGTTTCGTTTTCGCGTGATAAATGCCAGCCTGGGGACTTTACAGGGATACAGGTCGGGACCGGAAATCCCCTCCGCGTAAACAAGGAGAAGACGTTTCGGTATTGAAGTGAGGAGTGTTACCATGAAATCTCTGATCCGGTTGGTATCCCTGTCGGCCCTGCTGCTCGGTCTGGGGGTCTTTGCGCTGTACTTCGATATGCAGGACGCGCTGGCGGGAAGCGCGGGTCGTCCCCTGCGGGCGGTCTGGCTGATCGTTCGCACCGGGAATGTGGACGATGGCGGCACGGACGATCAGATTCAGCTCACGGTCCAGCAGCGCCGCAAACCCGGTTTCCCGATTGTGGATATGCCGGTGGGTTCCTTCAGTTGGGACGAAAATGAGCGTGACCGCACCGAAACCTATACGTGGCTGCTGGATCGCGGGCCGCACCAGAACGCGGATCTGCGCGACGTGGATTTCGACAACGTGTGCATCGAGACCCTCGGTACGGATGCCTGGTTTATTCACAGCATCTGGATCATGGGCATGACCAATACCGGGGAAGTCATCCTGCTGGACGCCAACCCCTATTTCAACGCCTGGATGAGCCGTGATACCGATGAAGGCGAACCGGCCCGCAGCATACGCGGCGGCACCTGCTTCTTCATCATCTGATCGCAGGCAGTGGACAGGAGGGTAGACGACTGCCCTCCTGTGACATGCGCCAGCGTGTTTATTCCAGCGGGGTAAAGGTGTACTCCGTCACGCCGTAACCGAGGACAACCTGCTGTCTGCCGGTGTCACCGGTTCCGAAACGAAGCGGCAAACCCGCCAGCGGCGGTTCCAGCGTCACGTAGTAATCCACCACATCCGGCTCGTCCTCTTTCATGAGCGGCAGCACCGGCGACTGGTAATCGCCAATCGTGACCATGAGCGTCATATCATCCAGTTCGATCTGCATGGGGCCGAGCGCGTCGTTGGTGTACTCACCGATGTAGCGCCGCACCGCGTCCACATTCACTTCATCGGCGAGCGTCTCCGGCCGTTTGGTTTGTTCGGCCAACTGATCGAGTATGAACTGAACAGTCTCCGCATCTTTTTCCGCGTCCACATCTTCAAATACCAGGTCGAACAGACGGGCGCGCACCAACCCGCTGAAGCTGTTCGTGACCTGCGCATTGGTCAGCATCACCACACCCAGGCCGGCATCCGGCAGGAAGGCCACATCGGACGTGAAACCGAGCGTATTGCCGCCGTGTTCGATCTGCCGCAGACCTTTGTATTCCCCGACGAACCACCCCAGACCATAGGACGACGTGGCGGATACGGATACCTGCGGCTCCCGCGTGACCAGCAGATTTTCTTCGGATACGACCCGCGTGCCATCCGCTGCCACGCCGTTGTTCAACTGCATCAGCACGTAGTTCGCCATATCGGTGACAGTAGACCAGTGGACGCCCGCCGGGGCCACCGGGATAAGCATCCGTTCCACTTCCAGCGACAGGGGCGCATACGAGAAATCGAAGCCGAGTGTGTGCGGGGTGGCGTATTCGCCGCGCTGAAGCACATCGCTGAAATAAATCGTCGTCAGCGGCATCCCCACCGGGTCCAGCACCCGGTCACGCAGCAGGGCCGCGTAGCTGTCGAACAGGTCGCCCCACGCACCGCCGCCGGCCGCCGCCGCGACATACCCGCCGGTGGCGACCATCTGGTTGCTGTACTGGAAGGCTTCGCCAAAGTCGGTGAACACCTCGAAGGTGGACAGCGACTCGACCACATCCTCCGCGCTCAGTTCGCTGGCCCGCAGGATAAACTCCAGGTCACGGCGCGGCACACCTGTGCAGGCGCACACCAGATTGCGCACCGTGATCTGCTGCGTCAGTTCCGGGTCGGCCATGCGGAACTGCGGCAGAATCTCGACCACCGGCGTATCCCAGTCCATCAGGCCGTCATCGACCAGCGCGGCCATCATGGTAGTCGTCAGCGATTTGCCGCTGGAGCCGATCATCATGTGGGTATCCACCGTCATCGGTTCGGTTCCGCCCTGTTCGCGCACGCCAAACGCATTCGTGTAGACGATCTCGCCGCCCTGTACGATGGCGATCACCGCGCCGGGGACTTTGAACTGCGGCATCAGGTCTTCGATATAGGTTTCCAGTTCGACGGTGATGGCAGCATCCACTGGCAGCGGTGTCCTGTCGCTGAGATCGGTGCTTTGCGTGCCGGTGATGGTGTAGCCCGTGTTGATGATGCCCAGTTGGGCTGCGCGGCGCTGCGCTTCAGGCAGGTCGCCTTCAAACAGGATCAGATAAACCTCATCGCCCACCACCTGCGCGACGGCCTGATAAAAGAGACCTTCGCCGTCCCACTTGTAATTGATAATCAGGGTGGCATCCACCGGCGGCTGCGAAGGCGGTTCCAGCGTGGTGTCGATCTCCTCGGCGAAATCGGCCCTGACCAGCGGCCACGTGGTGGCGATGGTTTCAGCGGCATCCCTTTGCAGGGGAACCACCAGCAGGTACAGTTTGAGCAGGTTTTCCGGCGAACTCAGCAGGGCATAGTCTTCCATTTCTTCAATGGCCCAGTTGGTGGGGATAGGAACCGTAAAGCGGCCCTGGGGGTCTTCGTAAATTGTGTCCTGCGCCATGACCAGCCCGGTCATCAGCAGCAGCAGACCCACTGCTGCGCCCGCGCGCATTGCGAATCGGAACATCTTTCTGTCCTTTCCAGCGTGTGAATGCTCACAGGCGTATACGCGCAGCCGGGCAGGACGTTGCGGGGAACGGTCTGAATGGCCTGACCGCCGCTCTGGGGGCGCTGCGAATTTTCAGCTTATGCCGCCGGTTGAAATGGCTGGCAAGACATACCAGGTCCCGCCGGGACCGGGGCAGCGGAACCTGAATCCTGAAGGGGTTTGGGGTGCTTTATCGGATAGGCTGCACACGGTCCGGCCCGAAAAAAAGGGGACTCGTCAGCGGCCATTCCACCTCCGGCGGGCGTGATCCTCGGCCTCGGCCAGCGCGTTCCCCTGGGCGATGCGTTCGTACATCTGACGGCGGCGTTCGGCCTTTGACAGTTCCTCATCACCCTGCGCATTGTCCGGGGTCGATGCCGCCGGCGCGGCCACCGGCGCAAGCCGGGCTTCCTGTGTCTGGCGGATGGCATTTCTGAATAACATGGTTGGTCTCCTCACTCGATTGTGTTTCATGGAAACCAGCGTATACCAGGTGGGCAGCGGCCTCAAGGACATATGTCCTCAACTTTTGATGGTGCTGTTGTACAATGAAGTCAGCAGTCAATAGTCTCTGGTCTTTAGTTGAAAGACCCATCATCGTATTTTCGGTTGATTCGGATCAGGTTTTGTCTTTTGACTATGGACTGTAGACTAAAGACTTTTGGCTGCCTGGCAGACAGGAGGGACCATGCGCATCGCCAGCGCTGAAAAGACCATCCAGCAGTATGTGGACAAATTTGGCATGACCCGGTTTCTCAATGAAGACCTGCTCGATCACCTGCAACTGTTCCATTTTCCGATCTACAGCGACATTTACGTCGAACAGGATGAACAGCATTACCTGTATTTTCTGGTCGAAGGGCAGGTGCAGTGCAGCCATTATCACCTGAATGGCAAGCTGGCCGTGATAGCGGTCTCGAAGCCGTTTACGGCTATCGGCGACTTTGAAATCCTGAGCGAAACGCGGCTGAACAGCAACGTGATCGCCACGCAGGATACGACCATGCTGGGTATCGCCAGCGCGGTGGTAGACCGCTTTGGGGCGGATGATCCACGTTTTCTGCGCTTTCTGATCGAGCAGCTCCGCGAGAAACTGTACAAGACCAACACGCTGCAACAGAATCAGGTGCTGCCCGTCATCAACCGGCTGGCTGTGTATCTGCTGGCGCAGCCGGCGGTGAACGCCGAAGGCGCGCTCCTGCTGCCGGACAAGGAAGGACTCGCATCCCTGATGGGGATAACGCCGCGCCATCTGAACCGCGTGCTGCGGGAACTGGTGGACGATGGAACTCTCAGCGCCGGTTATCCGCTGGTGCGCGTCCTCAACCGCGAGGCGCTGGAAGCCCTGGCACAGTAGAGGATGTTCTATACTGCTCCTTGCCGGACAGTGCGAAACTATCCGGCAAAACAACGCTGATAATTTCAGGATTCAGACCCGCGCTGCCCCAGTCCCGGCGGGACTTGTTTTACCTTGCCGTCGATTTCAATCGGCGGCACAGACTGAAAAGTTCATCACCCACGCTTAAATCAGACCCTCAAGTGGTCAGGCCGTGATTTCTCGCTAAAATTACCCAATAACTTTTTTGGGGAGAAATCTTATGAAAATAGACCGCGTCCGGGCACTGCATGTCAGCGGCCAGTGGGATTACCACGAACCGCTCGGCGAAGCCAGCATGACCCGCCCTACCCACATTTACCCCGAACTGCTCCGCCGGGAGCGCCGCTGGCCGATTGCCGACCTGTCCTCCGGGCCGCCCTATCCGGTGGATGGTTACTTCCTGATCGTGGATACGGACGCGGGAGTTAGCGGGCAGTATGGCCCCATTGCAGCCGAAGATATTTACCATATCAAACAGTATTTCGCGGAACTGCTGATCGGCGAGAACCCGCACGCGGTTGAACGCATCTGGGACAAGATGTACCGCCATGCCATTCACGGGCGCAAAGGCACACCGATGATGGCCCTGAGCAAAGTCGACCTGGCCCTGTGGGACCTGAAAGGCCGGCTGCTGAATGCCCCGGTCTATGTGCTGCTCGGTGGACCCACGCGCTCCCGGATACGCGCCTACGCCTCGATGCTCGGTTATTCAGTGGAGCCGGACAAGGTGGCGGAGCGCGCGCAGGAAGTGGTGGCGAAGGGCTTTACCGCCATCAAGTGGTTTCTGCCGTGTGACCCCAGGGATGGCGAGGCCGGCCTGCGTAAAAATCTGGCGGTGATCGCGGCGGCGCGTGAGGCAGCCGGGCCGGATGTCGACCTGATGTTTGACGCCTGGAACAGTTGGAACGTGCCCTACACCCTGCGCATGGTCGAACTGGCGGCCCCCTACCGGCCTTACTGGTTTGAGGAACCGGTCATGGCGGATATGATCCCACAGTACGCCGAACTGCGCCGTTCGGTGCGCGGCGTGGCGATCAGCGGCGGCGAACATGAGTACACCCGCTGGGGCATTAAAGCGCTGCTGGATGCCGAAGCCGTCCACATTCTGCAACCGGATGTAACCTGGGCGGGCGGCCTGACCGAAATGACCAAAATCTGCGCGCTGGCCTCGGCTGCCGGTATCCCGGTCATCCCGCATCATGGCGAATGGGCGTCCACACACCTGATCGCGGCGCAGACGCTGACCGCGTGCCCGATGCAGGAATGGCTGTTCCAGGCGGGGCGGCGCAGCAATGTCTTCCGCAAGCACCAGCTTGAACCGGTGGACGGGTACATTGAAGTGCCGGACACCGCTGGTCTGTGCATGGACCTGGCGGATGATCTTGAGACACTCGACGAACAGGTGCTGGCGTCTTAGGCTGCAATTAGCATGTGAACGAGATGCTGGCAATTGACTCCGCCGTATCTTAAACCAACATTTCGCAGTAGTATTTTCCGAATTCAAACGGTGACGGGAATTTAGAATGCGACTTGAAAAAGCCGGTACAGATGCGAAGGGTTGGTCAATCGGTCCCTGGAATTCAGAAGTGGCGATTTCTATTGGCTATGCGAATCAGGGAATAGATGAGCCACATCTACACACGGAAATCACAGAAATCTATCTGGTTGTTAAGGGTCAAGCCCTGATACGCATTGAGCAAGAAGATGTAGATCTTACTAAGGGAGATATATTAGTTGTAATGCCAGGAGAAGCACACACCTTTCTAAGCAGTTCTCCCGATTACTTTCACTATGTTATCCACACCCCAGGATTATCTGGTGAGCAAGCAAAAAATGAAAAAAGATATGTGTCTCGTGAACGATTGAGCTTGTGAGTAGATCATATTCAAAATACCGGAGGGTTGATTTTGGAACCAACCCGAAGGTAATCATCAAAGCTGGAACGATTCTTAACATTTTCAGAGGCGAAGATGGCTCTATTGTGCGCTGTCCTGATAACCTTGAAGATTTCTGATTACATCTGAAATAGACACATGGTTCTGTCTCAGCTATTCGCCTATTCTGAAGGTTATCTACTTAAGACCAGAGACTATCGACTACCGGCTCAGATTGACTTTTGCACAGTTTGGAAACGAGGGTCGTCCAACGATAAAAAGCCGCGCCTGGCCCATCATCCACAAACAGACCCGTTTTTGTGAAGAGAACGCTTTTTGAGTAGAGAGGTTTTTAACCATGACCCGCCGTTTGCTGTGTGTGTTTGCCCATCCTGATGATGAGGTGTTCTGCGCGGGTGGCAGCATTGCCAGATACAGCGCACAGGGCTGTGAGGTCATGGTCGTATCGGCCACAAAAGGCGATGCCGGCCAGATCCGGGACGCGAATATCGCCACACGGCGCACGCTGGGCAGTGTGCGCGCCGGGGAACTGCAACTGTCCTGCCAGCACCTGGGGGCGCAGCAGGCTATCTGTCTGGATTATGGGGATGGAACCCTGAAGAATCTGGACCTTCAGGTGCTTGTCGCGGATGTCGTCAGGATCATCCGGGAATTTCGCCCGGAAGTGGTGATTACCTTTGGCCCGGACGGGGCTTATGGACATCCTGACCATATCGCGATTGGCGAAGCGACGACACTCGCCTGTGCCCTGGCCGGGGACCGCCACCAGTTTCCCCACCAGATTGTGGATGGTCTGCAAGCCTTCACCCCGGACAAACTGTATCATAGCTTTTTCCCCCACAGCCGCACGCTGATGCTCCAGACCCTGTCCCGATGGCTGGTCGGCCGGCAGTCCAGAAGCGACATTATCAGCCAGATTGACCCGACAGACTTTGTTAAAGCGCTGCTGCTTTTCGCTGAAGAAACCACCATGCTGAACTATTCGAGTGACCGGATTGATGTCAACTGGTATCCAAACGGGTTTTACATCATCGAACAGGGCGAAACGGCCAAAGACCTGTACCTGATTTTGTCCGGGCAGGCGCAGGTCGTCCGTGAACATGATGATGGGACACTCGAAAAACTGAGTGAACTGGGGCCGGGCAGTTTCTTTGGAGAACTGGGGCTGGCGCTCAACCAGCGCCGGATCGCGCATGTGATCGCGCAGAATAATGTGACCTGTCTGGTGATGTCGATGACGGAGGCGGTCCTGTTCGCCGGACGCGGGGGCGACGCAGCCATTACCGGCGGCGCGGATCGAGGCAGCCAGGGCGAGACAGCGGCGCTCATGGATGTTGGGCAGGCCACCCACTGCATTGATGTGGGCGATTATGTCCCCCACAAGATCAGAGCGATGTCCGCGCACCGCAGCCAGTATCCGATCACCCCGGACATGTTTCCGCTGGATATGCTGAAAGAGCTGATGGGGCATGAGTATTTCACACAGGTCTTTCCCCGACCCCCTTTGATCGACACGCTTTTTCCCGAAGTCGCCCATGAGTCAGGCGCGCTCTGAAATCGCAGACTGAACCGCAGGAGTTGGTGATGGCGCCGGCAAACCGGCCTGTTCCTGCCTGTTTTTCAGATAAACCGGCGCGCAGTGCGTATTCGCATTCGGGTTTACAATCGAGGATGCGCGGCGGCTGCGGGAGACACGGGTTTGGTTCAATCACTGGTGCGGGTTACATCCATTTTTGTGCTGCTCTACGCGCTGCTGGTCGGCGCCAATTTCTGGAACATCCTGAACCCCACCGGGCGGATGGTTTCGCTGGTGGCGCTGCTGGTGGTGGTCAGCGTGTGGCTGCTGGCGCGCTGGCGGGCCGGCTGGCGCTGGCATCGCACCCCGCTGGATTCCGCGATGCCCCTGTGGGCGCTGGCGTTTGGCGCATCGCTGCTGATGAACCCGGACTCTGCGCGCCGCATCGTGCTGACCCTGTGGTACGTGGGTCTGTATGCCGGCCTGTGGTATGTGCTGCACGATCTGCTGGCGAACCGGGGCCTCAAACGCCAGACGTTTGTGGATGTCATCCTGTTCAGCGGCCTGATCGTGGTGCTGTTCGGGTTTATCGAAGTGTATCTGACTTACCAGCGCGTGGACAGCGGCGTGCTGGATTACCGCCCCCGGAGTCTGGCCGGCACCAATGCCAACAACCTGGGGACCTTTCTGGTCGTGGTCATCCTCATAGGAATCGCGCAGGCAATGCGGGTGCGTTCGCGGCTGGTGCGCGGCGTGCTGGCGGTTTATACACTGCTGGCGGGCGTGCTGCTGTTTCTCACCGATTCGCGCAGCGCCTGGGTAGGTTTGGGTGTGGCCCTGCTGGTGGGGCTGGTCCTGCTGCTGATGAACAGGAACCTGCTGTCGATTGCGGCCCTGCGACAGCGCTGGAACGCCCAGTCCCGGCCCGTTCGATTCGTCATAGCCGGCGCGCTGGTTACATTCATCGTGATCGGAAGCGCGGCGGCGCTGAATGTAGGCCTTTCTCTGTCCGGCGAGGGGCGCGGTTTGTCGGGTCGACCTGAACTTTTTCAGGCAGCCCTGAATATGTGGGCGGAAAATCCGCTGGCCGGGCGCGGCCCCAATACCTTCGGACAGCATCTGCCACGCTGGATTTCGCTGCCGCCGCATAACGTTCACAATCATGCCCACAGTTTGCCCATTAACCTGGCCGGGGAACTTGGCCTGCTGGGGATCATCGCCGCCGTCGGGACAGGCGGCCTGCTGATCCGCGCCCTGCGGCGCGGTGGGCCGCACGACCCGGTTTACAGACTGGCCGGCGCATCGATGCTGGCCGGTCTGGGCGTGATCCATCTGGTGGACATTACCACGCTGATGCCCACCGTCGCGCTGCTGGTGCTGCTGGCTGTGGTCGTGGTGACTGCGCCGCAGCCCCCGGAGCCGGTCCTATCCCCGCGTGGGACTGGCCTGCGCAGCGCGGCACTGATCGTCCTGTGGGCTGCCCTGTTTGCCGGCGGGTTCTGGGACACATGGACCTATGCGCGTTACACACACGCCTTATCCGCTGGCATCGAAGGCCGGGCGTATGCGGAAACAGCAGAGGCGCTGGTGACTGTAGCGGCGGCTGACCCCGCTCTGGTGGTCTACCCGGCCCAGCAGGGCTATCTGTGGAGCCTGGCCGCGCAGGACGGTGAGACCGGGGCGCTGCAATCAGCCATCAACGCCTATGAACGGGCTGCCGCGCTGGAACCCTATTACGCCCCCTACGCGGCCAACCTGGCGGCTCTCTACTGGCAGGCCGGTGAGCAGCAGCGCGGGTTGGAACTGATCCAGCACGCGGCAGCTCTTGCGCCAGAATCCTGGTTGTTCCATTACAACACAGGGCTGTATGCCGAAGCGCTCGGTCTGGAAGAGCCGGCTCGCGCCGCCTATGCGCAGGCGCTTGTGGCCGACCCGGACGCCGACCTGCACCCGGCATGGGGCCAGACTCCGCTTCCCCGAACGCCTTCGCCACCGGCCGAAATCCGCAGCACGCCAGAAAATCGTTCGGCGCTGGCGCAGGCCGCGCTGTTGATGGAAGCCGGCCAGTTCGCCGAAGCGGCTGCGCGGCTGGACAGGCGCGATGCCTTCCCGGACACCCCCAACAATCTGGTGCTGCGCGAACTGCTGGCGCTGGCTCAGAATAACCCCGAAGACGCGGCCCGCTGGTTCGACGAGGCTCAGAATGTTTTGCAGGGATGGGATTCCCATCTGTGGCTGCTGCTGGGTGAAGCGCGTCTGGCACAGGCCCTGGGGGATCAGCCCGCCGCCCAGGACGCCCTGAGCACGGCACGCGGCGCGCTGGCCTATGACCCGCTGATACCGGATTATCACAACAGCACAAACTTCATGCTCGACCAGTTCTTCCGGCAGGTGCTGCCCCGCCAGTTTGTGCCGCAGTTGTTCTACACTGAAAACAGTGTTGTGCTGCTGTATCTGCTGGACAATACCGGACCGTGAGTCTGTGCGCGCCTGTACTGAGGCGATCATAACTTGCTAGACTTCGGTTTTAGGACAGACAACGCGGCTTTAGCCCGTTGCAAGAGGTTGAAACCCCCTGTCTATAGTAGTGAGACTATCCTAAAGTTTAGTTTCATATCTTCGGCTCAGTAAACGATGGGGAACAGGCGCACGTGTTTCGAGCCGTGTCCGTTTTCCGCGCCCTCAGCGGCCCGACGATTCCCCACCAGAGCGCCGGTGGAGATTGCGGAAGTCCAGCACGATATTAAAAATCTTCCTGCCGTGCGTCCGCGCCTCGTGCCGGATGCTCAGTGACCCGGCCACGCACAGCGCCAGCCAC
>CAZKIB010000088.1:5196-12077 GCA_964552425.1 uncultured Anaerolineaceae bacterium | reverse complement strand
ATCAGGGATAATATTCAGCACCACCACCAGCACGCACCCGATGGCGATGGCATAATGCAGGATAATCCGGTGAGTCAGATTCTGAAATTCCATCAGATTGCCCTCTACCTGATAACATCTGTTTTGCCAGGAAACGGCCTGTCAGTCCTCACGTTTCCCTGATTTCATTATAAGCCTGTTTTTTCGTATCGTCGATCATCTGGGTTGCGCGACCTGACCGAAATCAGAGCGGCGGCGTGCCTGAATGCAGAACAGGGCCAAAGCTGACCCTGTTCGCACGGCTCAATAGAGGAATTGATGCGGCTGTAGGCAGAAGATCGTCAGCCGACGAAACCTCGAACCCAGTTGAGGTCGTCCGGCATATCGACACGATAGCCCCCGCCCACACCCGCGCAGTTGCCATTAATTCCGAAGGAAGTCACAGCGACCACCACATTGCTGTCGTTCAGAAACAGCGGGCCGCCGGAATCGCCAAAGCAGGTCCCGCCGGTTTTGGCGTTGCCTGAAAGCAGCACCGAAGTCCCACGTGGAACGCCCGCCGTACCCCGCACGCTCACCAGATTGAGGACCGCGATTTCGCGGCGTAGATCATCCAGCGTAAAGTCCGGGCCAGCCGGGTTGCTCCGCACACGCTGGAGACCGTAGCCCACCGCCGTAATCGTCGTGTCTTTTTGACCGCGCGCGGTTGCCAGCGTATCCAGAACACCCTGATCAGGCAGCCTGCCGTAGACACTGCGGCTCACATCCGTATCCAGAACCACCACGCCCAGATCGTACAGAAAGAACGCGCCAGGCACATAGCTGGGGTGTGTGTAAGTCGTCCCGGTGACGCTGGTCGGTCCTTCATTCGGATAGCCATAGGCCGGGTCGCCCCGGAAAACCTCAGATTCAAACCAGATTTCGGCTGAGGCGGCCGGCGATTCCGTGCAGTGTCCAGCGGTCAGAAACACCCTCGAGGACAGCAGGGTCCCACTGCACCGCCAGAGCGGATTGTTGTTGGCATCCTTGGCGACCATCAGCCCCACATAGGGATGCCCGTCGCCATCTGGATCACCATAACGGATGGCCGAGATGCTTCCCACACCAGCCAGCATCAGCGCCACCAGCACACACAATACAGTGGCTTTCTTCAACATTTTTTCCCTTCCTTATCCAAAATTATTTTTCATTACCTGCTTGCGCTTCAGGCCGTAAGAGCGTTATTTAGCCTGAAGATTGCAATACAACGAAAGAAAGTAACACAACCTTTCACTGAAAGCAAATCAGGCGAACATCAACCGCTCACCACAAAAAGCAGAACACACGTCCATCCTGCCCATGCCAACCTGTGCCAAACTGCTCACACAGTTCAATTGCTCTGTATCGGACAACTGAAAAAGGCCAGCGGACAACCCGGACCTGCCCATCTGGCTATCGCCTGTTGGGTTCGCTGACATGCTGAAATGCTGACAGATTAACGGGCTAATCAACTATCTTGCTTCAACCTATCCCGGAACGCCGCGATCTGTACCCCTGAAACATGCAGACCCGCAAGGTGTCCCAACAAAAAAGTTTCAATACATTACAGCGTGTCCAATAAAAGCTATATAATCCAGATTAGGGTTATACGGGTCCCAGAAAACTGGACAGAAAACCATGAAACTCCTCGACTACCTTCAAAAACAATCGCAGACATTTGTAGTCGTTCTGGGTGGCATCCTCTTTGTGCTGTTCGGTGTGGCAGATCATATTACGGGGTCAGAACTGAGTTTCTCGATATTTTATCTGATTCCTATTGCGATGATCGCGTGGTTCATCCACAGCCTGCGCATCGCAGTCGCGGCCTCGGCTGTGGGTGCGCTGATCTGGCTGGCGGTTGACCTGGCGAGTGGCAAATCGTATTCATCCACAGCGATCCCTTTCTGGAATGCGGGCGTGCGTCTGGGCTTTTTCCTGATTGTAACCTACACCCTGTCGTCCCTGCACGCCGCCAGAATCAGGCAGGATGAGCTGGCGCAGTTTATCGTTCATGATCTGCGCTCGCCGCTTTCCAATGCACTGGCGGGACTTCAGTATCTGCTCGATTTTTCGGAAGATAAGCTGGATGACGGCCTGACCGAGATCGTGAAACTAAGTATCGCGTCATGCAATCGAATGATGACGCTGGTTAACTCCCTCCTGGATTTAGGGAAACTGGAAAGTGGGCAGTTCGACCTCAACGCGCAGCCCACCGATGTTAAGGACTTATTTGATACGGCACTCCAGCAGGTGTCGGCGATGGCCCTGCGGGGCAGGATTAACATAATCAGCGAAATAGAACCTGACACACAACTTGTGCTGGCGGACAGCGAACTCTCTGTGCGAGTGCTGGTCAATCTGGTAAGTAATGCGCTCAAGTACAGCCCGAAGGACGCCACTGTTCTGGTGCGTGCAGCGCCACACACGGACCATATGGCTGCTATCAGTATCGCCGACAAGGGAGTCGGTATTCCGAAAGAGTGGACCGAGAGAATTTTTGACAAATATGCCCAGGTTGAAGCCCACCAGAAAGGTATTGCCGCAGGTACAGGACTAGGACTGACCTTTTGCCGATTGGCAATCGAGGCACAGGGTGGGCGCATCTGGCTGTCGAGCGAAAAAGGTCTGGGAACGACAGTCACCTTTACGCTGCCACAAATACACTATCCCAGTGTAACCAGCGGCCCACAGCCTGATCGCTGACCGGCTGAAAGGCTACTTCAGCCCGTCCCGGAACACTGCCACCTGCGCGGCGTGTTCGCGCTTGTGCCCATAAAACGTGTACACCAGAAAATCGTCCAGGTCGTACTCTGCGCCGTACCAGGGCAGAATCCCATTCTCGCGGCGCTTTTCCGGCGGAATGTGCGCGATCTGGTCCAGCGTGCGGGCGTGCTTGTCGTTGAACTCGGCCAGCACCTCGCTCACAGTATGATTTTTGCGCTGGGTCACTTCGTATTCGTTAAAAGCATCAAAACCCCGTGCCAGACGTTCCAGCGACGGAACCGGCTGGCCGGTCAGCACCGAGTCGAAAATTTCGATCAGCCATTGTTCATAGGACGCCAGGTGCGCCACAATCTCGCGCACCGACCAGACCCCACACACCCCCGGCGTGTGCCAGTGCGCCTCGTCCAGCCCGTCCAGCGTGTCGAGCATCGTCCGGTGTCCGTACTTCAGAATATCGTTCGCGTTCATCGCCTGTGCCTTCCTCATCTCTACAGGCAATCGTAACGCACCTGCCCATAATTTGAAATTCTTAACACAATCCCCGGCGCAACCTGCGCGTACAATAGGGGATAACATCACCTGAAAAGAGACACTACACCTTACGGTAGAATGCCGGGGCGATTCGCGAATCGCCCCTACCAAGATCGACGGGATACACACCTAAAAAGGGGCGCACACACATGTACAACGAGAACGGCGCGGTAAAGGCCTGGACACTGACCGGCGACACGACGGATGTCAAAAAAACACAGGTGTTTTCCGGCGGGGCCTGCAACATCCTGAACGCCGAGGGGATTTTGCTGCGCAATACCGAGCGCGACCCGATCAACGACTGGCTGACCGGGCACGGCATCTACTTCTTTGACCCGCAGATCCACCCGGACACACACGGGCGCGAGTACGATTTCGCAACCGATCACAAGCTGGAAATGGCGGCGCGCGCGGCGGCTAAAATCAACCTGTATGAAGTCTCTCCGCGCACCTTTGGCGGCATCACCAGCCTGGAAATCGCCTCGGACAAGTTTCGCTGGCAGGAGCCAATGGTCATCTACTTTTCGGATGGCGAACCCGGTGAGGATCGCATTCCGGCCCACTCCGACCTGGGCCATCCCCTGTTCGTGCCCCACAGCATTCACGACAGTGAACAGGCCATGCGCGCCCATTACCGCGAGTTCATCAAAAACGGCAATAACATGCGCAAGTACCTGATGGGCTTCGCGCGCGAGATGGATACACTGACGGTCAACTTCAGCGATCAGGTGCATGAAGGGGATGTCGCTATCACACCGGACCGCATCCACGCCTCGGATTTATTCCGCGCGGTGGTGCAGGCTGCTTCCAACCGGCGCACGTTTGTCACCTTTACCGGGGGCAAGAACGCCCGCGACGAAAAAGGCAACCCACTGTTCATGATCCCGCCCGACCCGCCCGAAGTCCAGATGACCGCTCTGCTCGATCAGTATGTCGATGAGGGCAACGAACTGCGCCGTTCCATCGCCGAACTGATTAACATCACCGTGTATACCCGCGTGGTCTATACCCAGCGCTCGGCCATCAGCGCGCTGGATGAGGTGCTGCGGGCGCGCAATCTGCTTTCGAAGCACAGTACATAGTGCTAAGCACTTAGCACCAGGCACTTTCACCCTGGCCCTGTCCAATCCGGTTGCGGGGGCGCATAAACAGGCTATGATCGAATCCATGAATCCGGCGATATAAAAAAGGAACCCTCATGAACCCGATCACGCCCGAAGTCCTCACCAAACTGCGAACGTTCGACACGCCGACGATCTGCAACATCATCGAACTGTTTGAGGTGCGCCCGCGCAGCGTCGGCTTTATGGACAAGAGCATCAAGGCGGCCTTCCCGGAAATGCCCCCGATGGTCGGGTTCGCGGCGACGGTCACGTGTCGCACCGCGTTTGACGCGAAGGTCGGCAAAGCCTATGCCATTGACGATCAGGTCTCGCGCTTTGGCGAACTGTCCGGCCCGCCTGTGGTGGTGTTTCAGGACCTGGACAGCCCCCCGCTGGCCGCGACTTTCGGCGAGATCATGTGTACCACCTATAAAACCTTCGGCGCGGTGGGACTGGTGACGAATGGCCCCGGACGCGACCTCGACCAGGTGCGCGCCATCAACTTCCCGGTGTTTATCGACGGCGCGGTGTGTTCGCACGGCTATATCCGCATGTTCGACTTTCATATCCCGGTGCATGTCGGCGGGCTGGCGGTCTTCCCGAATGACCTGCTGCATGGCGACATCAATGGTGTCACCAATATTCCCGGCGAAATCGCGGCGGATGTGGCCGATGTGGGGGACGAATTCATCGCGGCGGAAAAGGTCATCCTCGACCTGCTGCACAGCCCCGGCGCGACTGTCGCCCAACTGACCGAAGCGCGTAAGGAATCCAAAGCGCAGGTGGACGCCCTCACCCGTCGCGTCGCCCGCAAAGTGTAAACGGAACCCTCCCGGCCCCTCTGGTCAGCATACCGATCAGAGGGGCTGGTTTTATCCCCGATTTCTGAAGCGCCCCTTACAGACCGTTAAAAATCCTTAAAAGCTGTTATCAACTTTTATCATGTGCCAGAATGAGAAGGTCTGATCGTTTTGAGCAGATACCATCAGCGCGCGATCATCAAACGATCATCAGGCTGAATATTCTGCGGTCAGGTGTTGATTATTCATGAGGCTTTTTGCAAAAATCAGACGGGTATGCTAGTCTATGGTTGGAATGTTAACCGATATAAAGAAAGGAGTTGAGATAAGCGAATCCAACTCGTTAACGATCTGTTTTGATAGATATTACAGTTGTTATTTTTCATGGAGCGAACAATGAACAAAAAACTCTGGCCTGGTCTCCTTGTGCTGCTCATCGCTGCACTGACACTTACACTCGCGGTACACGTCGTGGTCGGGCAGGATGTCCCCCGCGAAGAAACTGCGATTTTTGACATTGACGGCGGGCGCGTGGTTGACCCCGAACTGTGGAACCCCTATGTTCCCGGCAACCGCCGCGATCACGGCTTCCACCAGTCAATGATCGAACCCCTGTTCATTCTGAACTATGAAACTGGCGAGTATACGCCATGGCTGGGCGAAAGCATGACCGCCAACGATACGCTCGATGTCTGGACGCTCACCCTGCGTGACGGCGTCAAATGGAGCGACGGTGAAGCCTTCAATGCCGATGATGTGGTCTACACGATCAACATGCTGCTGCTGCCCGAACATGCCACCCTGTCAGACGCAGGCCGCTTGCAGCAGTGGGTTGCCAGCGTGGAAAAAGTCGATGACCTGACGGTTCAATTCACCCTGACCAACCCCAACCCGCGCTTCCAGTTGGACAACTTCTCGGTGCGCATCTGGGGCAGTGTCAATATTCTGCCGGAACACATCTGGGCAGGTCAGGACCCGATGACCTTCAAGAACTATGACCCTGAGCAGGGCTGGCCGGTCTTCACCGGACCGTACACGCTCACTTCGGTCAGTGAAACCGAATTCATCTATGACCGGAACGACAACTGGTGGGGTGTTGAGGCTGGCTTTAAAGATCTGCCGGCTCCTCGCCGCCTGATCTGGAACTGGGCTGGCCCCGAAGAAGCCCGCGCGGCTCTGATGGCCGACAACGGCCTCGACAGCCTCATGGACATCACCAAAGGTACGTTTGAAGCGATGGCCGCCCAGAACCCCAACGTGCGCGCCTGGCTGCCCGACCTGCCCTACGCGACCCTGGACCCCTGCCCGCGCAGCTTCGAATTCAACACCACCGTTGCGCCCTGGGACACCAAAGAAATGCGCCGCGCCGTTAATCACCTGATTAACCGCGACCAGATCGTCGAAATCGCCTACGAAGGCACAACAGTTCCGTCCCGCTTCATGTTCCCGGCCTATGCGCCGCTGAACTACTACACCGACCTGCTCGACGCTGCCGGTGTCTATGAACAGTATCCGCTGTGGGCCTTCGACGTGGATGCCGCCAAAGGCCTCATTGAAGGACTCGGCTGGACACTCGGCGCGGACGGCTACTATGCCAAAGACGGCGAACAGCTTGACATGGACATCACCACGCACGAGGCGTTCATCGAGAAACAGCGTATCGCCGCCGTGCTGGTCGAACAGTTCCAGGCTGCCGGCATCAATGCCAGCACCCGCAACGAAGCCG
>CAZKIB010000088.1:0-5171 GCA_964552425.1 uncultured Anaerolineaceae bacterium | reverse complement strand
AACTTCGAGGCGCGCATGGGCTGGCAGAACTGCGGTTCGGTCAACGAACCCTGGTTCTCAATGGACACCCTGAACGACAGCTGGCTCAAGCCGGTGGGCGAACGTGCCAACACCAACGGTTGGCGCTGGAACAACGCGCGCTACAGCGACTTGGTCGACCAGATCGGCACGCTTCCGCTCGGCGATCCCGCCATTGAGCCGCTGTTTATCGAAGCCGCCAGCATCTACCTCGACGAACTGCCGACCATCCCGGTCACACAGGCCAAGAAACTGATCCCGCACAACTGGACGTACTGGGTCAACTGGCCGACTGCGGAAAACAACTACACCTCCGCGTGGACGTGGTGGCAGAGTACACACCTCGTCATTCACGAAATTCAGCCGGCCGGCTAAGTCTGTCTGATTTACCGCAGGGGTGGGTTAAAATCTGCCCCTGTCCATGTTTCTCAGACTGAATATGTGGTTTCGTCGTTTGCAGGGGTGGATCGCGATCCGCCCCTGCGACCCAAACCTGTGTCTGACAGGACGGCAGCGTTTTCAGAATTGGACTGAACCGCTTCTGGTCAAAACCAGAACCGTGCAGGATGCGAACCAAAAATAAGTCATCATGTTTTAGAGGTATTTTTAAGGTTAAGAATTCATGCGAGGATTAACCACTGGCTACATTATCCAGCGGATCGGGATGTTTTTCCTGACGATCTGGATTGGCGCAACACTCATTTACATCATTCCCCGAATGATGCCGGGTGACCCGGTAGCGGCCATGATCAGCCGCATGTCGGCACAGGCAGGCCGCATCGAAAATGAAGAGGAAATCATTGCTGCGTGGCGCGCCAAATTCGGGCTGGATGATCCCCCGCTGGTGCAGTATGGCCGCTATGTGACGAACCTGCTCACCTTTGATCTGGACTATTCTCTGGCCTGGTTTCCGGCCCGCGTTTCCGAACTGATTCTGCGCGGTCTGCCCTGGACCATCGGCCTGTTGTTTATCGCGACGGTGATCTCCTTTATCGGGGGCAACATCATCGGCGCGCTGCTCGGCTGGCGGCGAACACCCAAGTTTCTCAAATCGCTGCTGCCCGTGACGCTGATCTTCACCTCCGTGCCGTTCTTTATGCTCGGCATGTTATTTATCTATTTCTTTGCCTACATCCTGCGCATCCTGCCGCCCAACGGGGCCTATGGACGCGGCCTCGAAGTGGGCCTCAACTGGCAGTATATTGTGTCGGTGATTCAGCATGGCATTATGCCGGCGCTTGCCATCGTCGTGGCGTCGATGGGCTTCTGGGCGCTGGGGATGCGCGGCATGATGATTACCACCGACGGTGAGGATTACATGATTCTGGCGCAGGCCAAAGGCTTAAGCCCGCGCCGGGTCTTCTTTCGATATTCGGTACGCAACGCGATTCTGCCGCAGGTCACAGCGCTGGCTTTGAGCATGGGCAGTCTGGTCGCTGGCTCCATTCTGGTCGAATATCTCTTTTCGTATCCGGGGACGGGTTATCTGCTGTATCAGGGTATTGTCAACAACGATTTCAACATCGTGCAGGGCGTGGTGTTTGTGCTGATCGCGGCGACTTCGTTCGCGGTGCTGGTCATCGACCTGCTCTATCCCCTGATCGACCCGCGCATCTCCTATCAGAAACGGTAGAACCCTATGGCGACAGACACAGTAGACAAGAACGCCCCGCTCGAACATGAGAACAAGGATTATCGCAAGCGCGTCAACCGGTTTGACTCCCCCTGGTTTAATCCGCGTTTCCTCCTGGGCAGCAGCATGATTCTGTTCGTGGTGCTGGTCGGTTTCTTTGGTTCCCTTTTCTGGGATACCCGGCTGGCGCTGGTCGCCAGTTCGCCGCTAAACCTGCCGCCCTTCTGGATCCAATCCAATCAGCAGGCCGAGATCGTTATACCCACCGAAGCCGTCGCCCCGGCACAGGATGAAGTGCCCGCTACCCAGGCGCGCGCCAGCGGTTTTGGGGCCAGCGGTCTGGGCGGGAGCGGACTCACCAGCCTGATGGCGACCCAGCAGACTGGCTCCGGGGCTGCGGCCACCCCCGCGCCCACCCGCGCCAGCGGTTTTGGAGCGAGCGGCCTGGGCGGGAGCGGACTCACCAGCCTGATGGCGACCCAACAGACTGGCTCCGGCGCAGCGGCCACCCCCGTGCCCACCCGCGCCAGCGGTTTTGGGGCGAGTGGATTGGGCGGGAGCGGACTCACCAGCCTGATGGCGACCCAAACCTCGCCGGATGAGGCCGCCACAGAGTCATCCGCCGAAACGAGCACGACCACCACCACGACTACTGGCCTGGCACGCGGCGTGTTCCAGCCCAGCGGAACGCTGGACCACCCGCTGGGAACCGATAACAGCGGACGCGATCTGCTG
This sequence comes from uncultured Anaerolineaceae bacterium, assembly GCA_964552425.1. Lineage (GTDB taxonomy): Bacteria > Chloroflexota > Anaerolineae > Aggregatilineales > Phototrophicaceae. The sequence continues at coordinate 2,785 of CAZKIB010000088.1, read as the reverse complement.
GCTGTGCTGATCGTCGGCGCGCCGGCTTCCCTGCGCGTCGGGGTGATCGCGGCGGGCATCGGCATCCTTACCGGCGTGATCCTCGGCTTCTCTGCCGGGTTCCTGGGGGGCTGGTGGGATACGTTCGTGCGGACTGCCGCCGACGTGTGGCTGACGATCCCCTCGCTGGCCGTGCTGCTGGTCATTTCCACCTACCTGCGCCGGGTCGATCTGGAAACGATGGCCCTGCTGCTGGCGCTGTTCGCCTGGCCGGGACCGACGCGCCTGCTGCGCGCCCAGGTGCTGACGATGCGCGAACGCGGTTATGTGCGCATGGCCCAGCTTTCCGGCCAATCGACCCTGAGCATTATGTTCCGCGAGATGATGCCCAACTTATTACCCTATCTGGCATCCAGCTTCGCGGGCAACGTGTCCGGTGTGATCCTCGCCGCAGCCAGCCTGGAAGCGCTCGGCCTCGGCCCCACACGCTACCCTACTCTGGGAACGACCATTTTTCATTCGCTGCGCACAACCGCCATCATGCGGGGCATGTGGTGGTGGTGGGGTTTCCCGGTGCTGACGCTGGTGTTCATTTTCACCGGCCTGTTTCTGATCGCGGTTGGCCTGGATGAAATCGCCAACCCCCGCCTGAGAGGATTGCAGAGCCAATCATGACGAGTATGCCAGAAACCGCCGTCGATCAAAAACCCGCAAAGACTCGCGAAAAAGTTCTCGAAGTCAAAAACCTGCGGATTCACTATGAAACGCCCAGAGGGGCCGTCATCGCTGTTAATGGCATCAACTTTCACCTGTACAAAGGCGAAACGCTCGGCCTGGTGGGCGAAAGCGGCTGTGGCAAAAGCACCGCCACCGCCGGCATTCTGCGCCTGGTGCAGCCGCCGGGCCGCATCGTCAGCGGGGAGGTGCTGCTCAACGGCGTGGACCTGCTCAAACTGAGCGAACCGGAACTGCGCAGGATGCGCTGGAGCGAAGCCTCGCTGATCCCGCAGGGCGCGATGAACTCACTTAACCCGGTGATGAAAGTCCGTGACCAGATCGCCGATGGCATCACCGCGCATGAGCCGAATATTTCCAAACAGGCCCTGAAAGAGCGCATCCTCGAACTGCTCAACCTCGTTGGCCTGCCCGCCCGCGTGTACGAACTGTACCCGCACGAACTGAGCGGGGGCATGAAACAGCGTGTGTGTATCGCGATGGGCATCGCCCTCAATCCGTCGCTGATTATCGCCGATGAACCCACCAGCGCGCTGGATGTGGTGGTGCAGCGCGTCGTGGCGCAAACGCTGCTGGATGTGAAGCGCAAACTGGGTGTGTCGATGATCCTGATCGGCCATGACATGGGCCTGCAAGCCCAGCTTGTGGACCGCATCGCCGTGATGTATGCCGGGAACATCGTCGAAATCGCGCCGGTGAAGTCGATCTTCGAGGAGCCGCTGCACCCGTACACACAGCTTCTGATCGACGCCATCCCATCCATTAAAGAACGCAAGCCGCTCAAGGTGACAGAAGGTTTGACGCATGACCTGCGCAACCCGCCGCCGGGGTGCATTTTCCAGTTCCGCTGCCCGCACGTGATGGATCAATGCCGCAAGGTGTTCCCGCCGCTGCGCGAACTGCGCCCCGAACACTACGTCGCCTGCCATCTGTACGAATAAGGAGCCGTCATGTCGTCGTCGAAACCCCTGCTCGAAATTCGCAACGCCACCAAAATTTACGGCTCCAAAGGTTTGTTCGGGCGCAAAGGCGGCCCACAGACTGTCGCGCTGCAAGACTTCAACCTGAACATCTATGAACGTCCGGCGACGATCACCACCATCGCGGGCGAAAGCGGAAGTGGAAAAACCACCCTGGCGAACGCCGTCCTCGGCTTCACCGGGCTGACTTCCGGCCAGATTCTGTATAAGGGCCAGGACATCGCCGAACTTCAGGGCGCGGATAAACTGAATTACCGCCGCGAAGTGCAGGCCATTTTTCAGGACCCCTACGAAGTCTACAACCCCTTCTACCGCGTCCGGCACATCTTCGATATGGTCATCAGCCGCTTTAAGCTGGCGCATAACAAGTCCGAAGCGCGCGACGTGATCGAAGAAGCGCTGAAAATTGTCGGCCTGCGCGGGGAAGAGGTGCTCGAAAAATACCCGCACCAGCTTTCCGGGGGCCAGCGCCAGCGTATGATGGTCGCGCGCGCCTACCTGCTCAAACCGGGGCTGATCGTGGCCGATGAGCCGGTGTCGATGGTGGACGCCTCGCTGCGCGCCATGATCCTCGACATCATGCTGCGCCTGCGGGACGAATCCAACATTTCGTTCCTGTACATCACCCATGACCTCAGCACCGCTTACCAGATCGGCGACGATATTTACATTCTGTATCAGGGGTCTATCGCGGAACGGGGCGAAACCACCCGCGTGATCGAGAACCCCAAGCACCCCTACGTCCAACTGCTGATCGAATCTATCCCTGAACCGGACCCGGACGACAAATGGGACATGGACATCAAGTTCCCGTCCGAGGAAGAAATGCGCGGTTCGTCGACCAGCGGCTGCCGCTTTTACCCGCGCTGCCGCTACCGCATGGAACACTGCCTGACAGCGCAGCCCCCGCTCTACCCGATTGCGGAAGAACACGACGCGGCCTGCTATCTTTATGACGAGGCCGTTGTGCCCGCCAAGCCGTGACCTCACCCCTGTGCCCCTCTCCACAATCTGGCTGAGGGGCGCACAAGACACTCGACTGTTTGCCGCACCTGAAGGTATGCCTTCGTTGAGTGAGCCAGCCACTCGCG